>JADIMX010000145.1 GCA_017694425.1 Candidatus Fimicola merdigallinarum
GGTAACAGACTATATTTATATTAAAGGGAAAAACTTACCTATATTTAATATTTCTGATATCTTTATACTTTTTGGAAGTATTGTTTCTCTTTTGTCAAGTATATTTTCAAAAAAATAAGATATAAAATGTAGAATTTTACACTTGATAAATTTAAAATTAGATATTATAATATTTATAAAGTTACTGAGATGTGCGATATCCTGTTGTTTTTGAACCTACATTACTTTAACGGGAATCCCATAAACGAAGAATATGTCAGGCCTCTTACTAATTCCCTTTGGGCTGAGGAAGGCAGAGTTTTAGTTGCGGATACCCACCTGGCTACGGCTAGGTGTCAAAAGGCAGGACTCGGCATCTTGGTTCTATATATGTTTTGTATCATACTCTCCTTAAAAAAGGGGAGTTATTTTTTTGTCCTTCTTTGCATATTATTTTATGAAAGGAGGACAAGTGTATGAAAAGGATTATATTTATATTTTTTATTTTGATGTCAAGTTTTTTTATATCTTCTTGTACAGGGCAAAATGTAGTTGAAAATAAAAATCAGGTTATATACTACAACGAAGTAGGTGAAGTAGGTGAGGATATGCCGGTTACTAGGCTGGATTCGGCTTCTTCCATAGCACTTCTTTTTGATGATTACGATATTATAAAAAATATGGACAAGACAGCCGATTTTACAGATGTAGATGCTAATAGTGAAGAATATATATTTGTAAATTATGTTTTTAGTAAAGGTATTATGGTGGGACAAGGCGATAAGTTTATGCCTGATGAGCCTTTAACTATAATACAGGCACAATCCCTTTTAGACCTTATAAATAAGGATAATAAAATAAAAATAAAGATGTCTGATGATATAAAGGATAAGCCTATATCTCGTTCTCTTTGGAATACCCTTTTATTTCAGGTTGGAGAGGATAAGGGTTGTATTGAAAATGAACTTAAACTTTTTGATTTTTCTAGTGATAAAAATGTATATTACACAGATAAAGGCGAGTTTAGATATGCAGGAGTGTTTGACAATGTATTTGTAGGGAATACTGTAAAAGTTTTTACAAGAGGTAATAATATAATAGGTTTTTTTGAGGTTTTAAAAAATTCGGTTGATTTTGAAAATATATTTGTAAAAAAGGTTGATGACAAAAAGGTTTCTGTAAATATATTTTCTAGGGAAAGAATTTTCGATTACTCAATAGAAAAAGATGTTTGTGCTGATATATCTATAAAGGGAAATGATATAGAAATATCGGTAATAGAAAAGCATAGTGATGATAAAGTAAAACTTGTATGTGATGACTTTATTGAAACTGAAAAGTTAGGAAGAATAGAATATGCAAATAATTTTACTGTATATAGAAATAATGGGGTTTTAAGCGAAAAGACAGAGCTTTTATGTGCTAAAGGTGAATGTGAAATATATTTAAAAGATGGTAAGGTTTCTTCTATATGGTTTGAAAAAGAGAAAAAGCCTAATACAATAAGAGTTGTTTTATCGGATAATAATATTTATGGGTACATACAAAATAATATAGAGTTGCGTTCTTCTACTGGGTTTAAACTTATCTATGGTGAAAATGAAAAAGATTTTTTACCGGCTGAAAGATTTTCCTTAGACGAGGGAAATTCTCCAAATTATTTTGGTGAGAATTGTCGAATATATATAAAGCCTTTTGACAATGGGAAAATTGAAATATCATCTCTTTCTAAAGCTAAAACTATGCCAGAATACAGAGGTGTTATTGAGATAGAGAAAAGAAGTGGTGGAGGCTTTGTCATAGTAAATGAGCTTGATTTTGAGGAGTATCTTTTTTCTGTTGTGCCTTGTGAAATGCCTGTATCTTTCGGCGAGGAAGCTCTTATGGTACAGTCGGTAACTGCTAGAAGTTATGGGTATAATCAATTCTTTTTAAATAGATTTTGTGAGTACGGTGCTAATATAGATGATACAGTAAATTCTCAGGTTTATAACAATATGGGGGAATACGAAGAATCTACTAAGGCTGTAAAAGAAACGGAAGATATGTTTATTACATATGATAACATTGTTATAGGTGCAAATTATTTTTCAACTTCCTTTGGTTTTACTGCAAATTCAGGTGAAACTTGGGCGGATATTTCTACAAAGTCATTTCCTAGCGAAACTAAACCCTATCTTGTAAGTAAGCCTCAATTTGAGGAAAAGGGGCTTGACAGTTTAGAAACAGAGGACAAGTTTAGAGAATTTTTAAATATGGATATAGACTGTTATGACAAAAATTCACCTTGGTATAGGTGGTCTGTTGATATGACAGGTACAGAGCTTTCTCAGGCTGTTAAAAATAGTTTTGAAAATCTTTTTTACAATAGCCCTGCAATGATGGAGCACTCAAAAGATGGTCAGAATTTTGAAAATAGTGGGGCTAAGAATATAGGTCGTATAAAAAATATATCCGTAGAAAAAAGGGGAAGTGGTGGCAATATAATGGTTATGCTTATAGAGGGGGAAAGTGGCTTTTTCAGAGTTAGTGGCGAGTATAACATTAGAAAAATATTGCCTCCAAAATCATTTATAGGTGGTAGTGATGTGGAATTAAAATGTAAAAATGGTCTTTCTTTTAAAAATCTTTCTATTATGCCAAGTGGATTTTTTACATTCGACTTTACAAAAGATAGTTTTGGTTTTATAGAAAGCATACACTTTTACGGTGGAGGAAATGGTCACGGTGTTGGAATGAGTCAAAATGGTGTAAAAGGAATGGCTGAAAAAGGTTATTCTTTTGAAGAGATATTAAAACACTATTTTGATGGTATTGAGGTTAGTGTAATAAAATAATATGACTAAAAAGTAGACTTATGTATGTAAGTCTATTTTTTTTGTACAAAAATTTACAAAAATTATCAAAATTTTCATTGAAGTAAATTTAATATTGTATTATCATAGTTCTAATAAATAGGATTTTTATAAATTTATGATATAATTAAAAAGGAGGTAATAGTATGACTATGCCTAGTATTTATAGAAAAAGATATATACCAGATGAGATTATTCATTTGAAAGATGATGAAATAATACATATTGATGAAGAAAAAATTGTTACAAAGTGGAATGTTTTAAAACCTAGAAAAGATTTTTCTAAAGGGTATTCCTGTTATTTTTTAAAAGATGGCTTTAAAATTAGTAAGTTTATGAATGATAAATATGAGCTTGTATACTATTACTGTGATATTATAGATACAGTTTTTGACAAAGAAAGTAATAGTTATACTTTCGTAGACCTTTTAGCAGATGTCATAATATATCCAGATGGAAAGGTTAAAGTGGTTGATATAGAAGAAATTGCTGATGCACTTGATGAAGGTCTTATAGATATTGAAACTTCAAAAAAAGCACTTAGACGACTTGGAAAACTTCTTGATATAGTTTACGAGGGAAAACTTTTTGATTTGGTTAGTGGATATTTAGGTGATTTTTAATGTCAGAGAATTTACATAAAGGACATAGGGAAAGGCTTAAAAATAGATTTATTGATTATGGTGGAAAAAGTTTTGATGACCATCAGATACTAGAGTTACTTCTTTTTTATGGAATACCTAGAAAAGATACTAATGATATTGCACATAGACTTATTAATGTTTATGGAGGTTTTAATAATATATTTTCAAGTAATGTTGATGACTTAGTTAATAATTGTGATATAGGAAAGAATACGGCTGTATTAATATCTTTATTAAGTGAGATAATAAGAAGATATAATGAAA
>JADIMX010000146.1 GCA_017694425.1 Candidatus Fimicola merdigallinarum
ATATAATATATTATACGGAGTAGATTTTATGAGTAAAAAATACGAAAAAATACTTGAGGATATTGAAAAGGATATATTCTCTGGTAAATACAATGAAACTAAAAAGTTACCTAAGGAAGAAGAATTAGTAAACATTTATAATGTAAGCCGAACGACAGTTAGGAAAGCTATATCTGTTCTTGTTAATAAGGGGTATGTGTATCAAGTTCAAGGAAGTGGCATTTTTATCAGAGAAAATGGTATAAAAGGAGGATATTTAAGTTTAGAAAGCCTTAAGGGGCTTACAAGAGATTATCCTGATAAAAAGATAGAAACAAAGGTTTTAAACTTAGAACTTATAGAAGCTTCAAAAGATATTGCAGAAAAAATGAAATGTGAAGAAGGTGGTTTGGTATATTATCTTGAAAGAGTTAGAATAGTAGATGGTGTACCATTTTCAATAGAAAGAACATATTTTAATAAAAAACTCATACCGTATTTAAGTGAAGAAATTGCAAAAAAATCTATATATAGTTATATAATAAATGACCTAGGGCTTACAATAGGGTTTGCTGATAAAGTTATATCTGCAGATAAATTAAGCAAATTAGATGCAGACCTTTTTGGTTTAGAGGAAAATGACCCTAATCTAGTTATAGATGGAATTGAATTTTTGAGTACGGGAGATGTTTTTGCAGTGTCAAGGTCATTTAATAATTATAAAGTGGCTAAATTAATAAAGTTATCAAACTTCTAATTTATATAATTAAAATGTTTTAATGAACTTTAAATATTTATAAAAGGGTTGTCTATAAAAGTCAACTCTTTATTTTTTTGTAATAATATACTAAAAAATAGTAATTATTTTATTTTTAAAGTGCTATATTTTAACACATATGTACAATACTAAAAAATGTAAAATTTGTCTATTGAAATATATAGTTACAGTGCTATAATATAACTATCAAATTAATTGGTAGCTACAAATTATAAAAAGTATTATCTATTTAAGAAAGGGGTACATATTTATGAAAATTTTATTAGCTTGTGCATCAGGTATGTCAACAAGTTTACTTGTTAACAAAATGAAGGAGGCTGCATCAGAACAAAATATAGATGTTGAAATCTGGGCTGTAGGTCAGGAAATGGTTGAAGAAGAAATGAAAAAAGCAGATGTTCTTTTATTCGGTCCTCAGATGAGATTTTTAAAAACTAAATTTGCTTCAAAAGCAAAAGAATTAAATCTTCCATTAGATGTAATTCCACCAGTATCTTACGGTAGATGCGACGGAAAAGGTGTTTTAAAAATGGCTATGGATATGGCTGAGAAAAAGTAATTTCATTTTTTGATTTTTTTAGGGGGGAAATAAATGAATTTATTTGAAAAATTTGAAGAACCTATAATGGTCCTTGGTGAAAAACTCAATAATAATAAAATTTTAAGAATATTAAGAGATGCGTTTATGCTTGCGTTTCCTCTTACAATATTCGGTTCAATAATGCTTGTTATATCTAACTTACCATACCTTGATAAAATTTTATCACCAGAAGGTCTTGCTATGTTACAGGGTATGCTTGGGCCAGCATCAACAGCTACAATGTCAATAGCAACAGTATTCGTAACACTTGGTATAGGTTACTATTTAAGTAAAGATGAAGGTGTTGATGGTCTTTTTGGTGCAGCAATATCATTTTCTTCATTCCTTTTACTTACACCATATGAAGTACCTGTTGATGAAACAGGGTTAATGGTTTCTAATGTAATAAGTATAGATAGACTTGGTGCAAAAAGTATGTTCGTTGGTATATTAGGTTCATTCTTTGCTGCTTGGTTATATGCTAAAATAGTTAAAAAGAACTGGGTTATCAAAATGCCACCATCAGTTCCACCAGCTGTTTCAAAGTCTTTCGTAGCTTTAATTCCGGCCGTTTTAACTCTTTCAGTTTTCCTTATACTTAGAATAATATTCTCATTTACACCTTGGGGTAATATTCACGATTTTATATACGAAATTATACAAACTCCATTAATCGGTCTTGGAAAAGGTGTTGTTCCTACAATTATAGCTATTTTTGTAATACAGGTGCTTTGGTTCTTTGGACTTCACGGTCAGATTATCATAAACTCTGTTATGGAACCTATTTGGGGTACACTTACACTTGAAAATCTTGAAGCATTTAAAGCTGGTTTAGATGTACCTAATGTTGTAACAAAACAGTTTATTGAAATATTCACTGTAAGCCTTGGTGGTACAGGTATGACTCTTATTGTACTTATAATAGTTCTTACACTTATGAAGAGTAAACAGCTTAAAGAAGTTGGTAAACTTGCACTTCCAGCAGGTATATTCAACGTTAATGAGCCAGCTATCTTTGGTTTCCCTATTGTATTAAATCCAGCTATAGTTATTCCTTGGATATTAGCACCTATGGTTTCAACATTAGTTGCATATATTGCTATGTCAACAGGAATTGTTCCAAAAACAACAGGTGTTACAGTTCCTTGGACAACACCAGTGTTTATAAGTGGTATGCTTGCGACAAACTCAATAAGAGGTGGTATTTTACAGCTTGTTCAGATGCTTGTCGTAGGTACTATATGGTTCCCATTTTTAAAGGTTTGGGATAAGAAAAATATTCAAGATGAGAAAGAATTTGAATCTGAAAATTTATAATAATAGGAAATAAATTTAGCACCTCTATATAGGGGTGCTTTAAAAAAAGTAAGGAGAATAAAAATGGACATAAAATATAAATTTCCAAAAGGATTTTGGTGGGGAAGTGCGACGTCAGGGCCACAGTCAGAAGGTAGTGCCGACGTAGACGGAAAAAGTGAGAGTATATGGGATTATTGGTTTAAAAAAGAGCCGGAAAGATTTTTTGATGGCGTAGGACCACAGGATACTTCCACTTTTTATAAAAATTATAAAGAGGATATAAAACTTCTTAAAGCTACAGGTCATAATTCATTTAGAACATCAATTCAGTGGTGTCGTCTTATTCCTGATGGGGTTGGAGAAGTTAATGAAAAAGCTGTTGAATTCTATAACAATATGATAAATGAAGTTATA
>JADIMX010000147.1 GCA_017694425.1 Candidatus Fimicola merdigallinarum
TAAGGGATAAGTCATTCATTAATTATTATTTGAAGTATATTTTTATATTAAATTTAAGTGATATTTTTTGAGATTATAGTTTTTAGTTATTTATTTTAACATAAAAATACCCCCATTTATTATATATAATAAATAGGGGTTATTTTATCTATCATTTATTGTTTTTAATATAATCTCTATACCAGAAATATGAATCTTTAATGTATCTTTTATAAGTACCTTCGCCATTATCATCTAAATCTACATATATAAAGCCATATCTCTTTGAAATCTGACCAGTAGATGCACTGATAAGGTCTAAAGCTGACCAAGGCATATATCCTATAAGGTCCACTCCATCTTCAATAGCAAGTTTCATATTTTCTAAATGATGTTTTAAATATTCAATTCTGTATTCATCGTGAATTCTACCATCAACAAGCTCATCTTTTGCACCTAAACCGTTTTCGGCAATAAGTAACGGTTTCTGATATCTATCGTATAAATCGTTCATTGTTACACGAAGTCCTACAGGGTCAATCTGCCAACCCCATTCACTAGCTTTTAAGTATGGGTTTTTAATAGATTTAAATATATTTCCGGCAGTTAATTCAGCACCGTCAACGTTATCACTACTGCAAACCTTTGAGTTGTAGTAACTAAAAGATATAAAATCAACTGTATTTTTAAGTAATTCTATTTCTTCTTCAGTTATATCAAGGTTAAGACTTTCTATTTTCTTTTTAGCATAGGAAGGGTAGTAGCCTCTAGCTTGAACATCAATAAATAAATATGTTTCTCTATTTTTATTTATTGCAAGAAGATTATCTTCAGGTTTGCAAGTCTGTGGGTAATAGTTACCGGCAGCAAGCATACAACCCATAAGGTTTTCTTTATTTATTTCGTGAGCAAGTTTGCAAACCATTGCATTTGCCACAAGCTGATTATGAGCTGACTGGTATTTAATTTTTTCTTTTAAATCGCCTTTTGTATCTATTATTCCACCACCAACGTATGGTAAGTGTAAAATCATATTTATTTCATTAAAAGGTATCCAATATTTAATACGACCGTTAAAATGGTGTAATATAGTTTCAGCATATTTATAGAAGCTATCTATTGTACCTTTATCAGCCCAACCGTTAAAGTTTTCAGCTATATAAAAAGGTGTATCAAAGTGTGACATTGTTACAATAGGTTCTATATTATATTTTAAAAGCTCATTTATTAAATCATCATAAAACTTTAAGCCTTCCTCATTAGGCTTATCTTCTTTTCCAGTAGGGAATATACGAGTCCAACTCATAGATATTCTAAGGCTATTTATACCCATTTCTGCAAGAAGCTTTATATCTTCTTTATAGTGTTTATAAAACTCTATACCGTGACGGCTAGGGTAGTGTGGAAACTCCTCGTTAATATATTTAACAGGATTACTCATTACCTTAAATCTATTTTCGCCAGTAGGGAGCTTGTCTATAATAGATAAGCCTCTACCATTTACATCATATGAACCCTCACATTGATTAGCAGATAATGCTGCTCCCCATAAAAATTTAGTATTACTCATAATTTATTACCACCCATTGTTGTTACCAAAATATTCATCAATAGATTCGCTAAACCAACGACCATTTAATATTTGCGAAATGATAACAGATTTTAAATTAGCGCTTACTGATGTATCAGCCATCATTTCATCAATAATATCTTCATTTGTTTTATACATATCGGAGCTTTCGATAAAAGCTTCTCCGTCTTTTCCATCAAATAATAATGTGTTTTTATTATCTAAAGTCCAGTTATCCCATTCAACAAGACCATCTCCGTTAGGATTTCCTGTATTAACAAAGTTTACTAAGTACTTTCTGAATGCGTCTGACATACTCTGATAAGTATCATTTTTGTAGTCGTGGAATGATGCGTAACCGTGAGTATCTGTAAGCATAGGAACGAATACACCGTGGAATGAACCAACCATACCTATTTTATTATCAGAATTTTCGCCACCGTACTCAACTTCATATAAATAAATATCAGAGTTATAGTTATTAATCATTTTCTCAGCACTTAACTGAGTATTAAATATTCTATAAAAATCGCTACCATATTTAATTGCAAATTTTTTCGCAGAGTCACCCTCATCACCGAAATATTTATATATTGCATCAAATGTTGTGAAAAGGCTAAATTCATCTGTGCCTGTAAGCATTATAATAGGTACATCTTGAACGTATGTAGCATTTTCAAAACCTGTGCTAGGTAAAGTTATGTCATCACCAAAAAGGTGAGGGAACTTGCTCATTCTTATACCGGCATCAGATAATAAGCTTATTATACGGTCCTCTTTTAATCCCATTAAATATGATGTAACCTCATCTGTATCCTGTAAAAGATAATTTATAGCTTCATCTTCAGTTTTACAAATGCCATCTTCTATTACTAAAGGTGACATAATTTCAGCAACTTTTTTCTGAGAGTTTTCAAGATTAGCAATAGTCATACCACCGGAGTAAACAACAGCTTTATCGTAAAGACCCTCAAATTCAGGGCTTATAAGTGTAGCCATTACGTCACGTCCACCGGCAGAGAAGCCTGTTAATGTAATATTGTCGGGATTTCCACCAAACTCAGCTATATTTTCTCTAACCCATTCAAGAGATTTCTTTATGTCCATAAGACCAAAGTTACCACTTTCATTTTCATCTAAAACAGCAGGAAGCGGGTTAAAACCTAATAAACCAAGTCTGTAATTTATAGAAACATAAACAACATCTTCTTTTGTAACTAAATCGTGACCACCAACTTCTAATGATGTACCGGTCTGATTATTTCCACCGTGTACATACACTATAACAGGAAGATTTTTACTATCGCTTTTTGTGTAGATGTCAAGATTTAAACAGTCAGTTGTACCTTCAAGAGCTACTGTCGGAGTTCCGTCATCACCGAATGTTGATTTCATCTGAAGAGCTATTTCTTGCTCTTTACTGCAATCACGAACATCTTCCCAAGCGTCGGGGTCAGTAGGATAACTCCATCTAAGGTCGTCTACTGGATTTTTACCGTATGGTACACCGTAGTAAGTAACTACATTGTCTTTTACTGTTCCTGAAACCTTTCCAAACTTTGTGTTTGCAACAGGAGTAGTTTCGTTTGTAGATTCAATAGCTGAATTATTATTAGTAGAATTATTATTAGTTCCACAGCCAGCTACTGAAAATATCATTGAACAGCTTAATATTGCACAAATAACCTTTTTTAACATATGATTTCACCTCTTATTTTAAATCAATAACTTTTGTATTAACGTCTGCATTTGTTTCATATGTGTAATTAAATTCTGTGTATTTATCTGAATTTGTAACTATAACAGGTACTTCAACGCTATATCCTTCAGATTTTATACCGTCTATATCAAATTCAAGTAATTTATCACCTTTTTTTACTGTGTCATTATCTTTTTTAAGTGCTTTAAAATATTTACCATTTAAACTTACAGTATCGATACCAACGTGAATAAGTAATTCAACACCTGAGTTTGATTTTAATCCTATTGCGTGTTTAGTAGGGAATACAGAAGCTATTACACCGTCAAAAGGAGCATATACAACCCCGTCTTTAGGTAATACTAAAACACCTTTTCCGAGAAATTCATTTGCGAAAGTCTGGTCACTACAAGCTTTTAATTCTTTTACTTCACCATTTATAGGTGAGTAAACAGAAACTTCAGTGTCTGTTACCGTATTTTCATTTTTAGTTGTATCATCATTATTTTTGTTTGTAACAAGTGTTAATATGAAAGTTACTACCATAGCAACACAAACAGCTATTAAAACATATATAAGCTGTGTATTTCCTTCTTCAGCTGAAATGAAGTTTAAGAAACCGATAACACCCATTCCACCTAAAACATACATTTTAACCTGTGCAATACCGATTACTATACCACCGATAGCACTTGCAATAACTGAAGATATGAAAGCTTTTTTGTTAGGTAATGTAACACCGTATATAGCAGGTTCTGTTATACCGAAAACAGCTGATACACCAGCACTCATAGCTATTGCTTTTTTGTCAGGGTCTTTTTCTTTTAATGATAAAGCTAAACAACCAGCAATCTGTGTAAAGCTACATACGAAACAAGCAGGGAATATAAAGTCATATCCTATCATACCTAAGTTCATAAAGATAATAGGGAAAAGCATACCGTGTAAACCAAACATAATTAATATCTGGAATATACCAGCTAATAATATACTTGCAAGAATAGGACTAAATCCATAGAAAGAAGAAATTCCACTTGCTATCATATTGCTTAATATACTAACGATAGGTCCAATTACAATTAAAGTTAAAGGAACCATTATTAATAATGTAAGGCAAGCTGGTAAAAAGCTTTTTAATACCTTAGGAGTATGTTTGTTTAAGAATTTTTCAAACTGAACAGATACAATTACTGATATAATTACAGGGAATACAGATGATGAGTAGTTAACAACTGTTGTAGGTATTCCAAATATTGTAGCTGTTACATTTAATGCAAATGGTGTATTTGCAAATAATACGGATATAGGCTCAGCATTTGATAATCCAAGAATGTTAGGATATACAAGAGAAAGACCTATTGCCATTCCGAGGAAAGGAGAGCCGTTAAATCTCTTAGCTGTTGTATAACCTAAGAATGCAGGTAAGTAGTAGAATACTGTATCTCCAATACCGTTTATTATTGTGTAAGTAGTTGATGTATCACTAATAAGACCAATGGCAACAAGTAATGCAACTAAACCTTTTATAAGACCACTTGCACACATAAGACCTATTATAGGGAAAAATATTGCTGATATAGTGTCTACAAAAGATTTCTTTTCGTTAGACGGCTGTGAATTTTCTTTAAGTCCAGATACAGCACAAAACTCATCATATACATCTGTTACCTCATTACCGATTACAAGCTGTAACTGACCACCTTTTTCAACAACACCTTTAATACCTTTGATGTTTTCTAAGTTTTCTTTGTTGGCTTTATTACTATCTTTTAATACAAAGCGTAATCTTGTATAACAATGGGTAACATTATTAACATTATCTTTTCCACCAATGTTATCAATAATTGATTTAATCATACTTTCGTATTTCATATAATCCTTACTCCTTAATAAAATTAATATTCCGTTGGAATTTTGAATGTTAAATTTCCATTAGCTAATGTTTCTATGAGCATATTATAGGCTATGGTCAGTGCTTTTGACAATTAAACTATTAACAACCTAATTTGGCAAAAAATTAAACGAAATAAAAATTTAAAATTATTATAAAATTTTCCTTAAATATCCTTGAAAAATTTTTTGAAATATATTAATATATAAATATCGATAGTATAGTGACTACTTAGATTTCTTCTAGTAGTCACTTTTTATTTTATAAGTATTGGTTTAATAATTTATTAAAAAGAGGTTTTTACAGATGAAAAAGAAAAAGGTAACCTTCGCAGATATTGCAGAATACACTAACTTTTCAAAAACGACAATTTCAAGATACTTTAATAATCCGGATTCTTTAACCTTAGAAAATCAGGAGAAAATTGCCAAAGCATTAAAAGAGTTAGGATATCAGGAAAATAAAATAGCTAGAGTTTTAGCAAATGGTAAAAGCGAGTTTGTGGGTATTATTGTGCCTAACCTTTATATGCACTATTATTCAGAAGTAATGAATAGAATTTTATCCAGTTATGAAAAGTACAATTATAAATTCCTTGTGTTTATAGGAAATAATAAAAAAGAAATAGAGGAAAAATATATACACGAGCTTTTAGCATATAAAATAGAGGGACTTATAGTTTTAAGTAATACAATATCATCAAAGGAATTAAAGTCTTATAACATACCTATTGTAACAATAGAGCGTGAATCTGAGTATGTTTGTAGTGTAGATACTGATAACTATACAGGTTCGGTGCAGGCAACTAATCTACTTATAGAAAATAATTGTGATATTTTAATACACATTAACAGCATTTTCCCAGATAATAGACCTACTTATAACCGTATAAAAGGTTTTGTTGATATATGTACAGAGAAAAATTTAAAATATGAATTGATAAGAGATGACTTCGGCCATAGCTACCAGTCAACTGTTGAAAAAATTAAAGATATATTTAATGATATAGATACACGATACAAAGATGAGAAAAAAGGTATATTCTTAGCCAATGATACCTATGCAAATATATTTTTAAACCTAGTTGTACAGAAATACGGAAAGCTTCCAGAATATTATCGTATAGTAGGTTTTGACAATTCTCCTATATCTAGCGAATCAATAATACCTATAACTACTGTTGGTCAGCGTATAGATAGAATAGCAAAAGAAACGATGGACTTATTAGTATTACAAATGAATGAAATGAAAAAAAGAAATCCAAAACCTTTAGAAAAACCTATTCATAAACAAATTAAACCGATACTTATAAAGCGAGATACAACTGATTAAATATTATATACCATAACTGATATTTTTAATAGTTATGGTATTTTTTTG
>JADIMX010000148.1 GCA_017694425.1 Candidatus Fimicola merdigallinarum
AAAGAACACACTTGTTCCACCAAAAACACAGGCTATTATCAAAATAACAAGAGAAATAATCTTAATTTTCTTTCCTCTTTTCTCCTTTTTATTCTGCATTCTTCTGCCACTCACGAAACCAACTCCCAAAATTAACGCAAATATTTACATTTTATAACAAAATATAATCTTAAATATTATACCAAATACCATTTATATTTACAATAAACAAAGTTCTTAAAATTTCTTTAATATAACGACAACAAAATTTTTAAAAATTATCGTATAATTATTTACTTTATTTTAAAAAAGATATAACATATATACGCTACACAAAATACGGAGGACAAAAAAATGAATTTTAAAATAAAAAAAATAGAGCTTAGCATAATAAAATCAATCATAATAATATTACTATTTTCTTTTTTATCATCATTCATTATATATCAGACAACACCTGAAACTCCAAAGACATTTTTTGAGTTTATAATAGATGAGCCAGCTGTGTTTTTATTAAACTATATACCTATACTTTTGGCTATGATTATGATATATATGATATTTAACAATGCAGTTTTTAGTGTAATAATAACAACATTTATACTTATTGCTATGAGCTTTATAAACAGAACGAAAATATTTATGCGTCAAGAGCCTTTTATACCATCTGACGTAACTCTTTTAAATGAAGTTAAAACTATATTTGCAAACTTCGATATTAGTTATATGATAGGGATTATATTAGGAGTTTTAGTTTTTATAGTTTTAATAGCTCTATCCTTTATATTTTTTAAACACAGAAAAATATCAAAAAAAATACGAGTAGCATCTATTTTATCAACTGTATTAATAGCTGTTTTCCTAAATTTTTCTGTATATGCAAGTACAGATTACTACGACTCTTTAAATGTGGAGGGAAACTACTATTACAAGGTTAATCATTACGTTTCAAAAGGATTTTTATACAGCTTTATACACGACATAAACACTTTGCGTGTAAAAAAGCCTTACGGATATAACAAATCTTTTTATATAACAACAGAAAAAAATAATAGTGTTACAGAGTTTGATGATAGCAAAAAACCTCATATAATAATGATTATGGGCGAAGCTTTTTCTGATATATCCGAAAACGAAAATATAGATTTTAAAGGCTATAAAGACCCATTAAAAAACTTTAAGAAAATTGCAAAAAGTGATAACGCTATATCAGGTCATATAGTTGTACCTAACTTTGGTGGTGGCACATCAGACACAGAATTTGACGTTTTAATTGGTTGTTCAACAAGATTTATAGATAATCCTTTGTCGTCATACAGTTTTATAAGAACTCACTTTGACGCTATGCCCTCACTTTTAAAATCATTAGGATATGAAAGTATTGCTATACACCCTGGATATTCTTGGTTTTACAACAGAAACAATGTATATAGATACTTTGGATTTGACAAAACAATATTTTTAGAAGATAACTTTGAGCCTGTAACTCAAAATAAAGGTATGTATATAAGTGACGAGGCGACCATAGATACTATAATATCTGAGTTTGAAGACCATATAGAAAAAAGTAATAAACCTCTTTTTTCATTCTCTGTTACAATACAGAATCACGGTCCATACGAGGAAAAATACCACTTTGACGGAAGAAACTTCAATACAGATATAGAAATTACAGACCATCAAATAAGTATGTTAGGAAACTATTTTGAAGGCGTAAAAGATGCTGATACAGAGCTTAAAAGACTTGTAAATTATTTTGAAGATAGTGAAGAACCTGTTGTAATTGTTTATTTTGGTGACCATCTCCCTGGTTTTTCAACAGGTATGGATATATACGAAACTTTAGAATATGATATAAAACTTGACGGAACAGCAGAAGAATATCTAAATACTTATAAAACACCTTTTTTAATTTGGGAAAATGATTCTGCTAAAGATATAGTCGATATAGAGGAAAATGCAAAAAATATTATATTCCCAGAAAATATGACTATAAGCTCAAACTTTCTAGGGTCAGCCTTTATGAAATTGTTAGGGTACGATTATATATCACCACTTTGGCAATTTTCAAATACAATTATGGAAAGTTTCCCTGTAATTACTGAATATTTCTATGTAAATTCAGAAAATGAAATAATAGATACTTTAGATGAAAATGATAGAGAGCATATAAACCAGTTAAAAGGCTGGACTTATTACAAAATATTTGATGAACAGTAATAAAGAAACTACCGTTAAAAAACGGTAGTTTTCTTATTATCTTTTCTATAAAGATACAATACATATAAAAATGTATATATTACCATAACAAAAGACACAAATGGTGCAACCATACCTACAACCTTTAAGCTATTAGGGAATTTATCGCAGACATAATATATAATAGGTATTCTTAAAAATATAGCACCAAAACAACTGCTAAGCATTGTAAATAAAGTTTTCATTCTTCCATTTAAGTATCCATTCATAGAAAATAAAAATACAACGAATATATAATCAAAACTACACATCTTGAAAAAAGGTACGCCAGCAGATATTATACTACTATCTTTCGAAAAAACACCTATCATACTTTCCGGCGAAAACTGAGCCCACAAGAAAAATATCATTGAAAAAGGAAGTGCAAATGCTATTCCCACAAAAAGAGCTTTGGTCATTCTCTTATACTTTCCTGCACCATAGTTTTGGGATACTATAGCAGATAAAGCACTTGCCACAGATGTTGCCGGCAACATAGCAAAAACATCATATTTACTGGCAATTCCCACAGCAGAAGATGCACTTATACCTAAATTATTTGTAACTGCCGTAAGATATAAGAAAGAAATTCTTATTATAATCTCTTGAAAAGATACAGGTATACTTATAAATAAAAGTTCTTTTATTTTATCCCTATGTACTATAAAATTTGATAGTCTAAACTTAAATATAAAATCTTTTTTCTCCAAATAGATAATGGCAAAAATCATACTAATAGCTTGAGAAAATACTGTCGCAATAGCTGTCCCTTTAACACCCATAGAAAAATATTTTACAAATAAAACGTCACACAAAACATTTATAAACCCAGCTATACACACAAACACAAGAGGGCTTTTAGAGTTCCCATAACCTCTTAAGATAGCACTTATTCCATTATATCCACATATAAATATAATTCCAAAAGAACATATTAAAACATAATCTTTAGCTTGAGAAAAAGCCTCCTTAGGAGTTTTAAGTGAAAATAAAATATTTTCTGAAAACAGTATCATAAGACCTGTTAAGACTAGAGCTAGTACAAAAAATATAGTTAAGTTTGTAGCTATAATACTTTTTATATCATCATACTTTTTCATACCCTTGTATTTACCTACAAGAACCGTTCCACCTAAAGATAAACCCGATATAATACTTGTTATTATCTGTGTTACCTGAGTTCCAGTCGATACAGCAGAAACGCTATCAGCACTACAATACATACCTACAACCATAAGGTCAACAGCACCATAAAGAGCTTGTACAATATTAGCCAATAGAAATGGTAGCGAAAACATAATAACTGTCCTAAATACACTACCTTTTGTTAAATCCTTTTCATTCAAAATAATTCCCCCTAATTACATAAAAATAGGGAAAAGCTAAGCCTTTCCCGTAAAATCTATTTAAACAAACCAAGACTTGTCATAAGTGCCACGTCAACTTTCTTCATTATAGGACTATCTAATTGGCAAACTTTTTCCCTAAGTCTTTTTTTGTCTATTGTTCTTATTTGCTCTAAAAGAATTACCGAATCTTTTACAAGTCTATATTTTGATGCTGATATCTCTATATGTGTGGGAAGTTTAGCTTTATTAATCTGAGATGTAACAGCAGCACATATTACCGTTGGACTATGTTTATTTCCAACGTCATTTTGCACTATTAAAACCGGTCTTACTCCACCCTGCTCACTTCCAACCACAGGACTTAAATCAGCATAATATATATCTCCTCGTCGAACAATCACCTTATTCACACTCCGTAAAATTATTTTTTTACAGTCAATGTGAAACAAACAAAACATTAATCAATATGTAATTATAAAACTGTTTCACAGACTAAGTTATACTATGATTATTGCCTTTGTCTGTGATTTTAATACATCTTAAATAAATTTTACCGTTTTTATAATCTCATTATTTTTTATATACTCTCTAGGCACACGCTTACCTATCATACAAACAACTTCATAATTTATAGTTTCTAAAATATTGGCTATCTCCTCAGCTGTAATAGAAAGATTTCCGTCGCTCCCCATAAGAATGACCTCATCTCCAGACTTTACATTCGGTATATCTGTAACATCTATCATAAATTGGTCCATACAAACTCTACCAACAATAGGTGCATAGTGACCACCGACAATAACTCTGCCACCTTTTTGCATTCTTCTTATATACCCATCAGCATAACCTACCGGCACAGTTGCTATAACACTTTCCTTATCAGTATAGTATGTTCTGCCATAGCTTATAGGTACATTTTCCCCAACTTTTTTTACATAACTTATGTGAGTTTTTATGCTCATAGCCGGTTTAAGACTTATATTCTCCTTATGCACATCATCAGATGGATAAAGGCCATAAAGTATTATTCCGGCACGAACCATATTAAAGCCTAAATCTTCAAAATCCATTATCCCTGCACTATTTGAACAATGCTTTACAGGTATATTTATTCCTTTTTTCTCTATTTCATCTATTGCAAATTTAAACCTTTCATACTGATATTTTGTAAAAGATTTATCCTTTTCATCAGATGTAGAGAAGTGAGTAAATATACCATTTATCTCTATATTAGGTAGCTGTGATATTTTAAATACAGCCTCACCTATATTCTCCTCAGGAATGAAGCCAAGTCTACCCATACCTGTATCAACTTTTATATGTATTTTAGCTATCTTTCCAAGTCTTTTTGCCACATCAGAAATAAGTTTTGCCATATCATAAGAAAAAACTGTCTGTATTATATCGTATCGTATAACATCTTCTAAATCTGCCTCGGGAGTGTAGCCAAGTATTAGTATCGGCACCATTATATTATTTCTTCTAAGCTGTATAGCCTCATCTATCATAGCTACCCCAAGCCAGTCGGCACCGTTATATAATATAACCTTAGAAACTTCAACAGCACCGTGTCCATAGGCGTCAGCCTTTACAACTCCCATTATTTTTGTATTTTCTTTAACCCTTTTTCTTATGTTCTTCATATTATAGGCGATAGCGTCAAGGTCTATATCTGCTGTCACTCTTTGGTATTCTGTCATTTATTTTCCTCCTAATTCTCAGGAATTTTAAACAAGCTGTCATCTATATCACAATTATATTCAAAATCCTTATATTCCACAATGTATCTTTCATTGCCCTCTACATCATATATAACTAATTTTACAGGCTTTATGGTTTCGTCATTAATCCAAAGTTTTTCGGTAGCTGTATACTTATTCTCTCCCGGTATAACAGCCTCAATTACTGTTGTAGTACCTGTTTCCATACTTGCAGTTTCTATAGAAACATCTTCAGACTGGAAATAATTCTTTGCAAAAGAGCCTAAAAAAAGTTCATTTCTCATCTGTGACTGCGGTACATTTTTTATGTATTTTCCCTGCACTCTTGGATTATGCTGAAAAATAGATGTTCCGTCAAATACAGTATAGTTTCCTGCCACATCATCAGGTGATAAAAGCTCCAGTCTATACTCACCTGTACTTTTATAATACTGTTTTATATCATAGACATTTTGACCTTTGTTAGAAATCCTTGTAAGTGTTCCTGTACATTCGTAACTTTCCATATTTTTAAGCTGATTTTGTATTTTCTCCATTGTAGAAACTTCCTCGCTATTGCCACAGCCTACAAATAGTAAAACTGAAACAACAAAAAAAGCAATACATTTTAATAACTTCATAAAAATCTCTCCTAGATATACGTTTAAAACATTATATTTAGGATATTATAATTTTATTCTGTAATATTGAAAGTATCTCCCTCTGCAACAGCAAATCCTTGTGCATATTCTTTACAATGGCTTATGGATATATGTATGTTTTTTATACCATTTTTGTCGCATATAGATTTAGCATTGTTATAAATATTTGCATAAGGCTTTCCACTTTCATCTTTTAACACCTCTATATCAGCAGGAGAAAAACCCGAAAAACCTGTACCCATAGCTTTTACAATAGCCTCTTTAGCAGAAAAAACCCCTGCTACAGTCTGTGGCGAAAAATTTCTTTCTTTAAACTGATTTATTTCCCTTTCGGTAAAATATCTATTTATAAACCTTTCTTTTTCTATAGCTTTTCTAATTCTCTTTATCTCAATAATATCCGTTCCAACTCCAACTATCATATATACCCACCCTTTATTCCGAAACCTGATTTTTAGAATAATTAAATATATTATACCCCTACTATATCATTTGAACAATACAAAAAACGGATACCAAAGAAGATATCCGTTTTTATTACACTAAGACTTAAATTATTTTTATTACTTAAATTAAATTATTTCTTTAACCAGCTCATCATACTACGAAGTTTAGCACCAACTTTTTCAATTGGGTGTTCACTTGCTACACGACGCATAGCGAGGAAGTGAGCTCTACCACTTGAACGGTTTTCTGAAATCCAGTTACCAGCAAATGTACCGTCCTGAATATCTTTAAGAACACCTTTCATAGCTTTTCTTGTTTCGTCAGTAACGATTTTTGGACCTGTTATGTAGTCACCGTATTCTGCTGTATCAGAGCAAGAATATCTCATAAATGACATACCGCCTCTGTTACAAAGGTCAATGATAAGTTTCATTTCGTGGAAACACTCAAAGTATGCCATTTCTGGTGAATATCCAGCTTCAACAAGTGTTTCAAAACCTGCCTGCATAAGAGCACAAACACCACCACAAAGTACAGCCTGTTCACCGAAAAGGTCTGTTTCTGTTTCTTCTTTGAATGTTGTTTCAATGATACCTGCACGACCTGCACCGATACCACCTGCATAAGCAAGAGCATAGTCTTTAGCTTTTCCTGTTGCGTCCTGATGTACAGCGATTAAAGATGGTACTCCCATACCGTCCTGATATGTTTCTCTTACTGTGTGTCCAGGTCCTTTAGGAGCACACATTGTTACGTCAACATATGCTGGTGGCACAATCTGATTATAGTGGATATTGAAACCGTGAGCGAACATAAGCATTGCACCCTCTTTAAGGTTTTCGTGTACTGATTCTTTGTAGATATCTGCTGCTTTTTCGTCTGGAACAAGCATCATAACAACGTCAGCAACTTTTACAGCCTCAGGAACTTCCATAACCTGAAGACCTGCCTCTTTTGCTTCTGCTACTCTTGGTGAGTTACTTCTTAAACCAACAACAACGTCCATTCCACTATCTTTAAGGTTGTTAGCGTGGGCGTGACCCTGACTTCCGTAACCGATAACAGCAATTTTTTTACCCTCTAATAATCCTAAATTACAATCTGCTTCATAATACATTTTTACCATAATCAATTCCCCCAAAATATTTTATTTTTTATGATACCGCTACTATAATAAAAAAACCTTTGTCCTATAAAAGAGACAAAGGTAAAACTCTGTGGTACCACTCTAATTGCTTTTTAAAGCCACTCTTACGCTATAACGTGCGTTAAACGTTTAGACTTACACAGTATAAAACCTTCAGCCTAAATACTCAAAGGTGATTTTCATATAATAATAAGTATCTGCTTTCACCAAAACGCAGACTCTCTGAAACTTTTTAATATATTACTTTTCCTTATCACAGTATTTACTAATCAATATATTATTGCTTTGTGAAAACAATTATGCACCCTTTATTAAAAAAAGGCAATAGTTAAATTCTTACAAATAAAATATTCTTTATTTATGTTTTTTGTATACATACATATGTTATATATTAATATTTACCAATACACAAATTGTTTTATGTATACAATAATGTATCTTTTTCACATACATCTGTCCTCTGTGGATTGTACAAAATTTAGTACATACTTCCACTAGATTTATA
>JADIMX010000149.1 GCA_017694425.1 Candidatus Fimicola merdigallinarum
GATGTGTATAAGAGACAGATAATATATTTTAATTAGAAAAGGGTTGATAAAAATGTTAAAAAAATCAGAAGATATTGATATTAGAGAAGAGGCTAACGAAAGATTTTATATAGGTTTTGTTTCTAGATGTTTTAAGTTAAAAGTTAATATAGGTGATATTTCTAAATTTTCTGAGTTATCTATTGATAGAATTACCATCTCTATCGGCTTCACCTGTAGCTAAAATGGTTGATGATTTAGAAACGGACTATAATAAAGCATTTGATAGGTTTTGGGAAATACACCACAGTTGGTTTGCTGATTTACTATTTGATTGGAATAATGATTTATATAGACAGCCGTGTAAGTTCTTATTATATTGCTATAAAAATGGTTATGTTGATTATGATGAATATCCCAGCCTATAATTTTATTATCATTATGTATAAAAAGGCACTCTAAAAAGAGTACCTTTATTTTATTATATTATTTACAACCACAGTTGCAACCACAACCATCACTATTTCCAACAGAAGATGAGTGTGCTACATTTCCTGTAAATCCAGGTTCAAAAATATTCATAGGGAAGTCAAGATTATTGAAGAAATCACAAGGATCTTCAGCTATTGACTGTTCCTTACACTCTTCAGGTATGCAATAACCTTCAGTTCTTACAACAATATTTACAGGTCTGAAAAGTTTAATTACTGCAAAAAGACCTATTGTAACGTGTACTGCAATAGAGTATGAGCCATTTGTAGAAATACTTCTTGAAACTGCATAACCGTTGTCGTTATCACAACAATCACATTCACAAGAACAGCCACAACCACAATTATAATCACAGCAAGACTGGTTACAGTATTTAAGTTCTGCAAGTAATCCAACAGCTTTACCTTCTACTGATACAAATGGTCCAGATGATGCTAAGTCATTACTACAATATAAGTCTGATGCTACAACAACATCTGCATCATCAGAACCAAATAATGTTACTTTAGTAGTATATGATGAAGTAGCTTTAGTTGAGCAAATTTCACAGCCATCAGCTGTTGTAAATACTAAAGTATATACGAATATAAATCTTACTTCTATATCCCAGTAGCATTTTTTGAATGGATTTTGTTTTTTGCTTATAATAGAAATTTTTGATAAAACTAAATCTCGTATGGATACTGATGATGCGTTGCTAGGTGGTACAATAGGTTCACTTTCTTTACAACAATCATCATATCCATATGCGTATGCTCTAGCACTTCCTAAGCTATTAGGTGTTAAACATTGCTGAATTCTGCATTGGTCAAATATTTTCTGTGCAATTATACAGTCCTCTCTTGATGAACATCTTGATTCTGAACAATTAGCTTTAAGTTCAAATGTTGACATTTTTATATCTCCTTAAATAAATTTTTCTTTTGTTATATATTATGCTTGATATGAAAAATGGTGAAAGTGTATTTAGTATAATAACAAAATAAGAAATAGAGTTTTTATCTATAATATAAAAATATTATTGAGGTATAGCTATTATTTAAATGCTATACCTCATTTTTATATAAAATTTATCTAAAAATGAAAAAATATCCGTAAAATTATTTTTATTAATTTCTAAATTATGTATAATGTATAGTATAATCAATTTATTAATAAGACATATATTTAAGATAGGAGAGAGTTGTATGCCAGATAGTATAGAAGATGTTACCGAAGCATTAAAATTCGGTCTTAAAGCAGGAGCTTTGAGAGCTAAAATTGAAGTTGCAATTAATGCAACGGACTTAGGATTTGATTTAAAAACTATTGTTTACCTTACTGAATTAAAGGAAGAGTACGTTAAACAAATTATGGAATGTGATGATGAAGATATCACTAGATGTGTTGAGAAGTTAAAAGAGGAAATGGGCTATAAATAGAATTGATACATTTTTATCAAAGGGATTATTATCAGTATATCGATTAATATATATTTTTGCTGAAAGTATAATGTAAGAGGGGTAAAATATTACGACAGGAAATAAATCTTTTATACAAGAATTTTAAATATGCCCAAAAAAGGTTAAGCAAATAATAAATTAAACTATTATAACTATACTTAAAAATCATTTGTATTAACATTTGAAGTGTGCTATACTTTTTACATTGAAAAGGTCTATACCTTTAAATACTATATTTAAAATGGAGGTAGTTTGAAGTGAGTGAATTTGATTTTAATGAAATAAAGAAAGTTGACCCTGAAATTTTTGATTGTATAGAGGCCGAACTTAAAAGACAGCGTGATAATATTGAGCTTATAGCATCTGAAAACTTTGTATCAAAAGCTGTTATGCTTGCTATGGGTACTCCTCTTACAAATAAATATGCTGAAGGTTATCCATCAAAAAGATATTATGGTGGTTGCGAAAAGGTAGATATTGCAGAAAATCTTGCTATTGAACGTGCGAAAAAAATTTTTGGTGCTGAACACGTTAATGTACAGCCACATTCTGGTTCACAGGCAAATATGGGTGTTTACTTTGCTATGCTTAACCCAGGAGATACAATACTTGGTATGAACCTTGACCAAGGTGGACATCTTACACACGGAAGTCCTGTAAACATATCTGGTAAATACTTTAATGTTGTACCTTATGGTGTAAACGAAGAGGGGTATCTTAATTACGAAGAATTAGAAAAAATTGCGAATGAACATAAACCAAAAATGATTGTTGCCGGTGCTAGTGCTTATGCGAGAGAGATAGATTTTGAAAGAATAAGTAAAATAGCAAAAAGTGTTGGTGCGTATTTAATGGTTGATATTGCACATATTGCAGGGCTTGTCGCTACTGGACTTCATCAGTCACCAGTACCATATGCTGATTTTGTAACTACTACAACACATAAGACATTACGTGGACCTAGAGGTGGTATGATTATGTGTAAAGAGGAATACGCAAAGGCTATTGATAAAGCTATATTCCCAGGTATACAGGGAGGACCTCTTATGCACGTAATTGCATCAAAAGCTGTTTGCTTTAAAGAGGCTTTACAACCTGAGTATAAAGAGTATATGACAAATGTAGTAAAGAATGCTAAAATGCTTGCATCATCATTAATAGAAGAGGGTGTGGATATAGTATCAGGAGGAACAGATACTCATCTTATGCTTGTTGACCTTAGAAAACTTAACTTAACAGGTAAAGAGGCTGAAAAAATGCTTGATTCTATAGGTGTTACTTGCAATAAAAATACAATTCCTTTTGACCCACAATCACCATTTGTAACAAGTGGTATAAGACTTGGAACTCCAGCAGTTACAACAAGAGGAATGAAAGAGGAAGATATGAAAGAGATTGCTCATATTATTGCTATGACACTTAAAGATTATGATAATAATAAAGCAGAGGCTAAGGCTAGAGTTAAAGCTCTTACTCTTAAATATCCTTTATATTAATATAAAATTAAGGCTTTTTACATAATGTAGAGAGCCTATTACTATTTTGGAGGCTTGGTTTTTATTGCAGTATTTAATACTATTTATAATAATACTTTTGTTGACTACATATTTTTCTTCTATTGAAACATCACTTATATCTTCAAGTAAAAGCAGGGTGAAAACCTTAAAAGAATCTGGAGATAATACATATAATGCTTTGTATGAAGAGCTGAAAAATAGAACAGAAAAAATATCTTCACTTAGACTTGTTATTATTTCCGGAGTTGTATTTGGGAGTTTCGTTTTTGTAAAATTTATATATGAAATATTTCAAGATATAATAGCTAAATCAGATGTATATGTAAGTACACGTAATATAGTTTATTTATCTTATTTAATAGGTCTTATTTTAGCTGTATTTATTTTTTATACATTTGAATATCTTATAGCAAAAAGATTTGGCCTTAATAATCCAGATAAGCGTGCTTTAAATAGTATAAAAACTATGAAGATAGTTACAGCTATTATGAAACCTTTCGTTGTAATAGATACATTTATAGCGAATACAATAGTACGACTTTTTGGTATCGACCCATCAAAATTAGATATACATATAACAGAAGATGAAATTCGTATGATGGTTGATGCAGGTAGTGACATAGGTTCTATTGATGAAAATGAGATGGAAATGATTAATAATATATTTGAATTTGACAATACTTCAGTTGAAGATATAGCTACTCATAGAACAAATATTGTTGCTATACCGATAACATCAACCTTAGAAGGCATAAAGAAAGTTATAGTTGATGAGAAGTATTCAAGAATACCTGTGTATGAAGAAAATATAGATAATATAATAGGTATACTTTACGTTAAAGATTTTATAAAGTATATATTTATTGATGAATTAGGCAAAAACTTTAATTTAAAAAATATACTTATGGAGCCGTATTTTATTCCAACTTCTAAAAAGAGTGATGAGCTTTTTAAAGAAATGCAAATAAAAAAGGTTCATATGGCAATAGTAATAGATGAATATGGCGGTACTACCGGTATAGTAACTATGGAAGATTTGCTAGAAGAAATTGTAGGTAATATATTTGATGAATATGATGTAGAGGAAAAAGAGGATATTGAGATAATAAATGAAGATACATATATTATAAAAGGTGGAACTGATATAAATGATGTAGAGGAATTTTTAAATGTAAAGTTTGAAGATATATCAGATTACGATACATTAGGTGGATATCTTATAGGAAAACTTGGCAGAGTTCCTGATGATAACGAAAGACCGGAGATAGATATATGTGGGTATAATTTTAAAATTATAGAATTTGATGATAAGCGTATTAATCTTGTTAAAGTAAATAGAGTATAAATCAAAACCACTCGTTTAACGGGTGGTTTTGATTTATATTTAATAACTTATAAATAGATAACATAAATCCATCTAAATTATATAAAAATTATAAAAAACAGTTGATTTTACCAAAAAA
>JADIMX010000150.1 GCA_017694425.1 Candidatus Fimicola merdigallinarum
ATATAAGTTTAATATAAAATTAGTTTTCGCTATGCATATTTAAGTAATTAGCATAGGCACCTATTAAATTTGAATCATTATAGAATTTACAAGCCACTACATCTGGTTTTGGTAATATAGGGTTTGATATAGAGTTATAAAAATCAACATTTTTATTTATATATTCTAAAAGTAATGGTTGTGAGCTAATTCCTCCACCTATAGCAAACTTATCTGGGTCATATATAAGCTGAAGATTTAAAATCATATTAGCTATTGAACGTGTAAATTTATCAATAACTTTTAAAACAATTTCATCACCAACTTTTGCCATTTCAAATATTTTATATCCATCTAATTTACTGGCATCAATACCTTTTGCTTTTGAAACAAGGCTTATTAACTTAAGGTTACCATTAGCATTAAACCATTTATTTTCATCTCCATCAAACTCATTGTTTAAATTGATAAAACTAAACTCACCCGCTCCAAAATGTTTACCTTGGTGAATTTTTTTATCCTTTATAATAGCTCCACCTATACCTGTACCTAATACAATAACTATACCATCATTGCAATCGGATAATGCTCCCCATTTAGCTTCTGCTAAGCTTGCACACTTAGCATCATTCATAACAGATATAGGAACACCACATTTATCTTGTAACACCTCTACAATATTAAATTTTTCAATAAAAAGTAAGCTTCCCCCTGTAATACATAAACCATTTTTGCTATCTATTATACCAGGAACAGAAAGTGCTATACCGTATACTTCATCTCTAAACTTTTCATATATAGAACACAAAGCATTTACATAATCTTCTATGTTCGTATTAGGAGTTACCACACTTCCCTTTTTATATAAATTAAGTTCATTATCTATAAGTGCGTATTTTATAGAGCTACCACCAACATCTATACAAAGACATCTATTTTTCATAAAACTACCCCCTATTAAAAAAGACCTTTAGACTAAATAATTAGCATAAAGGTCTTTTATTTTTTATAATTCTTCGCCGTTAGTTTCTATAACCTTTTTATACCAATAGAATGATTTTTTTCTTTTACGACTTAAATCACCATTGCCATTATTATCTTTATTTACATAGATAAAACCGTATCTCTTATCCATTTCTCCAGTTCCGGCACTTACAAGGTCGATACAACCCCAAGGTGTATATCCTATTAAGTCAACACCATCTTCTTCAACAGCTTTTTTCATTTCTTCAATATGCTCTCTTAAATAATCAATTCTATAATCATCATTTATAGAGCCATCTTCTTCTATTTTATCATAAGCACCTAAACCATTTTCAACTATAAATAATGGTAAGTTATATTTATCAGTAAACCAATTTAATGCATATCTTAAACCAACAGGGTCTATCTGCCAACCCCAGTCAGAGGCTTTAACATATGGATTTCTTAATGTAAAGCATTCTATTTCATTATATTCATAATATTTATTATCTTCATTGTGTCCAATTACGAAACTCATATAGTAACTAAATCCTATATAATCTACACAACCCTGTTTTAAAATCTCTAAATCTTCTTTTGTGCAGTCAATATTAAAGCCTTTTCTCTCCCAATGTTTAAGTATATTAGGAGG
The DNA here is from genome assembly GCA_017694425.1 of Candidatus Fimicola merdigallinarum. Classification (GTDB taxonomy): domain Bacteria; phylum Bacillota; class Clostridia; order Lachnospirales; family Anaerotignaceae; genus Fimicola; species Fimicola merdigallinarum. Next base: position 1,595 of record JADIMX010000150.1, read on the forward strand.
ATATACTCCGTTAACGTGGACATCAGCAAAATAATATCTCTTATTCATAGCTTTAAATGCCATAAGGATATCTTCTGGTTTGCAAGATTTTGGGTATATAGGACACATAGCAATCATACAACCAATTTTAAAATCTGGGTTTATTTCTTTACCCTTTTTGATAGCTAAGGCACTGGCAACTAATTCATAATGTGCAGCCTGATACATAGTCTGCTCTTTATTTTCACCATCTTTAAAAAGTATACCAGAATTTGAATATAAACTATAATCACCTGAATAGTTTGCCTGATTATTAATTTCGTTAAATGTCATCCAATATTTAACTTTATCTTTATAACGTCTAAAGCATACCTCTGCAAATTTAACGAAGAAGTCGATAAACTTTCTATCTCTCCAACCACCATATTTCTGTGTTATATATAATGGCATTTCAAAATGACTTAATGTTATTACAGGCTCTATGCCGTATTTAAGGCATTCATCAAATAAATCATCATAGAATTTAAGACCTTCTTCATTAGGCTGGTCTTCATCACCATTAGGGAAAATTCTTGACCAAGCAATACTTGTTCTAAAGCATTTAAATCCCATTTCTGCAAAAAGTGCCACATCTTCTTTATATCTATGATAAAAATCTATAGCTGTATGATTAGGATAATACTCATTCTCTTCAATTTTATCTGTAAAACGTCTATGTGTATTTTTATCACCGGCAGTAGCAACGTCCATTATACTTAAGCCTTTGTTACCTTCTTTATATGCACCCTCTAACTGGTGTGCGGCCACTGCTCCTCCCCATAAAAATCCTTCTCTAAATCCCATATTGAAAACCTCCCATTAATATGAAAATTACTCTATACCTTCTTCTTGTTTAAGTAAATTAGCTTTAGCTGCTGCTGATACGAAAGGTAAGTATATTAATGTACTAACCACTACACACAATATACCTATTAAAAGTGAAAGTACATTTGTTCCACCAGAACCTAAGAAAGGTAATAAAAATCCTGGTGTTGTCCAGCCTACATTAACTGTTGCTGGTGGTATAATTTTAAATACAATTGTTGATAAGTATCCTATTATATTTCCACTAATAGGTGCTAATATAAATGGTATTGCATATATAGGATTCATAACAATAGGTAAACCAAACATAAGTGGTTCATTTATATTAAATAAGCTAGGTGCAAGACCAAGTTTAGCTATTGTTGTCTGCTGTTTATCTTTTCTTGCAACTAAAAATATAGCTATTATAAGACCTAATGTTGCTCCTGAACCTCCTGTATTACCGAAAGCGTCATTAATACAGCCCCAAGTTATAGGGAATGGTGTTCCAACAGTTGTACCGTGTGTACCGAAATATGCAAGATTTGCAACATCTGCTTCAGCAAACATAACCTGTCTTATAGCACTTAATGTATTTGGACCATGAATACCTAAAATCCATAAGAACTGCTGTACAACTGCAAATATAAGTATTGTAACTATATTTCCGCCAAGTGAACTAAATGGTGCCTGTATTGCATCATAAACTACATAGTGAATTCCACCTTCTGATATAAATCCAAGTAAGTAATTTATTATAGCTGCCACTACGAAAATAATTATTATAGGAATTACAAGATTAAAAGACTGTGCTACTGCTGGTGGTACACTATCAGGCATTTTTATACACAATTTTTTGTTTTTAGCCATAGCAGGAAGAAATTCACCAATAAGTAAAGCAATTATAATACCAACGAAAATACCCTGTGACCCCATAAATGTCATAGGTAAAGCATTTCCTGTTTCAGTTACTACATAATCAGGATAAATTATAAAAAATGTACCGATAGCACATACAGATGCAAGCAGTTTATCGCCACCTTTTGCTTCAGCTAACTTATATGCAGTAAGAAAAACTATTAATAATGACATAATATTTGTTGTACCGTTTATTATCGGTGTAAAAATTGCTTGATAATCTGCTAAATTAGGAATTAAACTACCTAATCTAAAAATTTTTGCTATAAATCCATCAGGTGATAATACAGCATAATTTATAAGTACAATTATAGACCCAGCAAGTGTAAGAGGAAAAGCTAATGTAAACGCATCTCTTACAGCAGCAACGTGTCTTTGAGCATTAAGTTTTGCAGCAAAAGGAACTAATGTAGCTTCCATTTTCTCCTGCATTTTTTCCATAGCCCCCATATATTAAACCCCCTATTACTATTAATAAATAATTTTTTTATTTTCCTGCAAGTTTTAAAGCAAACTCAAGAACTTTTTTACCGTTCATTGTTCCGTAGTCTGCCATTGGAATTACATCAACAGGAACATTTTTAGGTTCACAAATTTTCTTAGCCTCTGCAAGTTTATATCTTACTTGTGGTCCTAAAAGAGCAACATCTATACCATTTGTTTCTTCGTCCATCTTAGACTCAGATGTAGCTAATATATCTGCCTCAATACCCATTTCTTCAGCTGCTACTTTCATTTTGTTAACCATTAAACTTGTTGACATTCCTGCTGCACAAAATAATCTTACTTTAAACATAAACATTCCTCCCAAAATATAAATTTAATAATAAATAAGTGCTTATTTCTTTATGATTTTATAAAGTTCTAAAAATTCCTCTGCCATCTCAATAACAACCATAGCTGTCATAAGATGGTCTTGTCCGTGACACATAAGAAGTGACATTTCAATCTTTTCTCCACCGGCTTCTTTGTATACAAGTTCTGTTTGGAACTCGTGAGCTTTGTGTATTTCATTTTCTGCATCTGATATAAGTCTATCTGCTTCATCATATTTACACGCTTTAGCACACTTAATAGCTTCCATAGCCATACTTCTTGCATTACCACTATTTACTATAAGCTCCATTATAACTTCCTCTAATGGTTTCTCGTTCATATATTCTCACCCCTTTTTTAAATTAATTTTTCTTGATTACAATACTAATATAATTTATAAATCAAAATTTGTCATCAATTTACAGCAATTATAAAACGTGTATCTCATTTTTATAGTTTGTTATATAAAAAAACAGTACATTTTATTTATTATATAAAATATACTGTTTATATAGTATTTTAAAATATTTTATTGTGATATTTGCACCGGTATATGTTTTAGATGTTTTATATTGTTTTATACAACATTTTACCTAATATCTCAAGTATGCAAACTGTAGGTACTTGAGATGTTATATCAAAATACTCCTTTACCCTTACTTGATGAATATAATAAGCTATATTTGTATCGCTAATTTTAGAAAGAGAACACTCCGAGCTATTAGTTATAGATATTATCTTACAACCTCTTTGTTTAAAATTCAAAACCATATCTAAAGTTTCTTTTGTTTCTCCAGAAACTGATAACGCAATAATAGCAGTATTCTTACTATTTCCATTAAATACAGGTGTAAACGGGTCCTCCACAAAAAGAGAAAACTTTCCAGAATTAGAAAAATATCTTGCACCAAATTTTGCTATTGCACCCGAATTGCCAATTCCTACAAATATTATAGTTTCTGCTTCTTTTAATATATTAAAAGCATCAACAATATTTTTATTGTATGTATCACTCTGTAATCTGTTAAGATAATCTATAAGTACGCTTATATCTATTTCAGGTTTTTTATTTTTTTCATTTTCTAAATAAAGTTTAAATTTAACTTTAAATTCTGAATAACCATCACAACCCATCTTCTTGCAAAAACGAAGTATTGTTGTTGTTGATACGTGTGCCCCTTCAGCAATATCTCTTATTTTCATATAAGATACTTTATCTTTATTTAGCATAATATAATCATAAACACACATCTCTAAAT
>JADIMX010000151.1 GCA_017694425.1 Candidatus Fimicola merdigallinarum
GATTTCTATTATATATTAATTTATAAAAAATGAGTTTATGATATATTTATATCGCTGTTTTTGAATAGTGAAATTTTATTACAAGGAGAAAAGGTATTTTGTAATTTTAAATACAATGCCTTTGATTTATACTCAATGGAATTAAATCTTATAAATAATAAATTTAAAAATATTTCGTTGTATTATAAATATATTAGTCGTTACTTTAAATAATATTAAAATACCACTATTTTTATTTATAAAAAGTGAGTGATAGTTTATACCACCACCCACACTTTACTACATCATATTTTCTATAAATATACCATAGCCTTTTGTAGGGTCGTTAACAAAAACGTGAGTGACAGCACCTATTATATGATTATCCTGTATAATAGGGCTACCACTCATACCCTGAACAATGCCACCTGTTTTTTCTAACAAATCTTTATCAGTAATCCTTATAACCATTCCTTTTGAGGGGTTTTTACTTGTTTTATCAACACTTTCTATATTTATTTCATACTTATCAACTGTATTGCCGGAAATATTACAAAGTATATAGGCTTTACCCTCTTTTATATTTTCTTTTGTTTGTATAGGCATAGCTTTAGAATTTAAAATATCGCTATTTTCTTCATATAGCTTACCATAAAGCCCACACTCTGTATTTTCGTATATTTCACCTAATTGTTTATCGTCAAAAGTTTCACCTCTAAGCTCCCCAGGTTTACCTTTTTCGCCTTTTTTAATATCAGATATATTTGCCTCTGTAATTTTGCCATTTTTTATTGAAAGTAGTGTTTTTGTATCTATGTCGTAAACACCGTGACCCAAAGCACCAAAGCCACCTGTTTTTGGGTTATAAAATGTCATAGTACCTATACCTTGAGTACAATCTCTAACCCATATACCTATTTTTGGTTTTCCATCTTCAGCAGATATTATAGGTGTTATATTTGCTGTTTGTTCTTCTCCATTTCGCATTATTACTAGCTTTAGAGTAGTGCTTGAGTTTTCTATAATACTCATAAGCTCCTCTTTTTCAGCTATTTTTTGGTCATTAACCTGTGTTATAAGGTCTCCGGCTTTAAGTATACCTTTTGCCGGTTCTAAAACTTCGTTATTTTCGCTGTTAACGTAGCCTGTACCAAGCACAAGTATACCGTTTGTATCTACGGATACACCTATGGCTCTACCTACAGGAATAAGTTTTGTTTGAGGTAGTACATCTACATTTATACTTTTTATGGGAATTACACCTAAAAGGGATACATTAATTTTACCAGTTCCAACATTTTTAGGGTTTATAGATATAGTACCTATATCACTTTTTATATTTTCGCTTACTTTTTCACTTGATAGACTTAAAACTTCAATGCTATCATCATTAACAGTAGCGTTTGTAGTAAAACCTACAAATAGTTTTTTGTCTTGCCCCTCTGTTAAACTTATATTTGAGGGGATAGAGAAATACATTAAAGTAAAAGATAAAATGCTAATAAGAGATAGCGATAAAATACTTCTCTTTACGAATTTATTTTTAAAAAACATATATATTCACCCCGTTATAATTTTTGCTTTATATTTAAGTTGCCCTTATAACGAAGGCTTATACAGTAAAATATTTAAAGGATTTCAAGTTTTTTCAGTATGTTTTCTAGTAGTGTATCCCCACTTTTTTGCCATATATCAAGGGCTTTTTTAGATGACACCTTAATATCATTTCTTTCTATATCCTGCGATACCTTTATATTTAATTTGTACTCTTTTTTACCATTTATAATAACTTCACAGCTACCTACAATAGTATCTTTTTTAATAGGTGCTTCCAAGCTATCAGGTAAATTTATCTGTATTTTTATATTTTCTTTTTCTTCTTTGCTAAGTGGAATTACTAAACTTTGACAAACTTCAGTTTCAACAAAATTTGTTTTTGAAAATGTCACAGGTACATTTCCTGTAAAATCTCCTTCTCTTATAACTTCTGTTTTTTCAAAATTTTCAAAGCCGTAGTTTAAAATATTTTTTGTATCAATCCATTTCTGTTCTTTACCTGTATTTCCCCAACCACTACCTAGAACTACAGATATTAAAGTTAAGTCACCTCTTTTTGCAGAGCCTACAAAACAATGGCCAGCTTTTCCGGTAAATCCGGTTTTAACACCGATAGCACCGTCATACTCTCTTAAAAGACGATTTTTATTAGCTACTTCAAAGGTTTGTGAGCCTTTAACTGTATAAGAGGGTGTTTTTATAACCTCTCTAAATTTATCATTTTTTAAGGCGTAGGCTGTTATTATTGCCATATCTTCTGCTGTAGAGTGGTGGTCATCAAGGTCAAGTCCGTTAGGTGTTTTAAAAACTGTATCTTTACAGCCAAGACTTTTAGCTTTTTCAGTCATCATATTACAAAATTCTTCAACACTTCCACCTAAATGTTCGGCTATTGCTACTGCTGTATCATTGTAGGAACAAAGCATCATAGCGTATAGTAGGTCATTCATAGTATATTCGTCTCCGGCTTTAATGTGCATTTTTACTTCGGGAGCAGACTGGGCTTTTTTGCTTACGACTACAGTTTCATCAAGCTTTCCGCTTTCTATTGCCATTATTGCCGTCATTATCTTTGTGGTACTTGCCATAGCTAGTGGTTCATCTTCGTTTTGTCCCCACAAAATTCTTCCGGTTTCGTAATCCATTAATACAGCACCGATAGCCTTTACATCTGGGCTTTCCTCTGATGCTATAACATTTTTATTAAATGGTAGTATAAATATAATTAACATAAGTAATGATATAATTTTTTTCATAAAAAAAACTCCTATCTGAATTTTATAGGAGTATTTTTTGTAAAAATATATTTAATATGTATTTTTTATATGTTTTCAGTATTTTCCACAGAAAGAGTTTCGTCAAGAGGTGGTAGCTCTTTTACAGATGTAAAACCGAAGTATCTCAAAAACTCTTTTGTTGTGGCGAAAAGAATAGGTTTACCAGGAGTGTCAAGTCGTCCTTTTTCGCATACAAGTTTTTTCTCAACTAATTTATTTACAGAATGGTCAGAGTTAACACCTCGTATTTCCTCTATTTGAGCCTTAGTTATAGGCTGTTTATAGGCTATTATAGCCAAGGTTTCGAGTAATGCCTGTGTAAGTCCTTGTTTTTTAGGTGACTTGTACATATTTTTTATATACTCAAAACACTTTGGAGATGTACACATCTGATATGCATTTTCGTATTCTACAATTTGTAATCCACGTTTTTCTATTGCGTATTTTTCTGATAGAGAACGTACAATAGCCTTTGTTGTAGCTTTATCCATATCTATTGTTTGAGCAAGAACAGAAATGGGTACAGCCTCACCAGATATAAAAAGTAATGACTCAACTACTGCCTCAAGTTCATTAAGTTTCATTTAAATCACTTCCGTTATTTTTTGTTATTATTATATCGCCGAAAGGTTGATGCTGTGATATTAAAACCTCTTTCATTTTTATAAGCTCCAAAAGAGCAAGAAATGTTACGACTATTTCAAGTTTTCTTGCACCTTGTCTAAATATTGACTTAAATACAATTTTAGGTGTTATAAATAGCATATCCTTTATGTAGTTTATTTTCTCATCTATTGTATATAAATCTCTCTCCACAGATTTAAAAGAACTTCTAACCTTATCAACCTTTGTATCTTGCCTTTTTATAACCTCTTGAAAGGCTTTAAAAATATCATTTAGAGTTACTCCCGAAAGGAAGTCCTCTAAACTTTCATCAGTTTCTATATCCTCGAAAAGTTTTTCCATCTCCTCGTTCTTTTTGTATAAAACTTGAGATGCCTCTTGCTCGTACTTTTTAAAATCTTCTGTAATATTTTTAAATTTCTTGTACTCCACAAGTTTTTTTACAAGCTCCTCTCTAGGGTCAACTTCCTCCTCCAATGCTTTTTCATCTTTTTTAGAAGGCAATAGCATTTTTGATTTTATCTCAAGAAGGGTAGACGCCATAATAAGAAACTCGCTCATACTTTCCATATTTTTATTTTCTGCATTTTCAATGTATTCTATGTACTGCTGTGCAAGTGAGGATATAGGAATATCATATATATCTATTTCATTTTTCTCTATAAGATGGTAAAGAAGGTCCAAAGGACCTTCGAAAGCATCGAGATGAACAGTTATTTTCTCCACGAAATATTGCTCCTTTTATAAGCCTGCAAAAAAACTTAATACACGTATTAAAATATTTATTATAGGAACGATTATAAAATCTGTTGTACCTATAAATAAGAAAATAAGGAATACTGCCTGTATAATCTTTTCATACTGAATATACTGGAAGTATTTATTTGAAGGTATTATATAAGATAAAACCTTTAAGCCGTCCATAGGTGTTATTGGAATTATGTTATATACTGCAAGACTTACATTATATAAAGCTATTCTAAAAAAGAGATTGTATACAGTTAAATTGCCCATTTTAATGAATAAATTTGAAAATATAAGGCACATATAAGCTATAAGGATATTAACTACATTTGGCATAATAGCAGTTATAAGTGTATCTCTTTTTCTATTTTTATAATAAAGTGATGTAGTTTCCACAGGTTTACCCCAACCGAAACCACCAGTTGCAAACATAAGTATAAAACCTATAGGTTCAAAGTGTTTTATTGGGTTTAAAGTAAGTCTTTTTTGCTGTTTTGGTAAGGTATCGCCTAATATAGTTGATGTTAAGGCTCTTGTAAATTCGTGCATTGTAGTTGCAACAATAATACCTACCATTGAAAAAAGTATAAGTAAAATAGCGTTTGTCATATTTTCAACTCCATAAATTTTTAATTACTGTAAATATAATATCAGAGTTATTATATTTAGTCTATACATATAAGTACAATTATATACATAATTAATCAATATAGTAGTTTAAAATAATATATATTTATACATCTGTGCGGATATATGTGTTATACGTGCTTTAATTATAGAATTTTGAAATTTTGTTGACTATAATTGGGACATAAAGTGTTTCGTCAATGACGAGAAAGGGGAGTAGTAAGGGAGTGATAAAAACTGTTTTGGCGAAACAGTTTAATACTTTAAAATTTAATAGGGGGTAATTTTATGTTTGCTGAAAAGGTGGTTAAGGTACTTGTTGTTGATAGCAATGAAGTATTTAGAAAGATAGTAATTAACTGCTTAAAAGATGAACTTGATGTTAAGATTGTAGGAGAGGTTTCAAACGGGGAAGATGCCTTAGACTTTGTTCTTAACAATGAGGTTGATATGGTGGTGCTTGATGTTGTATTACCTAAAAAAGATGGATTATGGTTCCTTGAGGAGCTAAATGATATTAAAGGGAAAAAACCGGAGTGTATTGTGGTTTCGGCAATGAACTGTGATAGCGTTGTAAAAAGAGCCGTAGAAATGGGTGCAAGTTATTTTTTAAGTAAACCTTTTGAAAGTGAGCTTTTAATTAAAAGAATTAGACAAATTTTTGAAAGGGATACTAGAGAAGTTCAAAGCTTACCGGTGTATAGAGAGTATTTAGGGGAGAAAACTCTCGAAATGAAGATTACAGAAGTTTTAAATAACTTTGGTATATCTCCAAGTATAATGGGGTTTCATTACATAAGAACAGCTATTGAAATGGCAGTTTACAATACTGAGCTTTTAGTAGGTATAACAAAGGGTATATACCCTGATATTGCCAAAAAGTATAATACAAGTGGAAGTAAGGTTGAAAGAGCTATAAGACACGCCATTGAATGTATATGGCGAAATGGATATAGTAGTATTTACTGTGATACTGTAGGTATTAAAAGTAGTAAAAAGCCTACAAATAGCCAGTTTATATCAATACTTACAGAGTACTTTAGATTAGGTATGATAAACGATAAAACAGCATAACAAAAATAAAGGGTGTAGATTTTTCTACACCTTTTATTTATTTTGGTAGGCAAAATTTTTATATAAAAGTAAAAGCCACCTATAATATAATTGGTTTGGCAAACGAAAATAAAATTATAGGAGATTTTGCAATGAAAGACATAAATAGTTTATTAAATTCTAAATAGAGATACAAATATTATATAGTATTTGCACCCAAATATAGGAGACAAGAAATATACGGGAAAATATTAAGTATGTTGAGTGAAAGAAAAGGGTTTAAAATAATAGAGATATAAGTTTGTAAAGACCGTATACATATGGCATTAGAAATACAATTTTATTTAATTGTATCAAAATTTATGGGATATTTAAAAAAGTAAAAGTAGCTTAATTATATTTGATAGGTATTAAAATTTAAAATATAAGTATGGGAATAGACATTTTTGGTGTAGAGAGTATTATGTAGATACAGTATGTAGAAATTAAAATAAAAGAATACATAAAAAATCAATTATAATAAGATATA
>JADIMX010000152.1 GCA_017694425.1 Candidatus Fimicola merdigallinarum
AAGATTTATAATGTATTTTTAGATTAAGTTTATTTCGGTATTATATTAATTTATGGATTTATTGTGAAATAGGAAATTAATAATATAAAATAGCTACCATTTAAGGTAGCTAAAATAATTATAATTTTGACATTACTCTAAGTATAAGTGGTCTGTACACCGAAACTGCTTCTTTAGGGCAAAGCTCCTGACAGCAGTAGCAACGTATACATTTTTCAGTATGAACATAAGGCTTATGATTTTTCATCTCTATTGTTTTTGCAGGGCAGTTCCTTGCACAGTCACCACAACCAATACATTTTTTATAATCAAAAGTAGGGCGAGGCTGAATATGTCTATCAACAAAGCCTTCTAAAAATTTTGGAGGCTTACCACCTAAAAAGTGCATACTCTTTGTTTTTGGTATATCGTAATCTGTTATTACAAAATCTTTGTAGTCACAGCCCACAATTTCTATATCTTCAATATTATCAGGGCAAAGACCTCTTTTTATAGAATTGTTAAGTACAGGTATAGTTTTAGGGTCTGCATTTATTATTTTTGCACCAACGTAGTCTAATAAAAATGGATTATCAGAAGCCATAAAAGCACCTATTTTTCTAGGTCTACCTGCTGTTGGACCTTCGCCCTCCATTCCGACTATTGCGTCCATAAATGATAAAACAGGTTTTGCGTTAAGACAAATATCTATAAGACAGTCAGCAAAGTTATCTACATCAGGACAGTTAAAATGGTACTCTGCTTTTGTAGTTCCAGGGATAGTTCCAAACATATTTTTAACAGCACCAGTCATTTTTGTCATACAATGAGTTTTAAGTCGGCATACGGATATTATTTTGTCGCAGTCCTTTATGTATTCGCCTACTGTGATTTTTTTAAGAATCTTACCGTCTGGGAATTCGCAAACTGTATGATTAGTATTGAAGTTTAATGTGGCATTTCCCATTTCAGATGCCTTATCCATTTGACAAACACTATATATAGATTTTAAAAGTATAGTTGAAAAAGGACCTCCGGGGCTATCACCTATAACAACTTCTGCACCGTATTCAGTTAATACAGAGGATAAAGCACCAACAAAGTAGGGGTCACTTGTAGCTGCCATTTCCGGTGGCTTTTTCATAACAAGATTTACTTTTAAAAGAACTTTATCGCCTTTATCTATATATTTTTCAATCCCTCCTAAGTTATCTAATGACTTTCTTACACAGTCTTTTAATACTTCAAAATCGTAAGTATCGCATTTAAGAATTGAAACCAAAACATCATCTCCTTTTATGAGATTATATTATATAAAAGTATATTCTTCAACTTTTAGATTAAACTTATTTTAAGCGGGTACGTAAATATAAATATTAAGAAAATTGAAAGAATTTGGAAACATATTATACATTATTATATGGTTTAATATAGAAAAATAAATTTGAAAGGGGGACTGCCAATGAAAAAGATTTTAGCATTTTTTCTCAGCGTAATACTTAGCTTTAGTGCGATTTATGGTGGACAGGTATTTGGTTCAACACAGAGCGATAATTCACAAAGTTATATAGAAAATATTGATAGTGAAATAGTATATTGATTACATAGATTTAAGATACAAAACTTCTCTGTACATAGGCAGAGGAGTTTTTGTTTATATAAAAAACATTCACATTGTACAAGGTGTATAAATACTATAGTTATATAGATGTTTTAATATAAGTTTTATACAATTAGATAAAATTGTATGTAAAAAAGAACAGAATTAAATCAACTTATTAAATAATTTGTCGTTACTTTTTGTTATTTACCCAGTATTATGTTAATGGTATAATGCAAAAAGTATGACAATATTAAAATGTCATAAGTATAACTTTCTTCTGCTTTAATATTGGGAGGTTATATAATTTTTTTAAGCGCCAGAGCCGAGATGCAGATATCGGTTGACGAGGTGGAAGTTATCGATTTTTCGGCGGATACTTCTCGCCCTTTAGCACAGGGTCGTAGGTCTTTAACAAAGAGTAGGAGTAATTCTACTTACAAAATAAAGATAACGTGCTAATAAAATTTTTTGGAGGTACATTTAAAATGTGTGGAATTGTTGGTTATATTGGAAAGAATGAGGCTTCTCCTATACTTATAAAGGGGCTTCAGAAACTTGAATACAGAGGATATGACTCTGCTGGTATCGCTGTATACAATAATGGAATTAATGTTGTTAAAACTAAAGGTAGACTTGTTGACCTTGATGAGAAGGTAAAATCTCTCGGTGGAGTTAGCGGTACAATGGGTATTGGTCATACAAGATGGGCTACTCACGGTGCACCAAGCGACATAAATTCTCACCCTCACACAAGTATGAGTGGTAAAATCACAGTTGTTCATAATGGTATTATTGAAAACTATCTTCAGCTTAAAGCTGACCTTGAAAAAGAAGGATACAAATTTGTATCAGAAACAGATACAGAGGTTGTAGCACACCTTTTCGATTTCTACTATGACGGTGATATGGTTGATACACTTATAAAAGTTATAGATAAAATTAGAGGTTCATATGCCTTAGCTGTAATGTGTACAGAAAAACCAGATGAAATCGTAGCTGTAAGAAAAGATAGCCCTATGCTTATAGGTCTTGGTGACGGCGAAAATTACATTGCATCTGATATTCCAGCCGTACTTGAGTACACAAAAGACTACTATCTCTTAAACGATAATGAAATTGTTGTTCTTAAAAGAGATGGTGTAACAGTTCTCGATATGGACAAAAACGAAATTAAAAAAGACATTTACAATGTAACTTGGGATATTTCTTCAGCTGAAAAAGGTGGTTACGACTACTTTATGCTTAAAGAAATTATGGAACAGCCAAAAGCTATAAAAGATACAATACACCCAAGAATTGCAGATGGCGAAATAAAACTTGATGATGTTAAATATACTGATGATGATATTAAAAATATTGGTAGAATTCATATAATCGCTTGTGGTAGTGCTTACCACGCAGGTATTGTAGGAAAGTATGTAATTGAGGACCTTGCAAGAATACCAGTTGAGGTTGACCTTGCATCTGAGTTCAGATACAGAAATCCTATATTAAACAAAAATGATGTTTGTTTAATAATAAGCCAGTCAGGGGAAACAGCTGATACACTTGCTGCTCTTAGAGAGGCAAAAAGACAGGGAGTAAGAATACTTTCAATCGTAAACGTTGTTGGAAGCTCTATTGCTCGTGAAAGTGATGACGTTCTTTATACTTGGGCAGGTCCTGAAATAGCTGTTGCTACAACAAAAGGATACTCAACACAGGTTGCTCTTATGTACCTTATCGGTCTTAAATTCGGTCAGGTTAGAGGATTTGTTTCTGACGAAAAGGCTAAAGCTATGGTTAGTGAGCTTGACAAAATACCTGAATATATTGAAAAACTTTTAACTCTCGATAAAGAAATAGAGGGTATGGCTAAAGAACACGCTAGTTCAGAAAATGTATTCATAATTGGTCGTGGAATTGATTACGCTGCATCTCTTGAAGGTTCTCTTAAAATTAAAGAGATATCTTATATCCATAGTGAGGCTTATGCAGCAGGTGAGCTTAAACACGGTACAATTTCTCTTATCGAAGAGGGAACTCTTGTTATTGCAGTAGCTACACAGGATAATCTTTATGAAAAACTTGTAAGTAACGTAAAAGAGGTAAAAGCTAGAGGTGCTTACGTTATCGCTATTGCTAAAGAGGGTAACACAGAAATAGGTGAGGTTGCTGACAAGGTAATCTATATACCAAATACAGATGATAAACTTACAGCTTCATTAAGTGCAATACCTATGCAGTTATTTGCATACCACGTTGCAGTTGAAAGAGGTTGCGATATCGATAAACCAAGAAACCTTGCCAAATCTGTTACAGTAGAATAATTGGATTTTTAAACGCTGTCTTTTAGACAGCGTTTTTTTTATTTATCGCCGAATATAAATAAAAATTTTTGTATAAAGGTATAAAACTCCTAAAATTTTAGCAACTAAAAATAAAATTATATGATATAAGAAATAATAGTGTAATCCACAGACAGTTTTAGAGGTTTATAACGAGAAAAAAGTTTTTACAGAGTTTGAGTAGAACACCCGTTTAACAGGTGGTTTTGATTTTTTGGGGAATAATATATTGTGTCTGTCTCTTATACACATCTG
>JADIMX010000153.1 GCA_017694425.1 Candidatus Fimicola merdigallinarum
TTAGTTATGTATCACCCACAGGAGGGAAACCTTACTATTACAGGTGGAGAGTTTACAGGTCTTGATGGAATTCAGTATTGTGGTAGTGGAGAAATCAAAATATCAGGTGGTACTTTCCGAGCAACTCGTGAATATACAGAATTTCCGGATAAGTCTTCACAAGAAGCAGACGGTAATACTGATGATGGTTCTGCACTTTCTTTAATTTCAAGAGGTTCGGGCTATCAGGATAAAGATGCTGAGGGCAAAGTTAAAACTATGAAGCTTGAAATTACAGGTGGAGAGTTTATAAGTGATAATAATAATGCAATATCTATTTACAGATTAAAACAAGACCCTAATACTAGAATTTGGTATGTAGATAATGATACAAATGATATATCAAATACAAACGATACAGATTTTTTAGATAACTACACAGAATATGTAAATATATCAGGTGGTACATTTAAGAGTGGTTCAGTTGATAAAAAAGAAACTTTACACGTTGACCCTAAAGCTAAGGAAATGGGAACTGTCACTATTACAGGCGGTAAGTTTACAACAGACCCAAGCCAAGCTAATAACCCTGCTAATCCAGATGAACCATTTAACTATGTAGCTGATGGGTATATAGTTGAAGATACAGAAGACGGTATGAAACTTGTTACACTTCCAAAACCACCAGAGCCAGAGCCAGAACCACCATCAAATGGAGGAGATGACGGCACAGGAGATGACAATACCGGAGGAGATAACGGTACAGGAGATGACAACACCGACGGAGACGACGGAACAGGAGATGATAACACCGACGGAGATGACGATAAACCAAACGGTGATAATAATAACAACCACAGACCATCAGGAGGTGGCTCATCTTCATCAGATGATGATGACGAAAAAACTCCTAGTACAGTTGTAGATAAGACTGAATTGGAAGACGGTTCAAAGGTTACTGTTGAATCCGGAAAGGATAGTGTTACTACAACTGTTGAAAGACCGGACGGTTCTTCATCAGTTACAACTGTAGATA
This sequence comes from Candidatus Fimicola merdigallinarum, assembly GCA_017694425.1. GTDB lineage: Bacteria > Bacillota > Clostridia > Lachnospirales > Anaerotignaceae > Fimicola > Fimicola merdigallinarum. The sequence goes on from JADIMX010000153.1 coordinate 1,016, forward strand.
GTGACGGAAGTATAAAATCTGATGTTATGATTGTTAATGAGGCTATTGACCGTAACAAAAATGCAGATGCACCTATATCACATATAACAGCATCAGATGATACAGACTCTGCCCACAGTATAACTATTACAGTTGAAGACAATAACTTTGCTAAAGTAGAAATACCTGTTGAAAATATGACAGCAGGAACGGTGGCAGTTAAAGTTCACCCTGACGGAACAGAGGAAGTTATAAAAATGACTGCTATGGGTGAAAATGGTGTTATTGTGCCAGTTGACGGTATTGCTACAGTAAAAATTGTAGATAGAAGTAAATATTTTATTGATGTTCCGGATACATATTGGGGTACTCACGCAGTAGATTATATTGCAAGTCGTGATTTATTTGCAGGTACAAGTGATATTACATTTACTCCAGACGGTGCAATGACTCGTGCTATGGTTTGGACAGTTTTAGCTCGTTTTGACGGTCACGATACAACAGGTGGGGAAACTTGGTATGAAAAAGGTTGTGAGTGGGCTATGGCAAATGGAGTTTCTGACGGAACTAACCACGACGTAGAGATTACAAGAGAACAGCTTGTTTCTATGCTTCATAGATATTATATGTATAAAGGTCACGCAAACGATACAATAAACTATTCTATAGAGGGATATGCTGATTACGGTAATATTTCAGAATATGCAGTAAATTCAATGGAATGGGCAGTAAATACAGGTCTTATTACAGGTACAAGTGATGTTACATTATCACCAGTAGATAATGCAACTCGTGGACAGGTAGCTATGATAATGATGAATTTCTGCGAAAAGTTAGCAAGACAGCAATAAAATTTTAAAAAATGGGAATGTATAGCAATATACATTCCTTTTTTATGTTTATGGTATTAAACCAAGAAAAAAGCAGATAATATAGAAAAGCCCAAAAGGAGTTTTATTGTATGAAGAATATAAAATTAATAATTACAGGGGTTTTTACTGGTCTTGCCAACGGTATATTTGGTAGTGGTGGTGGGACAATAGCAGTACCTTTTATGGAAAGGCTTTTAAATATAAATGCCCATAAATCCCACGCAACAGCTATAGCACTTATACTGCCCTTATCTATAATATCTGCAACTATATATATTTTTAATATAAATATACCTGTTAAAGAAACTATTTTTATATCAATAGGAGGTATATTCGGTGGCTTTTTAGGTGCTAAACTACTACCGAAAATATCCGGTAGAATGCTCCATATAATATTTGGTATATTTATGCTTTTGGCTAGTGCCAAGATGATATTATGATTAAGTGTCTTTTAGTAGGGCTTTTTTCGGGAGTTATAAGCGGTATGGGTATAGGTGGTGGAGCATTGCTTATACCGGCAGTAGTATTTTTTTGTGGATTTAGTCAGCAAGAGGCACAGCTTGTAAATCTTGTGTATTTTATACCCACTGCCATATCGGCACTTTTTATGCATAAAAAGAATGGCAATATAGAGGTTTCTGTAATAAAGCCTTTAGTTATTTATGGTGTTTTAGGTGCTATATTAGGCTCATTTATAGCCTCAGCTATAGACGATTTTATTTTAAGGAAACTTTTTGGAGCTTTCATAGGTATTATGGGAATTATGGAGATATTAAAAAAATAGGAGTGATATTTGTGGATAAAGACGAGTTTGAAAAGTTAAAGGATAAATTTATAAATGAGGATATTGAGGGTAAAATTAAGATATATACAGAAACACCAAACCTTGATGGTAGCCAGTACAGAGAGCTTTTAGAGTTATATCCTTATGAAAGCATAGGGGAGCTTGAGAAATTTTTTGAATAATAGTAAAAGGGCTGTCGTTAGTATTGACAGCCTTTTTTATAAATCATTCTTGATTATAGACGGTAATATTTGTATACTTATATTAATTGTGTGTTATAATCAATATATATTTTTTTGGAGGGTAAGCTATGAATTTTATAGAAAATATGTATGTAGGCGAAAGCGTAGATGATATTGAAACAGTATATTACTCTCTTAAAAGAGGTATACCTGTTTTTAATACTTTTTGCATATGTATTAATGAAAAATCTAAAAATACCTTTGATATTTTAAGTTCGAGGGAGCTTTTTTCTCCTAAAAACAGTAATATTGATTATACAATTATTGGGGTAGCCTTTGGGAAAAAGGAAGCGTTAAGTCTTCTTCAATACATATTGAAAGATAGTATTAAAAAAGGTGTATCAGTTTTGGATATAAAGAGGGCTTTAAAAGAAGGTGATGTTTAGTTGAATGGATTTTTAAAGTATTTCATAGCTTTTTTAGGCTCAATTTCTTTTATAGTCGCAATTTTTTTATCATCAGTACAGGTTGCTGTTTATGGTGATATAGACGGTTATTTTTTGAAAGAGTATAGAAAGTACAATGTTTTTGAAAATGTTGATATTTCTGAAAATAACCTTATGTACGTTACCTATGAAATGCTAGATTATCTTGATGATAAGAGAGATGACCTTGTAATTTACACAACTGTTAATGACGAGGAAAGGGAGTTTTTCAACGAAAGAGAAAAAGCACATATGTATGATGTGAAAAATCTTTTTAATTCGGGGAAAAGTATTAGGGTAAAGTGCCTTATATTAACTATATTTACCTATATACTTGTAATTTTAAAGGATAAGTCTTTTTTATCTACTATATCAAAAGGATTTTTAGGTGCATTTACATTTGTGTTAGCTACAACTATAACACTTACAGCTATAATATCATCAAACTTTACAAAATATTTTACGATATTTCATCAAATATTTTTCGACAATGACCTATGGCTATTAAATCCTGAAAAAGACTTGCTTATAAACATAGTGCCAGAAGGGTTTTTTGTCGATACAGCAATAAGAATAGGCTCTATATTTATTTTTACTATTATGGCTATTTCTGTTTTATCGGTGGTTTTAATTTTTGTAGATAGAAAAAGGAGAAGTTTATGAAAATAATTTTATTTATTTTAGGAATTTTAAAGGTTATAGGCATAATAC
>JADIMX010000154.1 GCA_017694425.1 Candidatus Fimicola merdigallinarum
GCGTCAGATGTGTATAAGAGACAGATTAATATTTCTTCTGCCACATACAATATCAGAAAGTTTTTCATATGTTATACCGTTTTCAACAAAATATTCTACCCCATTAACAGTAACTCTAACATTATCTGCCATAATATTTCCCCTTTCCATATATTATATATTCTTAAATGTCTGTCCGTTAAATTTAGATATTACTATTTCAACACTTTCTCCACGTTTTTCAATTTCTTTTTCCACATACTTAGCTATATAAGGCATAGCAATATTTTCTGTTGCATAGTGTGTGCCGTCTATAAGACAAATATCCATAGCTATAGCTTTCTGTGCCTCGTGGAACTTTACATCACCTGTAATATAAACATCTGCACCTTTAGCTTTAGCAACTTTTAAAAACTCTGTTCCTGCACCGGTACAAAGTCCACATCTTTTTACAACTCTATTTTCATCACCTGTTATCCTAACAGTATCAAGACCAAGTTTCTCTTTTACAAAAAGTGCAAACTCTTTAAAAGTCATTTCATTTTTTAAGTTTCCAATTCTACCTATACCGTACTTCTTACCCTTAACATTTAAAGGTATAATATCCACAGCTGGTTCCTCATATGGGTGAGCAGAGTATATAGCTTTAAGTAATTTAGACATATTTTTTTCTGAAACAACAGTTTCTATTTTAACCTCTTTAACACTTTCAACAACACCCTCTGTACCTATATAAGGATTAGTGCCAATAAGAGGTTTAAACTGACCTTCACCCTCTGAAGCAAATGTACAATGGGAGTAATTTCCTATAAAGCCACCGCCATTTTCCCCTATGGCATTTCTAACATTGTCTACACTTTCTTTCGGCACAAAAACTGCAATTTTAAAGACTTTCTCTGACTGTGTTTCCTCAAGTATATCAACATCTTTAAGTTCTAAAATATCTGATATAATATCGTTTGTACCACCAAAAGCAACATCAAAACTTGTGTGGGCAGAGTATAAACTTATATTATTCTGTATAAGTTTATATATTCTTTTACCGACGTCGCTATCTGTTGTAATATTTTTTAAATCTACAAATAAAAGTAGCGGGTGATGAGTAATTATCATATCCGCCCCAACACTTATAGCTTCATCAATAACACTATCTAAAGGGTCAAGGGCAAAAAGTATCTTTTTAACATCTTGATTTCTATCTCCCACATTTAAACCGGAATTATCCCATTTTTCCTGTAAAAACTCCGGTGCTAAATCCTTTACAATATTTATTATATCGTTACATTTTAAAGACATTCCAAAACCTCCCTATAAAGTTTTATATCTTTTTCAATTTCTTTAATCTTAATAATGGCACTTTCGCAGTCATTTCCCGAAAGATTTTTAACTATATTTTCGGATTTTTCAAGCATAAAATTTACATATTTCTTTAAAACATCAGATTTCTTATCTATAAGGCATTTACCGAAAATATAATCAATTTCTCTTTCGTATTTTTCCTCGCCCTTAGTGGCATTTATAACAGTGTAATACTTACCCTCATCAATAAGCATTTCTTCATCATCTATCTTAAAGCCTATTGAATGTATATATCTTCTAACCTTATCAATATCAAGCTGTGGCTGTAAAACTAGCTGTTTAAGGCTATCTACTGTTTCTTTAGCCTCCTTAAGTATATCTATAATAAGCATACCACCCATACCAGCAATTACAGCTGTATCAATTTCAAAAGGCTTTATAACCGAAAAACCACTGCCAAGTCTTGTTTCTATGCTTTCAGTACAATTATTATTTTCTATGTTCTCCTTAGCCTTTTTTAAAGGACCTTTATTTACATCACAGGCAAAAGCCTTTTTTACAATATTGTTTTTAACAAGATATATAGGAACGTAACCGTGGTCAGTACCTATATCAGCCATACTGTCACACTTTTCAACCATATTTGCAACAGTACCCATTCGCTTAGATAACTTCACTTTAATTTCCCCTTATAAAATAAAATATTACTCTAATTTTATCATATCCTTAGAAAAATAAAAACTCCTCCCGAAACATAATATTTCGAAAGGAGAATTTATAATATTACTCAATATAATCTTTAAGTTTTTTACTTCTACTTGGGTGACGAAGTTTTCTTAAAGCCTTAGCCTCTATCTGACGAATACGCTCTCTTGTTACGTCAAACTCTTTGCCAACTTCCTCAAGAGTTCTTGCTCTACCGTCATCAAGACCGAAACGAAGTCTTAAAACTTTCTGTTCTCTATCAGTAAGAGTAGCTAAAACCTCTATAAGCTGTTCTTTTAAGAGTGTGAAAGCAGCAGCCTCAGCTGGAGCCGGTATATCATCATCAGGAATAAAGTCACCAAGATGGCTGTCCTCCTCCTCACCGATAGGTGTTTCAAGAGAAACTGGCTCTTGTGCTATTTTCATAATCTCACGGACTTTCTCAACCGGCATCTGCATTTCAACAGCAAGTTCCTCAGCAACAGGCTCACGTCCAAGCTCCTGAACAAGCTGTCTTGATATTCTTATAAGTTTATTTATAGTTTCAACCATATGCACTGGTATACGAATAGTTCTAGCTTGGTCAGCTATGGCTCTTGTTATAGCCTGTCTAATCCACCAAGTGGCATAAGTACTGAATTTATAACCTTTTCTGTAATCAAACTTTTCAACAGCCTTAATAAGACCAAGATTACCCTCCTGTATAAGGTCTAAAAATAGCATACCTCTACCAACGTATCTTTTAGCTATTGAAACAACAAGTCGAAGGTTTGCCTCTGCCAATTTCTTTTTGGCATACTCGTCACCTTCCTCCATTCTCTTTGCAAGCTCGATTTCTTCTTCTGCACTTAAAAGAGGAACTTTACCTATTTCTTTAAGATACATACGAACAGGGTCATCTATATTTATACCTTCCGGAAGAGAAAGGTCTAAATCCTTGTCCATATCTTCCTCTACGTCCATAGAATCTACTGGGTCCATAGGGTCAATAGTATCAACAGCACCTAAAATATCTATACCCTGTGCCTCAAAGTATTCATAAACTTTCTCTATCTGGTCACCCTCAAGCTCAATATCTCCAAGATGGTCCATAATCTCTTTGTACTCAAGTACACCTTTTTTCTTTTTACCAATTACAACAAGTTCTTTTAATCGAGTTATAAATGTATTTTCTTCTACTGGTTTCAAACTAGCCCTTCCTTTCTAATACACTCTATTTTAACCATTTGTAATAGTGATATACAATTTATCAAGATTTCTTTTTTCTTGAACTATTTTCATAACATCTTCAATATCAGTAGCATTTGCAGATTTTTCATCAAGTGAAACTTTTTTAATATTTTTTATATTTTCATTTAAAGCCTTTTCAAGGTCGCTATTGTCATTATACTTAAATGCTACTGCAAAAATCTCTGTCACAGCTTTCTGCTCCTCAACAGACTGAAAATGATTTACAACCTCTGCCGGAAAAACCTGTCCATTTTTTTCATTAGTTTCATATATGATAGACGCAACACTTCTGTATACATCTGTTAAAAAATCTGACGGCTTTACATATTCCTTAACAGCGTTATAAACATTTATATTTGATGCCATAGCAGAAAGTAATTCTTTTTGAGCTTTAATAACTCCTTTTTCCAAAGCTTTACCACTACTTTTTTCGCCACTACTGTTATTACTTATATATCTTCGTTTTCGGTTTGCCTCTTTTTCAAAATTTAATTTATCAATATTAAGTATCTTTTCAATTTCATTTTTAATAGCATCTACGGATATGCCTGTTTCATAGGATACCTCTTTTATATAAACGTCTCTTTCAATGTCGCTAGAAAGACTGGCAAGTATCTTAGATGCTTCTATTGTAAATTTAACCCTATCTTCCGGTACGCTAATATCATACTCTCTTTTTTTGCAATTAATTCTAAAAGCTATATGACTAATAGCTGTCATAAGTAATTTAGAAAACTCCAAAGCTCCATTATACTTTAAAAACTCGTCAGGGTCTTTGCCATCAGGCACCTGAAGTACCTTAACATTAAAGCCATTACTAACAAGAACAGGTATCGCCCTTAAAGTAGCATTAATTCCGGCTTGGTCACTATCGTAAAGTATTATAATATCGTCAGCATATTTTTTTAAAACTCTTGCGTGGGATTCGTTAAAAGCTGTACCCAAAGAGGCACAAACATTGTGAAAACCTGCCTGATATATGCTTATAGTATCCATATAGCCCTCAACCAAAATAAGCTCTCTGCGTCTAGTATTTTTGGCAAAGTTAAGACCGTAAAGATTTCGGCTTTTATTAAATATCATAGTTTCCGGTGAATTAAGGTACTTAGGCTCACCACTGCCCATAACTCTACCGCCAAAACCTATTATTCTACCTGTAACATCAATTATAGGGAACATAAGTCTATTAAAAAATCTATCGTGATAACCGTCAGAATTTTTATTCTTTATTACAAGACCACTTCTTAACATATCATCTATGTTGTAGCCCTTTTCTAAAAGATGTCTATAAAGAAAATCCCTACCGTCAGGAGCATAACCTATACCAAATTTTTTCTGAATATTAGGTAAAACTCCTCTTTCATTAAGGTATTTTAAAGCATTACTACCTTGACTTTCGTGTAGCTTTTCGTAATAAAATCTTCCGGCAGTCCTATGCATATCAAAAAGAATATTTCTCCGTCTTTCCTCCTCACGTTCCTCACTAGATTGCTCAGGCTTAGGCAGTGTTATACCTACTCTATCAGCTAAAATCTTTACAGCCTCCAAAAAATCGCAGTTTTCAGTCTGCATAACAAAGCTATAAACATTGCCGGCAGAACCACAACCAAAACAATAATAAAACTGCTTGTCTGCACTTACAGAGAAAGACGGTGTATTTTCATTATGAAAAGGGCATAAACCAAAGTATGAATTACCCTTTCTTGTAAGGGGCATAAACTCCCCTATAACTTCAACTATGTCATTTTGAGTTCTTATTTCCTCTATTAATTCTTGAGAATATCTCATAATGGCACCACCTTTATCTATATATAATTCGACACAAACACCTTATTTCCTTCTATATAGTGCTATATTTGTATACATCAACAAATTTATGTAAAACAAAATGAATTCTATGTCGATATTACACATATTTTTCACAGAAAACTATTGTACCACATAAGAATTTATAGTACAATAGAATTTACGCTAGTAAATATTCCAAGATTTAGGTATACTTATATCCATAAATCTTGTTATAGCAAATCTATCAGTCATACAGGCTATATAATCACATACAACCCTCTGTTTATCAACACCCATTTCTATAAATTTTTTAAACTCATCACTCATTTTTTCAGGTTTTTCACAATAGTATTCATAAAGCCTTTGTATCATTCTTCTTGCTTTTTCCTCTTCTTTTCTAGCACTTTCATTTTCATATACGTTTTTAAAAAGATATTTCCTAAGGTCGTATATAGCTTTATTCATATCTTCGCTCTGTTTTATATCATCTATGCCAAAGCTATTTGTAACAGTATTGTGTATCATACTGTCTATTCTCTCCCAAAAGCTTTTGCCTACAACATCTACAATACTTTTAGGTATATCACTTTCTTTTAAAAGACCTGCCCTTACAGCGTCGTCAATATCGTGATTTATATAAGCTATCTTATCGGAAATCCTTACAACTTTACCCTCAAGGGTAGCAGGGTTACATCTAGTTCTATGATTTAAAATACCGTCACGGACTTCATAGGTAAGATTAAGCCCCTTGCCCTCATTTTCCAAAACGTCAACAACTCTTAAACTTTGAACATTATGCTCAAAGCCAAAAGGACAAAGGCTATTTAAAATCCTCTCCCCCGAATGACCAAAAGGAGTATGCCCCAAATCGTGACCAAGTGCTATAGCCTCTGTCAAATCCTCATTAAGACAAAGACCTCTAGCTATTGTTCTAGCTATCTGAGTAACCTCAAGAGTGTGTGTAAGCCTAGTTCTGTAATGGTCGCCCTCCGGAGATATAAAAACCTGTGTTTTATGCTTTAATCTTCTAAAAGCCTTGCTGTGTATTATTCTGTCCCTATCCCTCTGAAAATCTGTTCTTATATCACACTTATCCTCAAAAACTTTTCTCCCCTTTGTGTCCTCGCTTTTAACTGCAAAAGGTGAAAGAAAACTTCTCTCTCTATCTTCATAAACTTTCCTTATATTCATAAATATCACCTACCAACTACTATTTCACCAATATTTTATATTATACTATTTTAAACAAAAAAATGGGGCTAAAAAGCCCCAAAAATAAAACTATATATTAAAAACTATCTTCCAAAATACTTATCTGTACCGGCACACTACTATTATTACCTAAAATATATACACTGTAACATCTTCCACCCTCAAAATAAACCTGTGGTTCTTCAAGTAAAACTCGCATTGTCTGTGATTGTGTAAGTATTAAGCTATGGTATCCGTTACGCACATCTATATATCTGCTTACCTCATTATAATAAAATTCTCTTATGATAACAGTCTTATCTAAATACACATCAAAGTACGGTGAATTTTTCGCTATATTTATAAATCTAACTCTTGCAATATTCCCAGTTTTCTTTTTACAGTTTGTAATAGTAAAGACCATAGAATAATCTCCTACTTCACCGGAAAAAGCACCTGTATACCTTGTGTTTGCATTAATTCTAAAATCCTGCTCATAAAGTTTAACATTTCTATTTCCTGCCCTATAAACAGTTATTTTATGACTTCCTGCTGGCAACTGAAAGTAATCTGTACTTTCTCTAAAGTAAAGATTTCTAGCATAAAGTTTATTATGAATATAAATATCAATAGTTTCACCATTAACATTGCCATTAAAAAACCTTAAATAACCGTATCTTGCAGACGGTATAATCGGTATAACTGTAACTCCACCTGACGGTAATGTAGGCGTCACTCCTCCTACTGGCCCTAACCCTGGTGATGCTACATCATTTGGCGGTAGTGTTGGTGTTACTCCCCCTACTGGCCCTAACCCTGGTGATGCTACGTCATCTGACGGTAATGTTGGTGTTACTCCTCCTACTGGACCTAACTCTGGTGACGCTACATCATCTGGCGGTAGTGTTGGTGTCACTCCCCCTACTGGCCCTAACCCTGGTGACGCTGCATCTCTATACACATCACCATTTTCAATAATATCTTTAAATTCAGAAACATCTGATGTTTGATATCTATTATCTTCAGATGGCCCCGTTCTTCTTGTGTCTACAGAAAATTCATTTACATTATCACTTTTCATATATACACCCCCTCTTATATACTATGACTTTAATATTTACATATTACTAAAGTAACAATATAAATTTTAAAAACATACTATATTGTAAAAATCATATAGTAAAAGGTGACATATTATGAATGTAATACCTCTTTCAGATGCTCCACAAGGAGAAGTTTTGTATGTAAACGAAATACACTCCAAAGGTGCTATAAGAAGACGTTTTCAGGACATAGGCATAACAGAGGGTACAAACATTGTATCTGTAATAAAAAGCCCTTTAGGTGACCCTTGTGCCTATCTTGTATGTGGCTCTCTCATAGCTATAAGAAACAACGACGCTAAAAATATACTTGTTTCTTTAAGGAGGTGATTTTTCTTGAGCAATTCAAACAACAAAAAATCTGAAGTTTTAATCGCCTTAGCAGGAAACCCTAACGTAGGAAAAAGCACAGTATTCAATAACTTAACGGGTATGAAACAGCACACAGGAAACTGGGCAGGTAAAACCGTTTCAAACACCATAGGCTACTGTGAATTTAACGGTGTAAAATATGCCTTTGCCGATATCCCCGGAACATACTCCCTTCTTAGTCGTTCCAAAGAGGAGGAGGAAGCTCGAAACTTCATATGTTTCAATAAGCCTGACGTAACAGTTATAGTCTGTGATGCCTCTTGTATAATCAGAAATCTTAATCTTGTTCTCCAAGTCCTAGAAATAACAAAAAAGGCTATACTCTGTCTTAATCTTATGGACGAAGCCGAAAAACGAGGTATAGAGATAAACATACCTCTTTTGGAGGAAAGGATTAAAATTCCCGTAATACCAATGACAGCATCTAAGAAAAAAGGGCTTAATACTCTTATGAAAAAAATAGAGTATGTAAATAATACTAATCCTGAAAAATCTTATGTGAAAATACAATATGATGATGTTTTGGAAAAAGCTATAGATATAGGCATAAAGGAGCTTGAAAACCACAGCTTTTCAGATATAAACAAAAGATTTATATCTTTAAGGCTTATGGAAGAAAAAGAAAACTTTATAAACACCCTTTCCGAAAACATAAATTTAACCGAGGAAGAAACAAAATGTTGTTATAATGCTATGGAAAAATCACTACAATTCTTAGAAAAAAACACAGATGAAAACTTCAATATCGGTGATGCCATATCTAAGGGAATAAGCAAAACATCAGAATACGTTAGTAGAGGTGTTTTAAATTCAGATATAACGGCCTACAGCAAACGTGATAATTTAGTTGACAGGATAATGACCGGAAAGTACACAGCTTTCCCAGTTATGCTATTACTTCTTATGTTTATACTTTGGATTACAATAAAAGGGGCAAACTACCCATCAGAAATGCTATCAAATGCCTTATTCTCAATAGAAGATAGCCTTTACAAGGGACTTTTGTATTTACACATATCTAATCAAATAGCCGATATGTTAGTCTTTGGTGTATACAGAGTTCTAGCTTGGGTTGTTGCCGTAATGCTACCACCTATGGCAATATTTTTCCCTCTATTCACAATACTTGAGGATTTAGGCTACCTACCACGTATGGCATTTAATTTAGACTCTTGTTTTAAAAAATGCAATACCTGTGGTAAGCAATCTTTATGTATGGCAATGGGGCTTGGGTGTAACGCTGTTGGTGTTACTGGTTGTAGGATAATAGACTCACCCAGAGAGCGACTTATAGCCATTCTAACAAACAGCTTTATACCTTGTAATGGAATATTTCCTACTCTCATAGCTATTATAACTATGTTTTTTGCAACGAGAGGTAAAGGTTCGGTTTTAATATCTTCTCTACTGCTTTCATTAGTAATAGTAATAAGTATAGTAACCTCCCTTTCAGCATCAAAGCTTTTAGGTAAAACCATATTAAAAGGAATACCAGAACCCTTTACTATGGAAATGCCACCATACAGAAAACCACAGTTTTCAAAAGTCATAGTTCGCTCAATATTTGACAGAACCCTTTTTGTCTTAGGTAGAGCTGTAACAGTTTCTATGCCTGCCGGTTTAATAATATGGCTTTTAGCTCATATATCAATAAACGGAACTGGCTTACTATATATAATGTGTGATTTTTTAGACCCTGTAGGTAATTTATTCGGTCTTGACGGAGTTATACTTTTAGCTTTTATAATGGGCTTTCCAGCTAATGAAATAGTTGTACCTATTATGATAATGATTTATATGGGTGATACTTCTCTTGTAAATATGAGTAACTTAGAAAGTCTTAGAAATCTACTTGTATCAAACGGTTGGACAATACAAACAGCCATATCTGTCATAATATTCTCGCTTATGCATTGGCCTTGTTCTACAACTTGCCTTACCATAAAAAAAGAAACAGGAAGTATAGGTTGGACACTTTTATCAATAGTACTTCCTTTAGCCTACGGTCTTACAATATGTGGTGTTATAAATATTTTATTCAATATATTTTCATAAAATAAAAATGGCATAGTAATCTATGCCATTTTTATTAAAATTAAAGTATCTCCACTTTGTGACTAGCTCTAAGCTCGTTCATAACTTCCTGATACTTTTTCTCATATTTCATTGTTTTAACTTCTCTTATAACGTCATCTTTAACTTCATCAAAAGATTTAGCTTTAGCCTCAGATTTATCATAAACTTTTATAAGGTGGTATCCAAACTGTGTTTTAACAGCGTCACTAACTTTATCTAAAGGAAGCTCAAAAGCACTGTCTTCAAACTCTTTAACCATCATACCTCTGCCGAACTTACCTAAATCCCCACCTTCTGCACTTGAAGGACAGCTTGAGTATTTTTTAGCAGCATCTTCAAAAGAAAGACCACCATCTATTTCTTCTTTAATTTTATTAGCCTCATCTTCGCTACTCACAAGAATATGTTTTGCAGAAACACTCTCATCATCAGCAAATTTATTTTTGTTATCGTTGTAGAAAGCTAAAGCCTCATCATCAGAAACCTCTATTCCTGCGAAAATGCTTTCCATAACGTATTTAGTCATAAGCTGTTCAACGATATTTTCCATTTCCTGTTTGTAAGATTCTGTTTTATCTATGCCCATTTCAAAACCTTTTTTCTCAAGGAGCATAAAAGCTATTTTCTGCTCAAGAAGCTGTTTCATACCCTGCTCTGTTTCAAAGTACATTCTCTGATTTGGAGGGTATTTTTCTATTATAGCATTAAGACTTTCTTTAGTAACTTCTTTACCATCTACAATTGCAAGTACATTTTTTGTATTTTCCATAGTATTCATTTTCCTTTACTAAAATATTTTTTATATATTATAACACCTGTCTCTTATACACATC
>JADIMX010000155.1 GCA_017694425.1 Candidatus Fimicola merdigallinarum
TGTGTATAAGAGACAGATGAAGAAATAGGTCAAGGTGTAGATTATTTTGATGTAGAAAAATTCGGTGCAGATTTCGCATACACTATTGACGGTGGAGAAATAGGTGAGCTTGAATATGAAAACTTTAACGCCTCTCGCCTTAACATAGAAATAAAAGGCAAAAGTGTTCGCCCTGGCTATGCTAAAGATACTATGGTAAACGCAAGTCTTATTTCCGGAGAGATTATCTCATCTTTCCCTGAGAACGAAACTCCATCAAAAACTTCAGGATACCAAGGTTTCTTTCATCTTTGCTCTGTAAAAGGCTCTGTATCTAATTGTTCCCTTTCTTATATAATAAGAGATTTTGATAAAAATTCATTGGAAGAAAAGAAACTTTTTGCAAAATCCATAGCCGATACAATAAATAAAAAATATGGTGATGTATGTACTATTGAAATATATGATGAGTATGAAAATATGGCATCTCAAATAAAAGATAAAATGTATATAGTAGATTTAGCTAAAAAAGCTATGGAAAATACAGGAGTAACACCAAAGATAAAGCCAATTCGTGGTGGCACAGACGGAGCAAGACTTTCATTTATGAACCTTCCTTGCCCTAACATATTTGCCGGAGGTCACAACTTCCACGGACCATACGAATTCATTCCAGTTTCATCAATGGAAAAAGCCGTTGATGTAATAGTTGAAATCTGCAGATTAATTGGAGCTGAAGAAATACAGTAATCTTTCGGCTTGACTTTAAAAATTCACTATGTTAGTATAATTACAATTATATAATGAAACAAGCAATGATTGAGTTTTCATACAGATTTGGTTACAACATCAGAGAGTATTCCGGTTGCTGAAAGGAATACAGCACAAATTTGTTAATTACGGCTCATAAGCTTCGCACAAGAGCATTATGCAAAGGTGCGACGTACTCCGAGCGTTATTTCGGTATAAAGATATATCTATTATAGATATGAATTAAGGTGGTACCACGGTCTTTCGTCCTTTACTTAGGAGAAAGACCTTTTTTATTTTATTTTTATAAAAAGGAGCGATTTATTATGGCAAGTGCATTTGATGTACTTATGGAAAGAGGATTTATTGAACAGCTTACACACGAAGATGAAATCAAAGAGCTTTTCGAAAAGGAAAAGATAACATTCTATATAGGTTTTGACCCAACAGCAGACAGTCTTCACGTTGGACACTTCCTTACAATAATGGCTATGGCACATATGCAGAGAGCAGGACATCGCCCAATAGCACTTATGGGTGGTGGAACAGGTATGATAGGTGACCCTACTGGTAAAACAGATATGAGAAAAATGATGACAACAGAAACTATCGACCACAACGTAGAGTGTTTCAAAAAACAGATGTCACACTTTATAGATTTCTCAGATGACAAAGCACTTATTGTAAATAATGCTGACTGGATAAGAAACCTTAATTATATTGACTTTCTTCGTGAAGTCGGAGTACATTTCTCTGTAAACCGTATGCTTACAGCAGAATGTTTCAAATCAAGAATGGAAAAAGGTCTTTCATTCTTAGAATTTAACTATATGCTTATGCAGGCAAACGATTTCTTAGAATTAAACAGAAAATATAATTGTGTACTTCAGTTAGGCGGAAACGACCAGTGGTCAAACATAATTGCCGGTGTAGACCTTATAAGAAGATGCGAAAATAAACCTGCTTACGGTATGACTTTCAAACTCCTCACAAATAGCGAAGGTAAAAAAATGGGTAAAACAGAAAAAGGAGCAGTATGGCTTGACCCAGAAAAAACATCTCCATACGAATTTTATCAGTACTGGAGAAACATTGGTGATAAAGATGTACCAAAATGTCTTGCACTCTTAACATTCCTTCCTATGGACGAAGTAAGAAGATTAAGTGCCTTAGAGGGTAGCGAAATAAACAAAGCTAAAGAAGTTTTAGCTTATGAGCTTACAAAGATAGTTCACAACGAAGAGGAGGCTATAAAAGCACAGACAGCAGCTCGTGCTCTTTTTGCCGGTGGAGCTAATGGTGGTTCTATACCTACAACAGAGCTTAGCCAATCAGAGTTTACTGATGGTATGGATATACTCACACTTCTTACAACAGTTAAACTTGCACCATCAAGAGCAGAGGGAAGAAGACTTGTTCAGCAGGGTGGTATAAAAGTAAATGAAGTTAAAGTTGATACAATAGAAAGAAAAATAACATTAGATGACTTTAATGATGGGGAAATTCTTATCCAGAAAGGAAAGAAAAACTTCCACAAAGTAAAACTTTCATAAAAATATAAAGAATAAAAAGCACCTTTCTTAATACCTTAGTATAAGGAGGTGCTTTTTTATGTATACAAAAACTATACAACCAAAAAATTTAAAGTCATTATTATCAAATATTAAAATACCAAATTATAAGAGAAGAAATAAACGCCCTTCCCCACCAAAAATAAGTACAAACCTTCTATCTAAAAATGACAACATTATACTTTTAATAA
This sequence comes from Candidatus Fimicola merdigallinarum, assembly GCA_017694425.1. Classification (GTDB taxonomy): domain Bacteria; phylum Bacillota; class Clostridia; order Lachnospirales; family Anaerotignaceae; genus Fimicola; species Fimicola merdigallinarum. Next base: position 2,492 of record JADIMX010000155.1, read on the forward strand.
TATCTACAATAATGATTATAGGTAGCTTTATAGGTGCAGTATATGGAATTAATACAGAAATAAATGCCGATACTTTAAAAAGCTATAATATTTCATTATACGAAAACATTTCATTCTATACATATTTTATTCGTCACTTTAAGTATGTACTAGCTTTGTGGATATGTGGTTTTTTCGACTGTGGCCTAGGGTTCAATGTAGCAATAATTATATTCAAATCCTTTACAATAGGGAATTTATACTCAAAAATAATATATTTAGAAAAAACTAAAGGTATATTATACTCACTACTTTCTATATTTCCATTATCATTTGTAGTAGCCTCTATAATATGTGTATCATTCTTCTCTTTCAAAATGGTAACACTAGGACTTACAAGCCCTACTGGTAAAATGAATTTAAAAAGAGAGAAGCATAAAACCTATTTAGAATATGTAATAATACTTATATTTTCAATAATATTAATGTTTATACCCTCATTATTAGACACATTAATCATAGCTTATATATTCTAAATTAACCATTTTATGGTATTTCAACAAAATTCATTTGCAAATTAATAAAAACTCTCTGAAAAAAGCAGAAATTATGTTTTTTTGAATAAAAAATATCGACTTTTGAAAAAAAACAATTTATAATATTTTGTATTCAATATTAGTCTGATATAAAGGGGCAATGATATGAAGGATTATATTTCTGAATTTTCAGAGTATTTAAAAATTTACAGACATTCTTCAGAAAACACAATAGCATCATACAAAAGAGATTTAAAAAACTTTTCAAATTATCTTAATTCTTGTGGCATCAAAGACATCAAAAGTGTAACAAAAACAAATATTATGGCATACATATACGAGCTTCAAAAAGAGCAACGTGCCAGTTCCACTATTTCACGTAACATAGCATCACTACGTAGTTTTTTCCATTATCTAACTAGAGCCGGTATAATATCCACAAATCCAGCAACAGATATTGAAATTCCTAAGGTTGAGAAAAAAGCTCCCGAGATACTTTCAACAGAACAAATGGAGCTTCTTTTAGAGCAACCATCAGGAAATGATAAAAAAAGTATTCGTGATAAAGCTATGTTAGAGCTTTTATACGCAACAGGTATGCGTGTTTCGGAGCTTATAGCTTTAAAAAAAGAAGATATAAATCTTTCACTTGAGTATATAAGATGTAATAGCCACGGAAAAGAGAGAATAATACCATTTGGCAAACAAGCTTTAATCTCTATGAAAGAATACTTAAATAATTCAAGAGAATTTCTTATTAGAGATAATAACGAAAATCATCTTTTCGTTAACTTTTCGGGTAAGCCTATGACTAGACAAGGATTTTGGAAAATAGTGAAATACTATGCAAAAAAGGCCGGTATACAGGAGGATATAACCCCTCATATGTTACGTCATTCTTTCGCAGTCCACTTAATAGAAAATGGGGCTCCTTTAGAATCAGTACAAGAAATGCTAGGGCATTCCGATATATCTACAACACAGATATATACTAAGTTAAATAAAAATAAACTCAAAGATGTTTACTTAAAATCTCACCCTAGAGCATAATATATTATAATAATAATAGGTATCATATTAATCATAATTTAAAATACGGATTGAGCTTTAATAGGCTCAATCCTTTTTAATTGTCGACAAATAGGCTATATATAAAAAATTAAAAATCCCTCTAATAGAATAAAATTAGTCTGGCAACCAAAAACAAATTTATATGAGGTAAAAAATAATAGTGTATTAAATGCTTTAGAGATTTACAAAACCACCCATTCAAATAGTGTTTTTTGATTAATATATTTAAAACCATATCCCCTACTCTAAACCTATTATAAAAAACAATTTAAAACTATCTAAATAATATAAATATCATCACTCTTCTACAGCAAAACTAAAGCAAAAATTTAATTATCCAAGATTTATAAAAATCAATATAATAAAATCGTACTTAAAACATATTAAATCTTCTATAATTAAATAACCTATACTCATTATATAAAGCTATAATCTCTAATTAAATCAAAATATTAAACTAGCCCTACTTTTGTAAATAATAGCACTTGTTATATTATTTTAATAATCAAATATAAATACATTAAGATTTAATACTTATCCTATAAAATTCAATTAATATCAAAACTCATATTTTTATATAACAACAACTTATTATATCATTAAATTTTAATTATCAAATACATAATTCACCTATGAAAATTCAATTAAAATCAAAACTCATATTTTATATAATAACACCAACATATAAACCTAACTAAAATGACTTACCTCCTCTATAAAATTAAAAATTATACCTAATACCTATAACCTAGCCTTTTTAAATATAAAAAAAGAGTAGAGAATAATCTCTACTCTTATATCTTATTTTGCATACTCAACAGCTCTTGTTTCCCTTATAAGATTAACTTTAATCTGTCCTGGGTACTCAAGCTCGTCCTCTATTTTCTTAGCTATTTCTCTAGCAAGAAGTGTCATACCCTCGTCATTAACATCTTCAGGTATAATAACAATTCTAAGTTCACGACCTGCCTGTATAGCAAATGATTTTTCAACACCTTTAAAGTTATCTGCAATTTCTTCAAGCTTCTGAAGTCTCTTTATGTAAGATTCGAGAGTTTCACGTCTTGCACCAGGTCTAGCAGCAGAAATAGCGTCTGCAGCCTGAACAAGTATTGCAATGATACTTTCAGGGTCAACATCACCGTGATGTGATTCAACAGCATTTATAACAATTGGAGATTCTTTGTACTTACGGCAAAGGTCAGCACCTATGCTAACGTGAGAGCCTTCCATTTCGTGGTCAACACTCTTACCGATATCGTGTAAAAGACCTGCTCTTTTTGCAAGGTTAACATCTACACCAAGTTCAGAAGCAATAAGACCTGCAAGATGAGCAACCTCCATAGAATGTTTTAAAACATTCTGACCATAGCTTGTTCTATACTTAAGTTTACCAAGAAGTTTTACAAGTTCAGGGTGAAGCCCGTTTACACCTGTATCAAATGTAGCAGTTTCTCCCTCATCTCTTATTATAACTTCAACCTCTTTTTTAGCCTTTTCAACCATTTCTTCTATTCTTGAAGGGTGAACACGCCCATCAACAATAAGTTTTTCAAGGGCAATTCTTGCAATCTCACGTCTTATAGGGTCAAATCCAGAAAGAATTACAGCCTCTGGAGTATCGTCTATAATAAGGTCAATACCAGTTAAAGTTTCTAAAGCACGAATATTTCTACCCTCACGACCGATAATACGACCTTTCATTTCGTCATTAGGAAGCTGAACAACAGAAACAGTAGTTTCTGCAACGTGGTCAACAGCACATTTCTGTATTGCGTTAGCAACAATTTCTCTTGAACGTCTGTCAGCCTCAAGTTTAGCTTTAGACTCAATCTCTTTAATCATAACTGTTGCCTCGTGTTTAACGTCATTTTCAACAGTTTCTAAAATGTAGTTTTTAGCTTCTTCTCTTGTTAAACCACTTATTCTTTCAAGCTCTTTTATCTGTTCGTCGTGTAACGCAGATATTTCCTCTTTCTTTTTATCAAGCTCACTAAGACGCTTATTTAACTGTTCTTCTTTTTTCTCGTAAGCATCAGCTTTTCTATCAAGAGTTTCCTCTTTCTGTATAAGTCGTCTTTCTGTTCTCTGCTGTTCGTTTCTTCTGTCACGAACCTCTTTTTCCATTTCATTTTTAACTCTTATGCTTTCCTCTTTAGCCTCAAGAAGAATTTCTTTCTTTTCGGCTTCCGCATCTTTTTTAGCGTCCTCAACTATTCTTTTCGCTCTCTCTTCAGCAACACCAATTTTAGCCTCTGCAATGCGTTTTCTATAGTTAAAGCCAACTAAAGCCCCAAGAATTATTCCAATAATACCCGTAATTATAGTTATCGGTTCTATAAAAACACCCCCTAAAATTTAATGCCTTTATCATATTTGTAATAATTTAATGCAAAAAGCACTTCTATAATTGTAAGACCTTTTAATAATTATGTCAAGTTGGATTTAAATTGACTATATATAGTCCTAAATTTATATGCACTTTTTACATAAAAATAAATTTAGCATTGTATTTTTTTAAAATTTTAGTTATTTTTGTCGCCATTTAAAATTTCATATTCATAAACTTTTTTAGTCTTATCTTCACAAAACATAACTTTTTTATTAGTTATATTCTCTATCCTATCTAATGCGAAATTATCTTTACCCCTAAAAGCATTAAATAGCCTTTCACTACATTTGACAGTAACAGTATCAAACACAGTTGTATTAAGCACCTTAATAACATCTCGCCTCATAGAGTTAGAAACCCACTCAGCAGAAAAAACTAAACCTGTACCGTTACATTCTCTACACTTATTCATAACTGTTTCAGATAAAGGTCTTCTTGTCTTTTTCCTTGTAATCTGCATAAGACAAAGTTCAGTCATACCCACAACTACTGATTTAATCCTATCTTTAGCTAGTTCTTTTTCTAAAGTTTTTCTAAGTATAGCCTTATTTTCATCACTTTTTATATCTATAAAGTCAACGATTATCATACCCGAAAGATTTCTTATTCTAAGCTGTTTAGCCACTTCATATACTGCCTCAAGGTTAGTTTTCATTATAGTTTTTTCTAAGTTTTTACTACCTATAAACTTACCTGTATTAACGTCTATAACAACACAAGCCTCTGTTTCCTCTATAACAATAAACCCACCACTTTTAAGCCAAACTTTCTTTTGAAGTGCCTTTTGCACCTTGCTCTCAATAAAGTATTCCTCAAAAAGGGGAATATCTCCGTCATAGAATTTAAGTCTTTCATTTATTCCCTTATAATCCTTGCCGTTTTCTAAAAGCTCATTATAGTATTCATAATCATTGACAATAAGCTCATCTATATCAGATGTAAAAAGCTCTCTTATAACACCGAAAGCAGTACCTGAATCCTTTATTAAAAGTGCAGGTGGTTTTGTATACATTCTGCCTTTTTCTATAACCTGACTTTTTTCCAAAAGGCTTTTTATTTCACTTTCATAGTCCTCTAAGGTTTTACCCTCCCCGTCTGTACGTACTATAATTCCGTAGTTTTCAGGGAGTATTTTCTCAACTATATCTTTTATTCTATTTCTTTCTTCCTTAGAAATAATCTTTTTAGAAATACCTATACTATTTTCATTAGGAAGAAGAACAACAAACTTACCTGTATAGGAAATATCCGTTGTAACAACAGGACCTTTACTGCCAAAACCGTCTTTTAAAACCTTTACAACAACCGTATCTCCTACTTTAGGGCGATTTTTTCTTGTAGTATCACTATCGTTTTCAGCCCTCTCACTTCCATAGTAAAGATAAGCATTCTTTTCTAAGCCTATATCAACAAAACAAGCCTGCATACCTGCCATAACAGACTCTATTCTTCCACAGTATATATTACCTACAATAGAGTTTTCCTTTCCGTTTTCAAATATAAGCTCTACAAGTTCGCCGTTTTCAATAAGAGCAATTCTTTTTTGCTCTGCAAAGGAATCTATAAGTATTTTTTTCATACAGCACCGACACCCTCTGCAAGTCCCATATACTCTCCGTTTTCCTCTCTAAATGTTTCAATTCTTTCATATCTTATCTCATACTTGTCAAACTCAAGCCCAAGGTAATTATAAAATCCCTCAACCACATTTGCCGGCTTAAGGTTTCTTTGGCTACCTGAGGCAACAAACATAAAAAGTTTTGCCCCCTCCTCATCAGAAGCATTTTTAAGCTCAAATATATCTTCTCTTATATTTGTTTCCTTAAAATTCTTCTTTGTTTTCTTCATAACATTTATTTCTTTCTGTGCAAGAAAACCTGAAAGATTTTTATCTATAATTTCAGATGTAACTTGACTTTCAAGCTTAGCAATATATGTAGATGCAGAAATACTAGCCATAGCCTTAGCCACCTTATCTCTAAGTAAAACTACATCTAATACCTTTATGCCCTCCGGTAAAGTGTTGTTAAGTCTTTCTTTTATCTCGTTAGGCTCAACTCTAACTCTAAACTGAAAATCTCCGTACTCCCCACGACTTGTAGTTCCAAGTGTGAGAGGGTTTGCAAAAGATAAAAGCTGGTGAGGGTTAAATCCCTGTGAGTAAGCAATAGGAAGGTCGGCTCTCTTTATAGCTCTTTGGAAAATACGCATAACATCTAAGTGACCTATGTACTTTACTTCCTCACCTTTAGTAAATTTAATTCTATATATAATACGCTCTTTCGGTGGCTCTAAATAGCTACCACCACAATTAATATCTTTATCCATAGTATTATCCTCTCAATAATTTTCTCTTTCTTCAAAGCATATACCAGTGCTAAAGCATTTTGCACCACAGTTTGTACAGTCCTGACGACAGTTAGGTGTTGTAACAGCCTGTTCTGCTTTAAGTCTTTCATCAATAAGAAATTTCTTAGAAACTCCAACAGAAATATGGTCCCAAGGAAGTATTTCGTCAAAACTTCTCTTTCTATTTGCGTAGAATGTCATATCAACGCCAGTTTCCTCAAAAGCCTGTACCCACTTGTCGTAGTCAAACATATCTGACCAACCATCAAATGTACAACCAAGCTCCCACGCTCTGTGTATAGCACGACCAACCTTTCTATCACCTCTAGCTAAAACACCTTCAAGGCTAGAAAGTTTTGTTTCGTGGTACTGGTATTTAAGCTGTTTACTCTTAACTGCACTTTTAACAAGTCTTGCTTTCTCGCCAAACTCTTGGAATGTATTTTGTGCGTCCCACTGGAAAGGTGTAAAAGGCTTAGGAACAAAACAAGAGCTACTTGCAACAACACTTACAGGGCGACTTCTCTTTTCTTTAGGAAGTTCGTAGTATTTAGACACAATCTTTTCAGAAAGCTCAGCAATACCTAAAAGGTCCTCCTCAGTTTCTGTTGGAAGCCCTATCATAAAGTAAAGCTTAACTCTGTTCCAGCCACCGGAAAAAGCAAGTTCACAGCCTTTAAGTATATCTTCCTCGCTAAGATTTTTATTTATAACATCTCTAAGTCTTTGACTACCTGCCTCAGGAGCAAATGTAAGAGAGCTTTTTCTAACCTCTTGAATTTTCTGCATAAGGTCTAATGAGAAAGCATCAATTCTAAGAGAAGGAAGTGAAAGATTTACAGCCTTATCCTTAAATTCATCTATAAGACCATTTGCAAGCTCTGGGAAACAAGTATAATCGCTTGTACTAAGAGATATAAGGGATATTTCCTCGTGACCTGAGGCAGAAACAAGGTTTTTCGCCTGTTCCATAAGAACCTGAGGTTTTTTCTGTCTTACAGGTCTGTAAACATATCCAGCCTGACAGAAACGACAACCTCTAATACAACCTCTAAAAAGCTCAAGTGTAACTCTATCGTGAACAACATCTATAAGAGGTACAAGCTGTTTTTCAGGATAGAATACTTCGTCCATATCCTTAACAATAACTTTTCTTATAACTTTTCTAGCCTTAGGGTGATTTGGTGTAAAAGATTTTATCTCGCCATTTTCTTTGTATTCAACATCATAGTATTTAGGTACATATATACCGTCAAGGTCAAGAAGACTGAAAAGAAAATCATCTTTTGTACCACCATTTTTCTTGTTTTCCTTGTACATTTCAATAATTCTATCGTATAAAACCTCGCCCTCTCCCATATAGAAGAAGTCAACCATTTCAGCTAAAGGCTCTGGGTTATATGCACAAGAACCACCACAAACAATAATAGGGTCATCTTCGCTTCTATCCTTAGAGAATATAGGTATACCGCCTAAATCAAGCATATTGAAGATATTTGTATAACTCATTTCATACTGTAATGTAAAACCTAAGAAATCAAAGTTTTTTATACTGTCCTGTGTTTCAAGGGAGAAAAGAGGTATATTTTTCTCTCTCATTATTTTCTCAAGGTCAACCCAAGGAGCGAAAACCCTCTCACAGTATGTATCCTCACGTCTATTTAAAAAGAAGTATAAAATTTGAAGTCCAAGGTGGCTCATACCAACCTCGTAAACGTCAGGGAAACAAAATCCAAATCTAACGTCAACTTTTTTAGGGTCTTTAACCACCATATTTATCTCATTACCAGTATATCTGGCCGGTTTTTCAACCTGCATAAGTATACTGTCAGGTACCATAGTTTTTTTCATATTTTCCTCCATATTTTTTATGTATAGTATTCTAATATATATAATAACCTAAAATCGAAACAATTTCATCACTTTATATTAAATACCCATATTTTCTAATATTATTGACATAAGTTTTCCAAAAATATAAAATTATTAACATAAATTTACTAAGAGAGGGTGTAAAAATGGATATTAAAGAGAGAGCATTACAGGAACATAGAAATTGGAAAGGTAAAATCGAAATTAAATGTAGGGCAAAAGTGACAAATGCTGATGAGCTTTCAGTAGCATACACACCAGGAGTTGCTGAACCTTGCCTTGCTATACAGAAAGACCCTAACCTTTCTTTCGAGCTTACAAGAAGATGGAATACAGTTGCAGTTATAACAGACGGGACTGCCGTTTTAGGTCTTGGAGATATAGGTCCAGAGGCAGGTATGCCAGTTATGGAGGGAAAGTGTGCATTATTTAAAGAGTTTGGTGATGTAGATGCTATCCCCCTTTGTGTAGGTTCAAAAGATACTGATGAAATAGTAAAAGCTATAAGTCTTTTTTCCGGTAGCTTTGGTGGAATTAACTTAGAAGATATTTCAGCACCAAGATGTTTTGAAATAGAGAGAAAACTTAAAGAAGTATGTGATATACCAGTATTTCACGACGACCAGCACGGAACAGCCGTTGTTGTTTTAGCCGGATTAATAAATTCTTTAAAACTTGTAGGAAAAACTCTTGAAGACGCATACGTTGTAATAAACGGTGCCGGAAGTGCCGGAACAGCCATAGGTAAACTTCTTTTAAAAGCCGGTATTAAGAATCTTGTTCTCTGCGATAAAGACGGTGCAATAACAAGTGATAAAGAGTATGAAAACCCTGCCTTTACAGAGCTTTCAAAAATAACTAACCCTTATAAAAAAAGCGGTAGCCTTTCTGACGTAATAAAAAATGCCGATGTATTTATAGGTGTTTCTGCACCAAGACTTTTAACAGAAGATATGATAAAGTCAATGGCAAATAATCCTATTGTATTCGCAATGGCAAACCCAATTCCAGAAATATACCCTGATGAGGCTAAAAAATACGGTGCTAGAGTTGCTTGTTCAGGTAGAAGTGACTTCCCTAACCAGATTAACAATGTTCTTGCTTTCCCCGGAATATTCAGAGGTGCGTTAGATGTTCGTGCAAAAGATATTACAGAGGATATGAATATATCAGCTAGTTTCGCCATAGCAAACCTTATATCCGAAGATGAGCTTAACGAAGACTACGTTATACCATCACCATTCGATAAAAGAGTATGCCCCGCTATAGCAAAAGCTGTTGCAGATAAGGCAAAGGAATTAGGATTATCAAGAATTTAATATAATAGCAGTTGATTTTTTTCAAAATTCTGTTATTATATTTCTTATACATTGTTGATAATGTATATATATTACTATTATTTTTTATATTTTTAGGAGAGTGATTTTTAGTGGAACCTGGTAGTTCGTTTATGATTGGCGTATTGGTGGTTTTACTTTTGATGTCAGCATTTTTCTCTGCATCTGAAACGGCCCTTACTTCCCTTAGCAAGATAAGGCTTAAAAATATGGTTGAAGATAAAGTAAAAAATGCAGATTTAATTGAAAAACTTATAAGTAATCCAAATAAACTTTTAAGTGCCATACTTGTAGGAAACAACCTTGTAAACATTGCTGCTACATCTATTTTAACTTCATTAACATTAGCTTATGCACCTAAAAATGGTGTTGCCATAGCTACAGCTATAACAACTGTTGCAATACTTATTTTCGGTGAAATAACACCAAAAACTTTTGCTGCACAAAACTCTGAAAAAGTTTCTTTAGCAGTTGCAAAATTAATAAATGTAGTCATATTTATTCTTACACCAGTAATAGCCATTTTGAATGTTTTAACAGGCTTTATAATAAAAATTTTAGGTGTAAAAAAAGATAGTAATCTTACAACAATAACAGAGGCTGAGCTTAAAACAATGGTAAATGTCAGCCACGAAGAAGGCGTAATAGAGATTGACGAAAGAAGAATGATTAATAATGTATTCGAATTTGACAACTCTAAAGCAAAAGATGTTATGACACCAAGAACTGATATGGTAGCAGTGGAAGATAACTTAGATTACAAGGATATAGTAGCCCTTTTCAAAGAAGAACGTTTTTCCAGACTTCCTGTTTATCACGAAAGTATTGATAACATAGTCGGTGTACTACATTTAAAAGACATTGTATTTATAGATGAAAAAGACTTCTCTGTTGAGAAATATATGAGAGAACCATTCTTCACTTACGAATCAAAAATTGTATCAGAGCTTTTCTCTGAAATGCGTACTAAAAAAATACCTGTTGCTATAATACTTGATGAATACGGTGGTACTTCAGGTATCGTTACAATGGAAGATATGGTGGAAGAAATAATGGGAGAAATCTCTGACGAGTATGACGAAGATGACAATGATATAACTGTCATAAAAGAAGATGAATACATTGTTGACGGTAGCACAAGACTTGAAGATGTTAACGAGATGATAGGAACAAGATTTGAATCTGAAGATTTTGATACAATAGGTGGATATGTAATCGGTGTTATGGGACGTTTCCCTGACGAAGGCGAAGAAATAGAAACTGACGGCGTCAAAATTAAAGTAGAAAAATCTGATAAAAATAGAATTGACGAATTAAGAATATTCACATAATAAAAAAACCAACGACTTTGTCGTTGGTTTTTTTAAGCTATAATATCAATTACCTCCTCCATACTTACCTCATTAACTCCATACACCCCTCTTTCCAATACAAAAAAGTAATCATCATAATTAAAATACTTTATAACGTCCCTATAATCCCCATTAAACAATAACTTCTTAACGACCATAGGCTTTAAAGTATAATCCCTATTTCTATCTATTATATATGTGTAAAACTCCGAAACCCTCTCAAGGTATTCTCTCCTTTTAGAAAACATAAAGTACCCACCAATTATTATAAGACTTATATTAAAAGGATATAGTATTACCTGTACAATACCCAGTAATATAATCATAAACCCAAAAATACCCTCCATATAAGTCATAAACTTAGCTGTCTTAATAACACCTAACTTTCTACCTAAAATATTATAAACTATATTTCCACCGTCAAGAGGTGGTATAGGTAAAATATTAAAAATAGCTATAGCCATATTTATATCCGAAAACATAATCATAAATTTATTATGGAAAAAACCACATAAAAAACCTAAAGCTACATTAACAATAGGGCCACACAAAAGTACAATTATTCTCTGCCACTCCAAAAGGCTATAAAAATTGCTTATCTTTGCCACCTGTCCTACTGGAGTTATATAAACACTTTCCACTTTGCCACCGAAAAAATATGCCACTACCATATGTGATAGCTCGTGAATTGTCACAGCCAAAAACACTAGAAAAAGCTCTATAGCCCTACCACTAAAAAAGGCAAATAGAATTAATGCAATTACACCTGTATGAATTTTAACTCTACCCAACGAAACCACTTTACTATCCCCTTTTTCATTTTATTAATAAACCATATCTTTTAGCCTCTTCAAATAGTGTTTCTGGATTTATGTATTCCCCCGAAGAATTTTTTACACCTATATGTAAGTGTGGACCAGTAGAGTACCCTGTATTCCCCGAAAGTGCTATTTTCTGCCCCTTAAATATAAAATCCCCCTCATTGACTTCATACTTATTTAAATGGGCATATATTACTGTATATCCCGATAAAGTCTTGTATCTAACAAAAACACCGTTTAAATTATCCTCACCCAAAGCCTCAATATATCCATCATCAATAGCAAAAACTTCACTGTTTTCAGCCACACCTATATCAAGACCGTTGTGGTAACTTTCCTCTAAACTTATAGGGTCTACCCTACTTCCAAACTCTGAGGTTATAACACCACTTTCAACTGGAAGACTTACTTCACTAACTTCCCCGAGTCTTCCCTCCCTGTGTCCATATAAATTCTTTGCCCCTCCACACTTGTATCTTGTTTAAAGTCATCATCACCACTTTCAGACTTATCCTCACTGAAATCATTTTTTTGTCCACCGATACCCCTTATTGCTTCAACAGTTTTACTACCTTTCTCAACAACCTGTTGAAAAGGCACTTGCTCCTGTAAAGCTCCTCCAACCTTGTCTAATATTTTTCTACTGCCGTCACCACCAGCAATAGTCATTATAATAACAGCAAAAACTATAATAGCTGATATGTACCCTTGAAATATAAATAAACTCCCCTCTTTCTTCTCCTCCTTTACGTTCCTACCTCTCCTAGCATTGCTATAACCATATTTTTTAAGTACTTTTTCCTTGTCCATAATTTCTACCTCCTTTTAACTATCATATGCCTAGAATTAAAAATAATAACTTGGTTTACAATAAAGGATATATATTATATAATGTTTCTGTATAAGCAAATCTTAGGAGGAATATAGATGAAAAAGACATCAGTATTTTTTCTGCTTGTGTTAGTGTTAGCATTTTCAATGCTAACAGGTTGTTCAAGCAGTAGTAAAAATAAACCTATATCTTTATCTGAAGAGGAAAGAACAACTACGGTTGATGAGCTTGGCTTAATATATACCCTGCCAGAAGAATGGACAGTAAACACAATAAAATATACATCTCTACTTCCTGATAGTGATATTTTCGGCGAAGTAAAATTTGTATATGGTTCAGAGGAAAATTTAGAAATAGTTTCAGACCCTAACTTTACAGGAAATACTGAGTATTTCACAACACCAATAGCAAGAATAGTACTTGTAAAAACTGGTGAAGAGGGTGCTGACTTTGAAGCTCTTAAATCTGAATATAACGAGGTTAACGCTGTAGGTGAAAACTGTGGCTACACATACTATGTAATGTATGATTATAAAGGCGGACTTGGTAAAGGTGATGATGATATAGCTGAATACGAAAAAAGAGTTTCGGCCTCACCTAAACTTGTAGAGTCTATAAAGTTTAAAGAATTTAACCCAGAGGATACTACAAAACAGGCAACTGATAAACAGAATATGATAACTTTCGTTTCAAAAACTCTTGAGGGTGCTGAAATAGGAAGTACAATATTTGATGAGTATGACCTTACAATGGTAAATTTCTGGGGCACATATATATACCCAGATATTGATGATACACAGGCTTTAGTGGAGCTTGACAAATATATAAAAACATTAGACAATGTAAACTTCTTACAAGTTATTATAGATACACCAGCAACAGAGGCAGAAGACCTTGCACTCAGAATAAAAACTGAAAACGGCGGAGAATACACATCTGTAATACCTGATAAAAGACTTGCAAATTGGATTGTAAATAATCTCGAGGTTATCCCTACAACTGTATTTGTAAATAATGATGCTGTTGTAGTTGGCGATTATATACAAGGCACAAAAACAGCAGACGAGTATATAAGCCTTTTAAATGCACAGCTTGAAAAATTAAAAACAGAAGTAAATGAATAATGTTAATTCAAAAGGGGCTTTTTAAGCCCCTTTCATTGTTTGATTATTATTCAGTTCTTCTAGCATACCCAATAAGTTTTTTACCTTTTCTTGTTCATCTTCTAATATTACTTTTCTGTTCGCTATTCTTTCCTGTGTAGCTTTTAATACTTCCATATCTTTTTTTATTTTTCCCTGATTATTTAATAATTCTATCAGTTTATTTTCATTATACCTATATTGCTTAAGTAGTCTCTCTAGATTCTCTAAACTTTCTATATACCACTCACACCACTCAGTAGTTAAGTTTATATTTATATTATTTTCTTTTAAATTTTTAATTCTTTCTATTTCTTCTCTAATTGTTGCTATAAAAAATTCAATTTTGTTTGTTATTCCATTAAATAAACTTATATTTATTTCTTCTTTATTCCCTTTTAAACTTTCAATTCGTTCTGTCTCTTCTTTAATTTTTATTGTAAAATTCTTAATGTCTCCTATTGTTATATCAAATAAATTTATTTCTTCCTCATTATTTCCTTTTGATTCTTCAATTTCTTTTGTTAAAGATTCAATTGTTTCTATTGTTTTTTTAATTCTTTGTGTTATATCTTTCAATTCCTTTTCTTCTAATACTTCCAATTCTTCCGTTATTACTTCCTCTGTGATTAACAATTTTTCTTGTTTATTTTCTATTAAGTTCTTTTTCTTTTCCAGTATGTATAAAAACAAACCTTCAACTGTTAATTTATCCTTTGAATTATCATCTTTTTTTAAATAAACATTACATTTTTTATTCCCTATATTTATGGTCATATTTTTTACACACGCTTCATTGTTACTATCATTAGTAGAAGTATAAACTGTTTCAAAAAAATCTAATATACCCCATTCTTCAGTTTGTGTACCAGTTTTATCATCTGCCTGTTTAACTCTTGTAGCATATACTTTTATTTTCTTTTCAAAATCTGCTTCATAAATAAAATCTATTAAATCTATAAAACTTTTTGTAATATAGTTATGAAAACTACAACGAAAACCAGTACCTGTATGATACATATAAATTTTTTTATCAAGAATTATATCTTTAATATAAGATGTATGTATATAGCCTTCTAAAGGAAAAACTGTTTTCATATAAGTTGTATTTTCCATATAATTATACTTTGAACTCTCTTTAAATTCCTCTTTTAACTTATCTCTATTTTTTAAATATTCATCTAAATCAAATTCTACATATGGTTTTTTACTTATATATTTATTTTTATTACATTCATATTCATTTAAACATTTGCTTATATCTTCATTTTTATGTTTACAGTATTCACACTTATCTACATTTGCAACATTAATTAATAATTTCATTGCCATTGCAATCCCTCCTTCTTACTATATAAATTAATTTTTTACCTATTCGTGTTATATTAGTTTTATATTTTTTGAAATCTAATTTTTATATCTAAATCCAATACTTAAATAATACCAAATATGCTCTCAGGCTCAACATAAAATTTTGTTCCTGGTATTGCAAGTTTATAATTAGCCTTTTCCTCATAGCTTACATTTAAAAATCTTTCAAGCTCATTACCAGCAACTTTTTCACCTTTCATATCTACTATATTTGAATAGCAAATATCGTAAAGATAAGTTGCACATAATTTATTAAGCACTCTTATACCTTTATCTGCTTCAAAATAACCACTATCTTTTAAATCAAGCTCAATTATATCTGTTAAATCAAGCTCGTTTATAACTTCAATTTTAAATTCTTCAAACAAATTACTTTTAAATTCTTCTGTATCTTCTGGTTCATTATGAAAATTAGCAATTATTTCTTCCATTTCATTTATTTGCTCTTCTGTAGCATTATAATCATCACTATTATTTATAAAATCAAATGCATATTCTAGTTTTTCATAAATATTATTATAATAAATATAAACAAGCTTTCTTATTTCTTC
>JADIMX010000156.1 GCA_017694425.1 Candidatus Fimicola merdigallinarum
GTATGTCTCGTGGGCTCGGAGATGTGTATAAGAGACAGGAATTATATAATTATGGTGTTAGAAATATTTTAGAAGTAACTAATATCGGTATGGGTAGAGATATAGATTACATACAGAAAGTTTCAAAAGAAACAGGTATAAATATAATAGTTTCTACTGGGTTTTATAAAGAGCCTTTTTTACCTGAATGTGTATATAAATTATCTGAAGAAGAATTATCAAATATAATAGAAAAAGAAATAATAAACGGAATTGACAATACAGGTATTAAAGCAAGTGTTATAGGTGAATTTGGAACAAGTAAAAATCAGATGACAGATATGGAGAAAAAAGTTTTTGATGCAATGGTTATAAGTGCTTTAAAAACAAATGCACCTATTACAACTCATACTACATTAGGGACTTTTGGTTTAGAACAAGCGGAATATTTAATAAAAAAAGGTGTAAATCCTAAAAAAATAATAATTGGACATATGGATTTATCTAAAGATATTGAATATATATTAAAAGTTTTAAATACAGGTGTAAATATAGGTTTTGATACAATAGGTAAAGTTAATTATTGTGAAGAAGAATTTAGAATTAAAGCACTTAAAGAAATAGATAAACATTCTATGTTATCACAGGTTGTTTTTTCTATGGATATTACAAGAAAATCACATTTAAAATATAAAGGCGGTATAGGATATACATATATTTTTGAAAAATTTATACCACTTTTAAAAGAAAATGGTTTTGGTACAGATAAAATTGAAATGATTTTAAAAGAAAATCCAGTAAGAATATTAGGTTAAGAAAAAAGGGTGATAATTATGAAAACATATCCATTACAAAGTTTGAATTTAGATGAAGCTATGAAATTACAATTTAAAGTTATAGATTGCATAACAAAAGAATTTGAAGGACATCAGTTTTTAAATAGAGGTGACTTAGGTGTTGTTATGGGAATAAATAAGCCTAATACAACAAAAAAAGTCGAAAAAGTTATAGCTGATATATTTGATGCAGAGGCATGTATATTAGTTCGTGGAGCAGGTAGTGGGGCTATACGATTTGGTTTACATTCAATTTTAAAATGTAATGACAAAGTTTTAGTACATAAAGCACCTATATACAATACAACAAAAACTTCTTTTGATATGCTTGGACTTGTTCCTGTTGAAGCTGATTTTAATAATGTTGAAGAAGTAAAAGAAGTTTTAAAATCAAATGAAGATATTAAAGGGGCTTTAATACAATATACAAGACAGAAAATTGATGATAGTTATGATATGGAAGAAGTTGTTAAAGCTATAAAATCAATAAAGGATATACCTATATTAACTGATGATAACTATGCAGTTATGAAAGTTAGTAAAATAGGAACACAATGTGGTGCGGACTTATCATGTTTTTCATCTTTTAAATTATTAGGTCCTGAAGGAATAGGTGTTATAGTGGGTAAGAAAATATATATTGATAAATTAGTTGAAGAAAGCTATTCGGGCGGTATGCAGACACAAGGGTTTGAAGCAATAGATGTATTACGTGGTTTAACATATGCTCCTGTTTCGTTGGCTATACAGGCAAGTGTAAACGAAGAATGTGTAAAAAGACTTAACAGCGGTGAAATAAAAGAAGTAAAAAATGCTTTTTTAGCAAATGCACAATCTAAAGTTTTGCTTGTAGAATTTTATGATGAAATTGCAGAAAAAGTTCTTGTGGAAGCAGAAAAATTAGGTGCAGCCCCAAATCCAGTAGGCGCAGAATCAAAATATGAAATGATACCTATGTTTTATAGAGTATCAGGAACATTTAGAAAACATGATAAAACATTAGAAAAACGTATGATACGTATAAATCCTATGCGTTCCGGAGCAGATACTGTATTAAGAATAATAAAAGAAGCTTTGGAAAGGGTGAATTAAAATGTTTTTGAAACAAACATTAAACTTAAATAAAGAATTAATAGAAACTACATTCGCTCTTCATAAAAAAGGTTATATATACCTGATTCTTATATAATAGATGTAGATACATTTATAGATAATTCCAAAAAAATAATAGAAAAAGCAAAAAAAAACAATATAAAATTATATTTTATGCTTAAACAAATAGGTAGAAATCCTTATTTAGCAAAAAAACTAATAGATTTAGGTTATAGCGGAGCTGTTGTAGTAGACTATAAAGAAGCTTTGGTTATGATGGAAAATAAAATACCAATAGGCAATATAGGTCATTTGGTTCAAATACCTAAAAATATGTTAAAAAAAGTTGTTGAATATTCTCCGGAAATAATTACTGTATATTCACTTGAAAAAATAAGTGATATAAATAATGTCGCAATTGAATTGGGAAAAAAACAAGCTATTATGCTTAGAGTGTATGATGATAATGATATGATATATTCAGGTCAAACTGCTGGATTTCATTTAGATAAATTAAAAACTGTTATTGATGAAATTAAATGTAAATATAAAAATGTATATATAAAAGGTGTTACATCTTTTCCTTGTTTCTTATATGATAATAATAAAAAAGATATTATGGGAACAAATAATTTATATACAGTAAAAAAAGCTGTTGAGATTTTAGAAAATAATGATATATCTGTTGAAATTATAAATACACCTTCTGCTACGTGTTACCAAACTATTGAAAAAATAAAAAGTAATGGTGGTAATTGCGGAGAACCAGGACATGGACTTACAGGAACAACACCAATGCATGCATATTATAATTTAGAGGAAATACCTTGTGTAACATATCTTAGTGAAATTTCTCATAATTTTATGGGAAAAGCATATTGTTTTGGTGGTGGACATTATAGACGTTCTAATGTTAGTAATGCAATAGTAGGTAGCAGTTTAGAAAATAGTAAATTACTTAAAGTTATTCCACCAAGTGATGAAAGTATAGATTATCATTTCGGAATAGATGAAGAATGTAACGTTTCAGATACAGTTGTTATGGCTTTTCGTTTTCAAATATTTGTTACAAGAAGTGATGTTGTTTTAGTTAAGGGCATACATAGTAATAATGCAGAAATAATAGGGATTTATGATAGTCAGGGCAGAAAGAAGGAAATAATTTGAAAAGATTTGTAGTAGTTGTTTTAGATGGTTTTGGTATTGGTGCTATGGACGATACTAAAATAGTACGTCCTGATGATAAAGAGTCTAATACATTAAAAAGTATATTAAAAGATTATCCGGATATAAAATTACCTAATTTAGAATATTTAGGTTTGATGAATGCTTATGGTAAAGAAAGTAAAAATATGAAATTCTCTCAAAATGCTAATTTTGGTAAAAGTGAACTTATGCACTTTGGTGCAGATACATTTATGGGACATCAAGAAATAATGGGAACATTACCAAAAGAGCCTAAAAAACAGCCATTTCAAGAAAAAGTTGATGAAGTTGCAAAATATTTAAAAGATAATAACCATAAAGTAGAAATAGTTGACAGAGATGGATTAAGATATGTTATATGTGATGATTATGTTACTGTTGCTGATAATTTAGAGGCAGATTTAGGAATGTGTTATAATGTTACTGCACCATTAGATTATATATCTTTTGAAAATGAATATGAAATAGCAAAATTAGTAAGAGATGTTGTAACAGTTGGTAGAGTTATTGTATTCGGTGGTACAGGTAATAATATGCAGGATTTACTTAATGCAGAAGAAGCAAAAGAAGGTAAATTTATAGGAATTTCATCCGCAAAATCAAAATCCTATGAAAGTGGGTATCAATGCTTACATTTAGGTTATGGTGTAGATAATACTGTTCAGGTACCTACTATATTAGGTAACAATAATATAGACTGTATTTTAATTGGAAAAGTTGCTGATATAGTTATAAATGAAAAAGGAAAGAGTATATCTTGTGTTCCAACAGGTGAATGTATGAAACTTACAATAGAAGAATTTGAAAAAATGGATAAAGGTTTTATATGTACCAATATACAGGAAACAGACTTAGCAGGACATTCCCAATCATCTGAAAGATATAAAGAAATATTAGAAAAAGCTGATAGTGGAATAGGTAATTTAATTTCATTAATGGAAGAAGATGATGTGTTAGTAGTTATGGCTGACCATGGAAATGACCCTAATATAGGACATAGTAAACATACAAGAGAATGTGTACCTTTATTAGTTTATAAAAAAGATTGGGCAGGAAAAAATATAGGTACAAGAAAAACATTATCTGATGTTGGTGCTACTGTTTGTAAATATTTTGATGTACAATCACCTGAAAATGGTACTTCATTTATATAAAATAGAAATATGATATGCTTGATAATAGAAAGGAATACTATTTATGAGAATTTATAAAGCAAAAGATTATGCAGATATGAGTAGAAAGGCAGCAAATGTTTTATCAGCACAAATTATTATGAAACCGGACTGTATTATTGGACTTGCAACAGGTTCATCACCTATCGGAATTTATGATCAGCTTATTGAATGGTATAAAAAAGGTGACCTTGATTTCTCAGAAGTAACAACTGTAAACCTTGATGAATACAAAGGTCTTACAAAAGAAAATGACCAAAGTTATTATTATTTTATGCATGATCATTTATTCAGTTATGTAAATATTGATGTAAACAAAACATATCTTCCTAATGGTATGGCAGAAGATGTAGATGCTGAATGTGACAGATATGATAAATTAATACAATCATTAGGCGGAGTTGACCTTCAGCTTTTAGGTATTGGACATAATGGACATATAGGATTTAATGAGCCAGGTGAAGCATTTGATAAAGGAACACATTGTGTAGCATTACAGCCAAGTACTATTGAAGCAAACAAAAGATTTTTCGCTTCTGCTGATGATGTTCCAAAATTTGCTTACACAATGGGTATTAAAACAATAATGCAGGCTAAAAAAATACTTATTGTTGTTAGTGGTGTAGATAAAGCAGAAATAGTTAAAAAGGCATTCTTTGGACCAATTACACCTGAAGTTCCTGCTTCAATACTTCAGTTACATAACAATGTAGTCCTTGTTGCTGATGAGGCTGCATTATCAAAAGTTGAATTTTAATAAATTAATTTATAAAGTATCTTAA
>JADIMX010000157.1 GCA_017694425.1 Candidatus Fimicola merdigallinarum
TCGTCGGCAGCGTCAGATGTGTATAAGAGACAGTGTTTAATATGTGTATAACTCTAATAATAATATCAAAATACTTAGACTTTATCAAGAAAAAATAACTGCTAGCACAATAAAAAATTAAATTATCAACAGTCTAAATTCTCTTATAACCGTGTAAAAATATTTCACAATTATGATTTTAAAACCATAAAAGTCCAAAAAAGTCTCAAAATACATATTACTACAATATAAATTTTCTTGACGTAGACTAAAATTTTTAATATAATGGTAACAGTGCTTGCCTGCGAGCAAGGATAGGCTATGCAAATGAAGGAGGTGCGTAAACAATGAAAATGACATTCCAGCCAAAAAAGAGACAGAGAAGTAAAGTACATGGCTTCAGAAATAGAATGAGTACAGCAAACGGAAGAAAAGTATTAGCAGCTAGAAGAAGAAAAGGAAGAAAAGTATTATCCGCATAATTTAAAAGTTCTATATACTTACTACAATAATAAGGCCGCAAATAGTGGCCTTTTATAATATGTAGTTTATTTTGTAGGATATAGCTTTTGCCCAAAGGAGAATTAAAGTGAAATATACTGAATCTCTAAAAAAGAACCAACATTTTAGATATGTATATAATAGAGGTAAGTCGATAGCTAATAAGCACCTTGTTATGTACGTTAATAAAAACTCTAAAGATATGAATCGCTTAGGCATATCGGTAAGTAAAAAAGTGGGTAAAAGTGTGACTCGCTCTAGGGTTACAAGACTTATTCGTGAAAGTTACAGACTCATAGAAAATGATGTAAAAATAGGTTTTGATATTGTAGTTATAGCAAGGGTTTCATCAGCAGAGATAGATTATTTTACATTAGATAAATCTTTGAAACACCTACTTAGAAAACATAATCTTATTAAGACTACAAAAACAGAGAACACAGGAGTATTAACATCTAAAAATAAAGAAGGTAAGTGAGAAAAATGATAAAAAAACTTTTTTTATTTCTTATTCGTTTCTATCAAAAATGTATATCTCCGGCGTTAGGGCCACATTGTCGCTTTACACCTACCTGTTCTCAGTATGCTTTTGAGGCAATATCAAAATACGGCATATTTAAAGGAGGCTTTCTAACAGTAAGAAGGCTTTTAAAGTGCCACCCATTTAACAAAGGTGGGTACGACCCAGTACCATAAAAATTCAAATATTCGATTAATGAGTCGTTTTTAAGGAGGCAGAATAGTGTTTGAATCGTTAGCAGTTTCTTCAGTCGGCATTTTGGCAACTAAAAAACCTGGTGTTATAGTTGGGCCGATAGCCGATTTTTTAGGTTTTATTTACAATATTTTATTTAATTTTATTTATTCGTTTATACAGTCTGGCTCTCTTGGTATAGCCATAATACTTTTTACATTACTTGTAAAGCTTGTGCTTTTCCCTCTTATGGTAAAACAGCAGAAGTCAACTTACAAAATGCAGAAACTTCAGCCAGAAATGAATAAAATAAGAGCTAAATATGCAGGAAAGAAAGACCAGGAATCACAGCAGAGAATGGCATTCGAATTACAGGAATTCCAGAAAAAGAACGGTATTAGTATGTTCGGTGGCTGTCTTCCTTTACTTATACAGCTTCCTATTTTATACGCTCTTTTCTACATTTTCCAACAGGCATATGTATATGTAGATGTAATAAGAGATAACTATACTGATATAGCAAATGTATTACTTTCAGTACCAGTTGACCTTAGAATGGACGCAATAGGAAGTTTCGCTACAGAAGTGGCAAACAGTATGAAAACACAGCTTGATATGAATAATGCAAATGATATAATTCAGGTTATAAACTCATTATCATCAAGCGACTGGAGTCAGATAGTAAATACTCTTGGAAATAGTGGTAACGACCTTATACCACTTCTTGCACAGAAAAATCAGGTAGAAAACTTTATATTTGTGCATCTTATAGAGAGTCCAGGATTACGTTTCCCACAGATATTACTTCCAATATTATCAGGTGGAACAACTTGGCTTTCAAGTAAGATTATGATGAGAAATCAGGCTACACCAAGCCCAGATGACCCAACAGCTGCCACTATGAAGTCAATGAATATAGTAATGCCTATTATGATGGGTGTTATGACAATAACTTTACCAGCCGGACTTGGTATTTACTGGACAGTAAGTAATCTTTTCCAGGTAGGTCAGCAGGTATTATTACAGAACTACTTCAAAAATAAAGATGAAAAGGGGTCAGTATTATAATTATGGAAGAACTCGAAAAATCAGGAAAAACCGTAGATGATGCTGTAAACGAAGCCCTTAAGGAAATGAACCTTACATTAGACGAAGTTGAAGTTACAGTTATTGAGGAGGGTTCTAAGGGATTTCTTGGCATAATCGGTGCTAAAAATGCAGTTGTAAAAGTTAAAAAGAAATTTAACCCAGAAAAAATTGCAGAGACTTTTTTAAGAGAAATGTTTCTTGCTATGGGTATAATTGTAAAAATAGATACTGAGCTTAAAGACAAGCATCTTTTCATAGAACTTAGTGGTGATGATATGGGTGTTCTTATAGGTAAAAGAGGTCAGACTTTAGACTCTTTACAGTACCTTGTAAACCTTGTTGTAAACAAAGGTAACGGACCATATATAAGTATAACAATGGATACTGAAAATTACCGTCAGAGAAGAAAAGAAACTCTTGAAACTTTAGCATTAAACCTTGCTAAAAAGGTAAAACAGACAAGAAAGAGCGTTGTCCTTGAGCCTATGAATCCTTATGAAAGAAGAATAATTCATTCAGCACTTCAGAATGATAGATATGTTACAACACACAGCGAAGGTGAAGAGCCTTACCGCAATGTTGTTATAGTATTAAAAAATCAGCAGTAAAAAGACTACCCGATAATTTCTTGTATTTGAAAGTATCGGGTATTTTAATTTTAAGATTACGAGGTGATTAGTATGAAAGCAACATCACTTGATGATGTAATAGTAGCCATATCAACACCAGCCGGCAGTGGTGGAATTGGCATTGTCCGTATGAGTGGAAATGGTTCCATAGATATTGCCGATAAGGTTTTTAAAGGTGTTAAAGGTGTAAAATTAAAAGATAAGAAAAGCCATACAGTTTCCTATGGTAATATATATGATATAGATGGAAAAACAATAGTAGATGAAGTTCTTGTTACAGTTATGAAAGCTCCAAACACATACACAAAAGATGATGTTGTGGAGGTAAACTGTCACGGTGGACCTGTTGTTGTAAAGAAAATTTTAGAGGTTCTTTTAAATAGTGGAGCAAGACTTGCAGAGGCAGGGGAGTTTACAAAAAGAGCTTTCTTAAATGGCAGAATAGACCTTTCTCAGGCTGAGGCTGTTATTGATGTTATAAATTCTAAGACTGATATGTCAAGACAGTCAGCAGTAGGTAGACTTGAGGGTAGATTAAAGGAGGCTGTTCATTCTATAAGAGATAAACTTTTAGATATGATAGCCTCAATAGAGGTTGCCATAGACTATCCTGAACACGATATAGAGGAGGAAACATACAACAATATGTATAAAGCCTCCGAGGAAGTTTTAGTTGATATAGAAAAACTTTTAAGCACAGCAGATAGGGGAAAAATTGCACAGGAAGGTATAGAAACAGTAATACTCGGAAAGCCAAATGTAGGTAAATCATCACTTTTAAATAGATTCCTTGAAGAAGATAGAGCCATTGTTACGGATATTCCTGGAACAACTAGAGATACAGTTGAGGAGTTTATGAATATAGACGGTATACCGGTAAAAATAGTTGATACAGCCGGAATTAGAGAAACTGGCGATATAGTCGAAAAAATGGGAGTTTCAAAGTCTAAGGACTATGCAAAAAAAGCCGACCTTGTACTTATGATGCTTGACTCCTCAAGACAGCTTGATAATGAGGATATTGAAATACTTGAGTTTATAAAAGATAAGAAATCAATTATAATTCTTAATAAATCTGACCTTGACAGTAAACTTTCCAAAGAAAAACTTATGGAGTATGTAAAAGAAGATGATATAATAAGTTTGTCTGTAAAAGAGAATAAAGGTATAAATGAACTTACAGACAGAATAAAGGATATGTTTATGTCAGGAGATGTGAATATTTCTGATGAAGTTGTAATAGGAAATGTTCGTCATAAAAACTCATTATATTCAGCTAAAGAAAGTATTAAAAAAGCTATGATGACAATAGAAACTCGTATGCCAGAAGATTTTATATCTATGGATTTACAGGACGCTTTAAAATATTTAGGTGAGATAACAGGCGAAAGTGTAGACGAGGAAATTATAGATAGAATATTCTCTCGTTTCTGTTTAGGTAAATAAAAATTTTATAAAAAACGGGGCTACGCCCCTATAAAACACTTGGGGCTTCGCCCCAAACCCCATAAGGGCTTGCGCCCTAAAACCATATAGATTTGGTAATTTAAAAACTAAAATAAGGAGAAATCAAAATGAGATATGAAGCCGATTCAGTAGATGTTATAGTTGTCGGTGGTGGCCACGCCGGTTGTGAAGCTGCCCTTGCCTCAGCTCGTATGGGACTTAAAACTATAATGTTCGCTATAAATCTTGATAGTGTCGCAATGATGCCTTGTAATCCAAGTATAGGTGGTAGCTCAAAAGGACACCTTGTAAGAGAGGTTGACGCTCTCGGTGGAGAAATGGGCAAAAATATTGATAAAACATATATACAGACAAAAATGCTTAATACGGGAAAAGGCCCAGCTGTATATTCTTTAAGGGCTCAGGCTGATAAAAACCGTTATAAAGATACAATGAAAGCAACTTTAGAAAATACTGAAAACCTTACAATACGTCAAAATGAAGTAACAGAAATTCTTGTTGAAGACGGAAAAGTTGTAGGTGTAGTTACACATTCTGACGCAGTGTTTAGATGTAAGGCAGTTGTACTCTGTATGGGTACTTATATGAAATCCCGTTGTCTTTACGGTGAAACAATAATGGACTGTGGTCCAAACGGTCTTATGAACTCAACAAAACTTAGCCAAAACCTTATGGATTTAGGTATAAAACTTTATAGATTTAAAACAGGTACTCCGGCTCGTATAGATAGACGTACAGTTGATTTTTCAAAAATGGAGCCACAGTACGGTGATGAAAAAATAGTGCCATTCTCATTTGAAAATAAGCCTGAGGATATATATCGTGAACAGATACCTTGCTGGCTTACATACACAAATGAGGAAACTCACAATATCATAAGAGAAAACTTACACCGTTCACCTATGTATGCCGGTGTAATTGAGGGTACAGGTGCAAGATATTGCCCATCAATAGAGGATAAAGTTACTCGTTTTGCTGATAAAAATCGTCATCAGATATTTATCGAGCCGGAAGGTGAAAATACTCACGAAATGTACGTTCAGGGTATGTCAACATCTTTACCTGAAGATGTACAGCTTAGAATGTATAGAAGTGTTCCAGGACTTGAAAATTGTGAGATTATGCGTACAGCTTATGCCATAGAGTACGATTGTATAGATGCTACACAGCTTAAATTAAGCCTTGAATTTAAAGATATAAAAGGTCTTTTTAGTGCAGGTCAGTTTAACGGTACAAGTGGCTACGAGGAGGCAGCAGCACAGGGTATAATCGGTGGTATAAACGCAGTTCAGTACGTTAAAGGTAAAGAGCCTTTAATATTAAAGCGTTCTGATGCTTATATCGGTGTTCTTATAGACGATATCGTTACAAAGGGAAGTAAAGAACCTTATAGAATGATGACATCAAGGGCAGAGTATAGACTTCTTTTAAGACAGGATAACGCCGACCAAAGACTTACAAAACTTGGCTATGAAGTAGGTCTTGTAACAGAGGAAAGATACCAAAGACTTCTTGAGAAAGAAAGACTTGTGGCAGAAGAAATCGAGAGAGTACAAAGTGTTATCGTTTCACCAAAAGAAGAAACATTAGAATTACTTGAAAAATACGGTTCAACTCCTATAAAATCCGGTGTAAGACTTTCAGAGCTTATAAAACGCCCTGAGCTTGATTACTATAAACTTAAACCTATCGATAAAAAACGACCTGAAAACCTTGATGCAGAAGTGGAAGAACAGGTTAATATACAGATTAAGTATGAGGGCTATATAAAACAGCAATTAAATCAGGTGGAACAGTTTAAAAAGCTTGAGAATAGACTTTTACCAGAGGATATGGATTATAGCACAATAAGTGGACTTCGTATTGAGGCACAGCAGAAGTTAAACGCTATGCGACCAGCATCAATAGGTCACGCCTCAAGAATTGCAGGTGTTTCACCGGCAGATATATCTGTATTACTCGTATATATGGAGCAGATGAAAAGAAGTAATTAATGTAGTATATAGATTTTAAGGGGGTGGCAAGTATGAATATACCATTTATAGAGTTTAGCAAAGGCAGAAAAAGCCAAGCTAGAAAAATATATATACACAAAGGTAAAACGGAAATAGGCAATAGAATATGTGTTAATAGAAATGGTAGTCCCTTTTTTTCTATACCAAACGAAAATGGAACAGTAAAGCTATTCCTTGAAGCTTTGGAAAATAAGTACTTTGATGAGGCTATGGGATA
Organism: Candidatus Fimicola merdigallinarum; assembly: GCA_017694425.1. Classification (GTDB taxonomy): domain Bacteria; phylum Bacillota; class Clostridia; order Lachnospirales; family Anaerotignaceae; genus Fimicola; species Fimicola merdigallinarum. The sequence continues at coordinate 6,592 of JADIMX010000157.1, forward strand.
TATAAGTAAAAATGTTTCTCAGTTTTTAAGTTTTGAGGAGATATACTCTGTATTTGAGGGTATAAAAAGCTATAAATGTCTTATATCTGTTTCTAAGGAAAGCCCATTTTTAAAACAGGTATCTATAGCAGTAAAAAGACATTCTAAGCAAAAAATAGAGATTATAAACCTTAAAATGATAAATGAACCGGATAACTTTGGTAAATGGAAGATTTATCAGATAGAAAAGGAGTAAAGATATAAGTGAACGATATAGAAAAACTACTTTTTGATAGCTCAAAAGAATTAGGCATTAATTTAAATGAAAACCAGATAAAGCAGTTTATGATGTATAAAAACTTGCTTTTGGAATGGAACGAAAAAATAAACCTTACAGCCATAACAGAGGATAGGGACATAATACAGAAACATTTTGTTGATTGTGTTTCAATAGCCTCAAAGATTGATATACCTAGTGGTGCTACAGTTATAGATGTTGGCACAGGTGCAGGCTTTCCAGGCATACCGGTAAAAATAGCTTTTCCGGATATAGAAATAACACTTCTTGACTCTTTAAACAAAAGAATAAACTTTCTTCAAGAAGTTGTATCTAGCTTAGGCTTAGAAAATGTTAATTGTGTACATTCAAGGGCAGAAGACGGTGGTCAGAACGGTGAGTATCGTGAACAGTACGATATGTGCATATCACGAGCAGTTGCCAACCTTGCTGTATTATCGGAGTACTGCTTACCTTTCGTTAAAGTTGGAGGTGCATTTGTATCATTAAAAGGGCCAGATGTTAAAGAAGAATTAGAGGAAAGCAAAAAAGCCTTAGAAAAGCTAGGTGGAGAGGTTATAGGTGTTGAAAAGATAGATATACCTAAAAGTGATATAACACATAGCCTTGTTATAATAAAAAAAGTTCGACAGACACCGAAAGCATATCCTAGAAAAGCAGGCAAGGTTACAAAAAATCCTATAAAATAAGTGTGAAACCCCCGTATTTTGTTGAAATACTGGGGTTTTTATATATTGAAAAATATTTTTAAAGCTTCTTTATATGGTATAATTTGTAAAAAGATGATAAGGGAGTGAGAGTGTTGCTTTCAGTAATAAAATTTTGTGATTTTAAGCGAAAAAATAGCAACAATGAGGTTCACAATATACCGATAGATGAGATACGACCTAATCCGTATCAGACTAGAAGATATTTTGATATGGTGTCACTTATAGAGCTTTCCGAGTCTATAAAAAAGTTTGGAGTTTTACAGCCTATAGGTGTAAGAGTTATAAATAAAAGTTTTTATGAGCTTGTTTATGGGGAGAGAAGACTTAGAGCATCTAAAATGGCAGGACTTCAAAGTATACCCTGTATAATACATTCTTTGACAGATAAAGATAGTGCTTTAATGGTTATGATAGAGAACACAAAACGCCAAAATCTTAACTTTTTTGAGGAGGCAGAGGGGTATGAAAGCCTTTTAAGATATTATAAATTTTCCGAAGAAGAGTTAGCTACTATGCTTAATAAGACAGGTTCTTCAATATCAAATAAGATACGTCTTTTAAAGCTGGATTTGGAAACACGACAGATGATAATAGAAAATAACCTTACAGAAAGGCACGCAAAAGCCATTTTAAAAATACCTGATGTAGAGGCACAAAAAAGAGTTTTAAAAGTCATAATAGATAATGATATAAGCCCTAAGATAGCTGAAAATTTGGTGTCAAAAGAGCTTGAAATAATTAGACGAAATAAGAGGGTTACTGTAAAAAATCAAGTTTTAAAAGGAAAGGTAACAGATACACGACTTCTCAGAAATACAATAAAGCGTTCTGTGGATATTATAAGAAAAACAGGGCTAGATGTTAATTTTGAGGATATGTATAAGGATAATATATACCAAGCCAGTATAAAAATAAAGGTGTAGATGTGGATAACATTTTAATAATATTGTTGTGGATAAATTTATACATAGTTATTTACAAAGTAGCAATAGTGATTTATTATAATACAAGATATTAAAAAATGAGGTATTGCTTATGAAAGAGAAGATAACTGACTTTATTCTTATTAATTTAGGTATATTTCTTGTTGCTGTTGGCGTATACTTTTTTAAATTTCCTAATAACTTTTCAACAGGAGGAGTAAGTGGTCTTTCTGTAATATTTGGTCATTTGTTTAAAAGTATTACACCGGGAACCTTTGTGATTATTATAAATGGTGTTTTTCTTATACTTGGATTTATATTTCTGGATAAAGGTTTTGGATTAAAAACTGTGTATAGTAGTGTAATGTTTTCACTGTTGATAAGAGTTTTTGAAATAGCCGTTCCTTTAAGTAATCCTATTACTGACCATAAAATGCTTGAGCTTGTATATAGTGTTATATTCCCTGGTGCCGGAAGTGCCATACTTTTTAACTGTAACTCCAGTACAGGTGGAACGGATATAGTTGCTATGATTATGAAGAAGTATACAAGGCTTGACATAGGAAAGGCTCTGTTGTGTACTGATTTTCTCATTTCTGTCTCTACAATATTTGTATTTAATATGGAAACGGGATTATTCTCTATTTTAGGACTTGCATTAAAATCTGTCGTTGTTGATAGTGTTATAGAGAGTATAAACCTTAGAAAAAGTTTTACAGTAATAACAACAAAGCCTAAGGAGGTTTGCGAGTTTATAAACTATGAGCTTCACAGAGGTGCTACCATATGGGAGGGCAAAGGTGCTTTTACAGATGAGAAAAAGTGGGTTATACTTACGGCCCTTAGAAGATATGAGGCTAATGAGCTTAAAAAATACGTTAAAACTGTTGACCCTAAAGGATTTTTACTTATTACAAATACAAGTGAGATTATAGGTAAAGGCTTTAGACAGCTTTAGAAAAAAGGTATGGAATTTTTTCCATACCTTTATTTATATTTGTGGTCTAAAATCATAAATGATGCAGTGGAAGTTCCGGCAATAGTTTCATTTCTTTTAGGTATTACCATTTCGCCCATAAGATTTATAACTTTCTTGCCTAAAGATGAAATCTTAACACGCACTTCTATTTCTTCATCTTTCCAAATAGGTTTTAAATAGTTGGTTGTAAGGGAAATAGTTGCTATATATCTATTGTCTGAAAAGTAGTGGCCTAAAAAACCAAAGGTACTATCAAACATAGAGGATATTATACCACCGTGAAGGCTATTTTGTGAGTTAAGCTCCCATTCTAAAACCTTGAATTTTAGTGTAAGCTCCTTTTTTTCTAAGCTACATCTTACAAATTCAGCTTTCATAAAAGACATAAAACGTGTATCCTGTCTATTTATACCGTCTACAAACTTTTTTATACTTTCCTCCATATGTTCTTGGCTATATATTTCATTCATTATTTTTAAACACTCCTTAAGAATTTGTTTGAAAATTTTTAATATTTTTATTACATTATTATTTTAGAAGTAATACAAATGAGGAGGTAGAAATTTAATGAATAAAAACTTAAAAAAATTAGTTGTAAGTACCGTTGCAGTTTTAATGTTTTCTGCCAATGTTTATGGATATACAGACGATTATGCTCACAGAAGTAATATGAGCTTTATTGAGAAAATAGGAGTTATGTTAGGCTTTAACGATAGCAAAAACGAAAGTGCAAGTCACGATTTTTCAATGTATGATGATGTATATTATTACGAAGCTGACAATTTAAGTAGATACACAAAGTTTTCTGCTAAAAATCCTGATATTGCACCGGAAGATGTTATATGGCTTGTAAATGCCAATGTAGACAGAAAATTTTACGATAAATCACAGAAGATAAAAGATACAGATGAAGACATACTTCTTGTAAATAAGTATAATTATCTTCCTAATAATTACGAGCCTGAAAACCTTGTTGAAATATCTAGTGGAAAATTTGCGACTGATAAAACAGCAAAAGCCTTTATGGAAATGCAGGAAAACGCAAAGTCAGAGGGTATTGAGATAAATCTTATTTCTGCATATAGGTCAATAGATTATCAGAAAGATTTATACAAAAAGTATGTAAAGAAAGATGGCAAGGAACTTGCCGATACATACAGTGCCAGAGCAGGATACAGTGAACACCACACAGGCAGAGCCTTAGATATTGCCTCAACTGATATGAGCATTGAAAACTTTGGTAGCACAGAGGCTAGTCGTTGGGTAAATGAAAATGCTTGGAAGTATGGATTTATAGTTAGATATACAGCTGAAAATTCATATATAACAGGGTATAAAGCTGAGCCTTGGCATATAACATACGTTGGAACAGATATAGCTGAAAGAATGAAAAAGTATGATATAGGCTCTTTAGAGGAGTACTTTGTAAAATATATAGACCATAACCCTTATGGTTATAGTGCATAATAAAAAACCTGTCGAATAAATTCGACAGGTTTTTTATTTAATTAATTAAAAAATTCTTCTACTATAGCATTAAATTTTTCGCTGTTTTCGTAGTGAGGTAACATTCTTGTGTATTCAAATATAGCAAATGTTACATCAGGTCTAAGCTCTTCTAAAATATCAACATTTTCAATAGGGCTTACAACATTTTCTTCTCCCCAAACAACGTAAAGAGGAGTTTTTGTACCTTCAAATGTAGCTTTTATATCAGTATCCATAAATTTTGATACATATGATGCGAAAGCAAATTTTGAGTCAACACCTTTTCTGTGAGCGTAAAGACGACATTTTTCTCTAAAATCGTCAGTAATATTTTCTTTGCCGTAAAATACCTTTGATTCCAACATACGATTAATATTAGCCTTAGAAGATTTTAAAGCGTAGAGTATAGTACCTAAGTAAGGCATTTCGTGTAATCTAAGTATTCTTGTATCGTAATTCTGAGGAATATCGCTTTCAGTAATTCCTGTTGGATTTATAAGCATAAGTTTTTTAATATTGCCACTTTCAAGTCTGTTTGACATAAGGGCAAAACCACAGGAAGTACCAGATGCAATTACATTACAAGGTTCACCAACAACATCATTTATAAATTTATTTATTATAAGTGCATAGTTATAGGCTGTAAATGTTGTTTTAGTTTTTTCTGATTTACCGAAGCTAGGTAAGTCTATAGTTATTACTTTATATTTGTATGAAAGCTCGTCTACATTTTGCTCCCATTCTTTCATAGATGCACCTAAGTAGTTAACGCTGTGAATTAAAAGTAAAGGCTCACCTACACCTTTTATATTGTAGTGTATAGGTCCGAAGCTAGAGTCATAGAAAAAGCCTTCTTCATCAGTATCTTTGCAACTAAACTGTGATAACTTAAAAGAACCTCTGGATAAAAGTACAGGTAATGCTATAATACCACTCAAAAGAGCTGTTTTTTTAAGTATATTTTTATTTTTCATTTTATAACCACTCCTTAAAAGAATTTATCCCAAAATATATTACACTTTAAGTATACCATAAATTATTAATTAGTAGATAAAAACATAAAAT
>JADIMX010000158.1 GCA_017694425.1 Candidatus Fimicola merdigallinarum
TAATAATAGTAAGTGCAATAAGTAATATTAATATTCTTATTGCACTTTATAAATTTTACTTATAATTTGGGGGGATTATATTGAAAAAAGGAGAAAACTTGAACCTAGATATTTCTTTGGATTTGTACAAAATTTATTGTGCTGTTGTGCGTACAGGGAATATGTCTGCTGCAGCTAAGGAGCTTTACATATCACAACCGGCTGTAAGTATGTCTGTAAGACAGCTGGAAGATAGAATGGGAAGCCCTTTACTTATAAGAACTACAAAAGGTGTTAGAACAACTCCTGAGGGTAGTATGCTTTATGAATATTTAGAACAAGCGTTAAGCCTTATAAAGACAGCTGAGAAAAAATATTTTGAAATGGTAAATCTTGAGGACGGCGAAATAAGAATAGGTGCTAGTGATACAGTAATAGCTAATTATCTTATGCCTTACCTTGAAAAGTTTAATAATATTTACCCTAATATCAATATTAAAGTTACAAATAAGACAACATATGAGTCCTTAAAACTTTTAAAAAATGGTAGTGTTGACCTTTGTTTTGTAAATCTCCCAATAGAGAATTCTAACGAATTTGATATTATAGAGTGTATTGAAATTCACGACTGTCTTGTAGGTGGCTCAAAGTACAGGGAGCTTGCCGAAACAGGCATAAAACTTAGTGAGATTAACAAATATCCTTTGCTTCTTTTGGAAGATTTAAGCAACACACGAAGATATATAGATAAGTTTGCATTAGAAAATAGTATAGAACTTCACCCTATAATTGAGCTTGGAAGTAGCGATATACTTTTAGACTTTGTAAAGATAAACTTAGGTTTAACATTTACAATAAAAGAGTTTACAAAGGCAATAGATAACGAAAATATATTTGAAATACCACTTACACCACCTGTGCCACCTAGAAGTGTAGGTCTTGTAAAACTTAAAGGTGTTGCACTTTCAAATTCTGCTAAAGGTTTTTGTGATATTATGGATATAAAAGTTTAATATAGATATAGATTAGCACCGGTTTTTTCCGGTGCTGTTTTAAAATTAGGAATTATATGGAGGTGTTTATTTATGAGGATATTACATACTTCTGATTGGCATTTTGGCAAAAATTTAGAGGGAAACTCAAGAATTTTAGAGCAACGTCAGTTTATAGATGAGCTTTCAATGATATGTGATAATGAAAATGTAGATTTGATAGTTATGGCTGGAGATGTTTATGATAACGGAAACCCATCATCATCTGCCGAGGAGCTTTTTTATAAAGGTTGCAAAAAACTGACAGATAATGGTAAAAGACCTATAATAATTATAGCTGGTAACCACGATAGCCCAGAAAGACTGGAAGCACCGGATAGCCTTATGTATGAGCATAGCATAATAGTACAAGGATTTCCTAAAAGCGTGACTAAAAACGGAGATTATGGCTATTACTCAATAAAAGATAGCTGTGAGGGTTTCTTTAGAATACAGATAGGTGATGAAACTGTAGGAGTTATAACTATGCCTTACCCTAGCGAGAAAAGGCTGGGCGAGATTTTACATACCGATATATCTAGGGAGGAGGAGCAGGGTATAACATACTCCCAAGAGGTAGGAAAAATATTTTCAAAACTTGAAGAAAACTATGTTGATAGTGATATTAATATAGCTATAGGACATTTTTTTGTTGCAGGTGGCGAGGAAGTGGGTTCAGAAAGACCTATACAGCTAGGGGGAGCTTTAGCAGTAGAGCCGTCAGCACTTCCTAAAAAAGCTCAGTACATAGCTTTAGGTCATCTTCATAAACCACAAACTGTAAGTGGAACTAATAAGAGGGCTTATTATAGTGGTTCTCCTATTAAGTACAATAAAAGGGAAATAAGCTATAAAAATTCGGTAAATATAGTTGACTTAAAGCCTATGAGTGAGCCAAACGTAAGGAAAGTGGAGCTTACAAACTATAAGCCTATAGAGGAATGGACTTTTGAATGTATAGAAGATGCTATTGAAATGTGCAGAGAGAAGTCAGAAGAAAACAGTTGGGTTTACATAGTTATAAATAGCCATAGGACTTTAAACCAAAGCGAAATAAAGGAAATGAGAAGTCTTAAAAAAGATATTGTAGAGATTTTTGTAAATGTATCTGAAAACAAAAAAGAGGATAGAGTGGAAAATATTAAGGATAAAAGTATTGAAAATCAATTTAAAGACTTCTATTTTAAAGAGGAAAATGTAGAACCTTCAGAGGATATTGTAAAACTTTTTATGGAACTTATGGAGGAGGTTTAAAAAATGAAGCCATTGATTTTAAAAATAGCCGGTTTAAATAGTTTTTTGGAGGAGCAAACAATAGACTTTGAAAAACTTACTAAAAGAGGTATATTCGGAATATTTGGGCCTACAGGCAGTGGAAAATCATCAGTTTTAGATGCCATAACCCTTGCTCTTTATGGAAAAATAGTAAGAGGGACAAAGGAGTTTATAAACAAGGATAGTGATAAAGCCTACATATACTTTAAGTTTGCAGTAAAATCTGGTGATGAATACGATACATATATAGTTGAGAGAACTTATAAAAATAATGGTGATGGGTTTGCCAATACAAGTAATGTAAGGCTTATGTCAGAAAAAAATGGTTCTATTACTGTGCTTGAAGATAAGACATCAACAGTAAATAGTGCCATAGAGGAGATAATAGGCCTTAGTTTTGATAACTTTTCCCGTTCTGTGGTTCTTCCACAAGGTAAGTTTAGCGAGTTTTTGAAACTTAGAGGAAAAGAAAGAAGAGAAATGTTTGAAAAAATATTTCATCTTGAGAAGTACGGAAAAGATATGGAGGAGCGTATAAGCCGTAGAAGTAAAAAGGTTTATGCCAGTCTTTCGGATATACAGGCTAGAATAGATGTATACGGAGATATATCGGAGGAAAATATATCAGAGCTTGAAAGTGAAATAGTTAGCCTTAAAGAAAACCTTGAAAAAGTTAAAATAAGTTGTAAAAACGCAGAAGAAAAATATAATGAGGGTAATATACTTTTTTCTGATATACGTGAGGCTAAAGGCTATGAGGATAAATTAAAAGAGCTTGATAATATAAAAGAAGATGTGGAAAAAAATAGAGTTGATGTTTTAAAAATGCAGAGAGCTTTTGAGATAAAGCCATATATAGATGCTTTTGACCAGTGTAAAACACAGCTTAAAAATACAACTGAAGAATTTTCTAAGGTAAAATATAAGCATAGTGTATGCAACAATAAACTTTCAGATATTAAATCTAATTATGAAAATTTCAAGAAAGAGTACGATATTAAACACTCAAATCTTATAGCTTTAAAGTCTAAGGTTGAGGAAATGGGAAGCGTATACAATACTATTTTAAGTGATGAAGTTGAAATAGGTGAACTTAGAAAAGAATATTCATCTAGAAAAAAATACCTTGAGGATTTAGAAAACAATAAAGGTAAACTAGAAAACAGTATATCCTTAGAAAATAGTAGAATTGATGAACTTTCAAAAACAATAGAAGAAAGTAGTGTTTCTTCAGGTTATGTAGATGACATAAACATTATTTATAGAGCTTACGAAGATATAAATAAGATTGATAACGAAAATATATCTTTAATTGAAAGAAATAAAACTTATGATTTAAATATAGAAAATAATAATAAAGAGCTTGAAATACTTAATAAATCAAGAGAATCATTAAATTCTCAGATATTAGACATAAAGAATAAAATTGAAGAAAATAATAAAAATCTAGTTTCTGAAGATATTATTGAAAATCTTAACTCGGCTATATTAAAAAAGAGAGAAATTGAAAACCTTAATTCTAGTCTTAATGTTTTATCACAGCAAAGAGAAGTTTTAAGAGAAAATAAATCTTTGCTTGAAGTGGAAAGGAATAAACTTTCAGAAGAAGTTAAGAAATGGGAAAATAGCAATATGGCGTATATCCTTGCTAAAATATTAAAAGATGGTGAGAGATGCCCTGTCTGTGGCTCTTTGGAACACCCTAAAAAAGCAGAGGCTATAAACGAAATATTGTTATCCGAGGCTGAAAAAACTCTTGAAATTAAAAACAAAGAGTATTCAGAGGCTGAAAGTAAGTTTATACAGATAGATTTTGATTTTAATGATAAAGAAAAAACTAGAAATAGACTTATTGAAGAAATTAAATCTATTGATGAAAAATATTTAGCAGATAGTTTAGAAAATATGGAAAATAGTCTTAATGAATTAAAGGAAAGACAAGCCTTATATAATAGGAATATAAGGGAATTGCCTATTAAGGAGCGAGTTTTATCTGAGAAATTATCTGATGTAAATCAAAGCATATCAAGGATTGAAAGCGATATAAGAAACGATAATAATTATAAGAATGAAAATACATCTAAGCTATCTGAAAATAATAAAGAAATAGAAAAGCTTAAAAGTGTAATATCAAGTAAAAATCTTGATTTTAAAAACTTTGATGATGTAAGTAGAGAGCTGTTAAATATAAAAACTCTTAATGAAAATAAGGACAGAGCCGAGAAAGAAAAAGCTATATCAGAGAAAAAACGTCAGAAGTTTTCTGAAGAATTAAAGGAAGTTTCAGAAAATGTGGCTAAAATCAATGTAGAGCTTACAAAGATTAAATCTGAGGGAAAAGAAAAGGCTAAGGTTATAAAATTAAATACTGAACGTATAAAAAGTGTGTGTGGCGATAAAAAGCCTAGCCATATGTTAAGTCAGATTAATAGTGATATAGATTTACTTGAAAAAGATGAAAAATCAAAGAAAACTCAACTTGATACAATAGCTGAAGAGGAAAAACGACTTAAAGAAAGCTATATAAATATAGAAAGTGTAAAGAAACAGCTTGAGGAAGATTTGCCAAAGAAAAAAGAGTTGGCTGATAATGAAATAAATAACAGTAACTTTAATACATTTGATGAAGTTAATCTTTGGTATAGAAGTAAATTGGAAATAGACAGTATAAATGAAGATATAAAATCTTTCGATTTAAGTTATGAACAGTTTAAAATTAAACTTGAAACTGTAAACAGTAGAATAAATGGCAGATTTATAACTAAAGAGGAAGTTGAAATCCTTAAAAAATCTAAAGAAGAATTGTCAAATCAGGAAAAGGATATTGAAAAAGATATTGCCGTAAAAGAAAATAATATAAAAACTATGAATAAGGGCATAAAAGAAGTGGAAAGCTTAAGACAGCAGGAAAAAATTCTTATAAAGGAAAATGATACTGTCGAAAACCTTAAAAAAGTTATGAAAGGCAAAAAATTTGTTGAGTATATAGCAACAAATCAGCTTTACTACATAACAAAAGAGGCGTCAAAAAGACTTTCTCATATAACTTCGGGAAGATATTCCCTTGAACTTAAAGACAGTGATTTTATTATACGAGATAATTTTAGTGGTGGAGATGAAAGAGATGTTAACACTCTTTCAGGTGGAGAGGTATTTTTAACATCATTCTCTTTAGCCCTTGCCTTATCGTCTAAAATACAGATGTCACACAATGCACCACTTGAATTTTTCTTCTTAGATGAGGGGTTTGGTACACTGGATTCAAATCTTATCGATACAGTAATGACATCACTTGAAAAACTTCACGAAGAACATTTAAACGTAGGAATAATAACACACGTTGAGGAGTTAAAAGAGAGAATGCCGGTTAAACTTATTGTTACGCCAGCAAAACCTAAGGTATGTGGAACGAAAGTAAAACTTGAAATAATGTAAGAAAGAAGTGGGATTATATGAAAAAGGTAGGAATAATACTTGAAGGGGGAGGAATGCGAGGAATGTATACTGCTGGAGTGCTAGACTTTTTTATAAAAAAAGATTTGTTTTTCCCCTATGTATGTGCAGTTTCAGCAGGAGCTTGTCACGCCCTTACATATATAGCCGGCCAAAAGGGCAGAGATAAGGAAATGACATTAAAATTTATAAATGATAAAAGATATTTAAGTTTTAGAAATCTTATTAAAACTGGTGATATATTCGGTTTCGACTTTATATTTGGAGAGCTTTCCGAAAAACTTTTACCTTTTGACTTTGAATTTTTTGAAAACTCACCTCAGGAATTGGCAGTAGGAGTTACAAACTGTGTTACTGGTGAAAATGAATATTTTTATAAAAGCCAATGCTCAATAGAAGAACTTTTTAAGGCTGTAAGAGCCTCAAGTAGCTTGCCTTTTGTAGGTAAAGAAGTGGTTATTAACGGCAAAGCCTATATGGACGGTGGAATATCATCATCAATACCTATAGAGAGAGCTATCAAAGACGGTTACGATTATAATATAGTAATACTTACAAGAAATAAAGGCTATAGAAAGAAACCATCTAAAATGACAAAGAAAATTTCTAATGTTAAATATAGAAATTTCAAAGGTCTTACAAAGGCTATATCTGATAGATATAAAAATTATAATAGAGAAGTGGAGCTTGTAGAAAAACTTGAAAAAGAGGGTAAAGTTTTCGTTATACGACCTACAAATCCAGTAAATGTGGGAAGAATTGAAAAGGATAAAAAGAAAATATTTGAAATTTATAAGTCAGGATATATCGATACTGTAAGACAGTATAATAAATTAAAAAAATGGCTTGATAGTATTGACAATTAAATTTTAAAGTATTATCATAATATTAGAATAAATGAATAATTGTTCATATAAAGGTGGTGACTTAATATGGCTAAAGGAAAAAAGAGTAAGAAAAATAAAGATATTGACGAAGTTTTAGATACATCTTGTTGTGAAGTTTCTGATATAAATATGGAAAAAGATGATGAGTTTATATATGATGTTGCTGATTTCTTTAAGATTTTTGGCGATTCCACAAGAATAAAACTTTTGAAACTTTTACTTGAAGGTGATATGTGTGTTGGAGATATTGCAGAAAAATTATCTATGACACAGTCAGCTGTATCTCACCAACTTAGAGTTTTAAGACAAAATGACCTTGTAAAATTCAGAAAAGATGGAAAAGTGGTTATATACTCCCTTGATGACTACCACGTTAAAGATGTTCTTCAGGCAGGTATAAGTCATATAGGTCATAAAAGAGGATATATTAAGTAAATTATTTTTATGGGCAGTTGTAACTGCCCTAAAAAAATAGTATATATATGAATAGGTGTTCATATAGAAAAATAAAAGAGGTGATATTATGAAAAATGTAAAGATAAAGGTTGACGGTTTAACTTGTGCCAACTGTGGTGCGAAAATTGAAGGTGATGCCAAAGCTATGTTTGGTGATGAAAATGTATTTCTTAATCTTATGAAACAGGAAATGGATATAAAATCTTTAGAGGATAATAGTACTGTTTTAAGTAGTATAAGGAATATTGTAAATAAGTATGAGCCAGATGTAAATGTATATGAGTTAAAAAATGATGAGCCTTTTGTAATAGTTATGAAAGGTCTTGACTGCTCACATTGTGCATCAAAAATAGAGGATATGTCAAGTAAATTACCTGATGTTTCTAATGCTAATCTTAACTTTATGAGTAAGGAAATGAAAGTAACTTTATCAGAGGGTGCAAGTAAAATAAAGGTGTACAATGAAATAAAAGATATTGTTAAAAAACTTGAACCTGATGTTAATGTTGAGATAAAGGGAAGTGAAACTTGTAAATCTTCTTGTTGTGAACATAGTGAAGAAGAAAAAAAGGATAGCTTTATAAATAAAATTTTAAGTATAAAAGTAAGATTTACAGCTGGTATAATTCTATTTTTAGTGGCATCTGTATTAGGTAAAGAAAATTTAATATCAGTACCTTTTTACATATGTTCATATATCGTATTTGGATATGACGTTGTATTAACTGCTGTTAAAAATATTTTCAGAGGAAATGTGTTTGACGAAAACTTTCTTATGTCAGTATCAACGATAGGTGCTATAATACTTGGAGAACTTCCGGAGGCTGTGTTCGTTATGCTTTTCTATCAGGTGGGAGAAACATTCCAGCATATGGCAGTTGAAAAATCAAGAAAATCTATAAGAAGTCTTATGGATTTAAGACCTGATAAAGTAAATGTTGAAGTTGACGGTCAGATTTTAGAAGTTTCGCCTGAAAATGTATCAGTTGGCGATATTATAGTAGTCAAAGCAGGGGAGAGAGTTGCAATAGATGGTATCGTTGTTGACGGTGAAAGTCGTGTCGATACATCAGCAATTACTGGTGAGTCTGTACCTAGAGGAGTTTCTGTAAATGATAGTATTTTAAGTGGTAGCATAAATGTAAATGGTATCCTTAGAATAAAAGCCACAAAAACATTTGGTGAGTCTACTGTTGTTAAGATAATGGAGCTTGTGGAGAATGCATCTTCTAAAAAATCAAAAACAGAGCAGTTTATAACAAAGTTTGCTAGAGTGTATACACCGGCAGTCGTATTTTCTGCCTTAGCTCTTGCCTTTATACCGGCTATTATAACACCTGAAAAAGACTTAACTATTTGGGTTATGCGAGCATTAACATTTTTAGTAATATCTTGTCCTTGTGCACTTGTGTTATCTGTGCCTTTGGGATTTTTCTCAGGTATAGGGGAGGCGTCAAAAAATGGTGTGCTTATAAAGGGAAGTAGCTATATTACAGTTCTTGCTGAATTAGAAAATGTTGTTTTTGACAAGACAGGAACTATAACAGAAGGTGTGTTTAAGGTAAGCAATATAATTACAAGTAAAGATACAACTGAAAATGACTTGCTTATTTTAGCCAGCACATCAGAGGCTATGTCAAACCACCCTATAGCAACCTCAATTATGGAGCATTGCAAAGAAAATGGAATTGAGCCTTTAAAGTGTGAAAAATACGAAGAAATAAGTGGTATGGGTATAAAAGCCTTATGTAGTAAAGGTGAAATACTTGCCGGAAATGAAAAACTTATGAAAAAGTTTAATGTTTCATATATAGAGAATAAAGGCAACGGAAGTGTGGTTTATATAGCTGAAAATGGAGTTTTCAAAGGCAGTATAAACGTATCGGATATTATAAAATCTGATAGTTTTGAGGCTATAAAAAAACTTAAAGATGTAGGTGTAAAAACTACTGTTATGCTTACAGGTGATAATAAAGAAAATGCAAAAGAAGTATGTGATAAACTCGGAATTGATGAGTATTATGCAGAGCTTTTACCGCAAGATAAGGTTTCAAAACTTGAAGATATACTTGAAAATAGCAAAGGAAAGACAGCCTTTGTTGGAGATGGTGTAAACGATGCTCCGGTTTTAGCTAGGGCTGATATAGGTATAGCTATGGGAGGCATAGGTTCTGATTCTGCAATAGAAGCCTCTGATGTTGTAATAATGAATGACTGTATATCTAAAATTGCTGACGGAATAAAGATTTCAAAAAATACTATAAAAATTGTAAATATGAACATAGTATTTGCCATAGGTATAAAGTTTATAGTACTTATATTAGGTGCTTTAGGTATAGCGGGAATGTGGTCAGCTGTTTTTGCTGATGTAGGTGTTGCGGTACTTGCTGTTTTAAACTCTATGAGAAGAAAATTATAATAGTGTAGAATAAAAGTCGATATCATATCGGCTTTTATTTTTTGTCGCTAAATAGGCTATATCGGTAAAAAATCTCATATAATAGGATATAATTATTGTGACAGCAAAAAATAAAATTGGTACTTCTAATAACATATGTATATGGTCGTTACAAGTTTATACCCATATTATTTTAATTCCTTTAACACAACATTCTTAATATTTTCTCATATATTCTCATTTCCTATACTAGGGATATGATATTCGAATCTCCGTTTGTATGCGATAAACTATTTATATATTTAATAACAAAACCTTCTACAATTTATTTAAAAATAAAAGTAGTTTAATGATATTTGATAGGTATGTAAATTTAAAATATAAATATGGTAATAATCATTTTTGATGCAGACGATACTATGTAGATACAGTAGGTAGAAATCAAAATACAATAAAAGAAGGTATAAAAAATCAATTATAATAAGATATAATAAATGACTAAATAAGTTTAAAAATATATATAGACCCATTTATGGGTCTATATAGTAAGTAGTTAAGAAATAGACACTTTTAATGTCAACCAAGATATATTATTGTAATTGTCAGACTATTCATCACCTTTTTTAAAGGTTTATAACTATAAAAAAGCCTTATAAGGCTTTAGTAAACAACCTGTTTAACGAGTGGTTTTGATTAAGAAATATAGTTAAAAAATAGTATATGATTTTAATATAGGTTTGCAGAATTATATTAGTTATAGT
>JADIMX010000159.1 GCA_017694425.1 Candidatus Fimicola merdigallinarum
TAGAACTTGCGGGAAACCAAATATATAATATGAGCGAAGATGAGTTTTTAAAAGTTAAAAATACAATAGAAAAAGGTAGTGTTAAGTGTTGCGGTTTTAACGCAGCACTTACACCGGATATAACTTTTGTAGGAGAGGGATTTGACATTGATAAAGCAAGGGATTATGCAGAATTATTATGTCAAAGAGGTAAAGAGTTAAATATAAAAGCAATAGGAATTGGCTCTCCTAAATCCAGAAAATTTAAGTATGGTGATGATGAATCTAAGGCTTGGGAACAAGCGAAACAGTTTTTAGATATCTTTTCTGATGTTGCAAAAAAATATGGCATTACTGTTATGTACGAATCTTTAAATAGGACAGAAAGCGAATTTGGGCTTAAAATACGAGAAGGTGCAGAGCTTGTAGCCGATATGAATAAAGAAAATCTTAAAATAGTATTTGATATATATCATATGAATATGGAAAACGAAGGTTTAGATGACCTTATGTATTCTATTCCATATATATATCATATACACATAGCAGAGAGAGTTGGAGAGGAAAGAAGATACCCTTCTGATAAATTATATGATTATTATAAAAGAGTTCTAACACCTGTTATAAAGTTAGGATATGATGGTGCTATATGTACAGAGGCATTTGACGGAGATGTTAGAGAGGGTGCTGAACGCTCTATAAAATTACTCAAAAAACTTGTTGCAGAAATAGAGGGGGAAGCTTAATATGAGTAGTAATATATTAATTGGTTGCGTAGCTGATGACTTTACTGGTGCTAGTGATGCTGCATCATTCCTTATAAACAAAGGTCTTAGAACAATTCTTTTTAATGGTATTCCAGAGGGAGATGTTCCTAATTGTAATGCTATTGTAATAGCTTTAAAAAGTAGAACACAGAATACAAAAGATGCTGTAAATGACTCTATGAAAGCTTTTAAATGGCTTAAGGATATGGGAGTTAAACATTTATATTTTAAATACTGCTCTACATTTGACTCTACAAAAGAGGGAAATATAGGACCTGTAACAGATGCAGTACTTGAAAATTTTGAGGAAAAGTATACAATACTTTGTCCAGCATTGCCAGTAAATAAGAGAACTGTAAAAAATGGTATTTTATATGTAGATGGAGTTCCTCTTTCTGAAACACATATGAAAAATCACCCGCTTACACCTATGTGGGAGTCTGAGATAGCAAAACTTATGGAACCACAGGGAAAATATAAGACTATTAATTTAAATGAAGAAATGCTTAAAAAGAGCAAATCTGAAATATTAGATATTATTAATGATTTTGGTAAAGATAAAGAGCATTTTTACGTAGTGCCAGATTATACAACTGACGAAGACGGTAAAAAAATAGCAGATGTTTTTGGTGATATAGGATTTCTTACAGGTGGTTCAGGTATATTAGGACCTATAGCAGAAAAATATAAAGAATCTATTTCAGATAGCGATAATAAGATTCTTGATACAAGTACAGAGGGAAAAGGCATTGTTTTTGCAGGAAGCTGTTCTAAAGCTACTTTAGGTCAGATTGAAGATTTTAAGGCTAAGGGATATAAGTCTTATAAAATTGACCCAATTAAGTTATTAAAAGGCGAAGAAACAGTTGATAATCTTTGGAACTTTATAAAAGAAAATAGTGATGATGAAGTTCTTATATACAGCTCTGACACTGCTAGTAATGTAGTAGAAATACAGAAATCAGGAAAAGAGGAAATAGCTGAATTATTAGAGGGTGCAACATCAGAGTTAGCAGATAGATGTGTTAAATTTGGCTATACAAGAATTATTGTTGCCGGTGGCGAAACATCAAGTGCAGTTGTTAAAAAACTTGGATACAATAGTTTTGAAATAGGTGAGAGTATTGCTCCTGGAGTACCTGTTATGGCACCTTTAAGTGATATGAGAATACGTATTGTATTAAAATCAGGAAACTTTGGACAGGAAGATTTTTTTGATAGAGCTTTAAATGCTACTAGAAAGGAAAAGTAAATGGAAGATAAAATGTTAGAAACAGCAGTGTGGATTGCACACAGTCTTTTTGAAAGAAATAAAGCTAGTGGTTCATCAGCAAATATGAGCTTTAAATATGATGGGAAAATATACATAACTGGAAGTGGTACTTGTTTTGGAACTTTAAAAAATACAGACTTTTCAGTTCTATCTTTAGATGGTGAGTTAATATCAGGTCCAAAACCTAGTAAAGAATTTCCTATACATAAAATAATGTATGATAAAGATGATGAAATTCAGGCTGTTATACATACACATAGTTTTTATTCAACAGTATGGTCTTGTGCAGAGCATAGCAATGATATTGACTGCGTGCCAGAATACACACCATATCTTAAAATGAAATTAGGTACAGTTGGTCTTGTACCTTATGCTAAACCAGGCTCACAAGAGCTATTTGATTCATTTAAACAAAATGTTGAAAAAAGTGATGGATTCTTATTAAAAAATCACGGTCCAGTTGTAGGTGGTAAAAATTTGCTTGATGCATTTTATTGCTTAGAGGAGCTTGAAGAAAGTTGTAGAATAGCTTGGGAAATAGAATCCAAAGAAAGAACATTTAAGTTTAATAAAATTTAATTTAAAGAGGTGGTGTATTAAATATGCCACCTCTTTTGTTATATAAATAACATACTTTGTCATTTTATATTGTATATTATATAAAAAAGCCGTATAATAATCATAAGTCTATTATTAAGTTAGAGAGGTTTTATTATATGGATAATAAAAAGCCATTACAGTTACAGGCTTATGAGTATATAAAAAACAAAGTCATAAATGAAGAAATGAATTATGACGAAATTTATTCAGAAACTAAAATAGCCAAAGAATTAGGAATTTCAAGAACTCCGGTAAGAGATGCTATACAGTATCTCTCTCAAGAAAGATATATAGATATTATCCCTAATAAAGGTTTTTGTCTACATAAAATGGAATTACAGGATTTTATAGATACAATGGAAATACGTACAGCTATAGAAGGGTACTGTGCTAGACAAATTGCTAACGAATATGAAAGTGATAAGGCTCAAAATACATTTAAAAAATTGAGAGAGCTTATAGATATTCAGAAGAAATCTCTTAATATTTCTTTGAAAGATTTTTTTGAAGCCGATATGATGTTTCATATAACTATTGTTAACCATATAAATAATAATGAGCTTAAAAATCTTTTCAGCTCATATGTATATAGAATGAGAAATTTTGCAATTCACTCATTAAATCATAAGGGACGTATGGAAAAAACTATAGAAGAACACCTTAATATATTAAATAATATGGAAAGCGGAAATGCCATAAATGTTTATGAAGCTATTGTTTTACATATGGAAAACCCTAAAGACATAAGTATTGATTAATTATTACGGGCTATTTATTCATAGCTCGTTTTTTTATTTATAAATTCCATATTTATATCTTTATACTATAAAAAAAGTCTATTTTATGATAAAATATTTAAAGTATGCAGGAAGGAATGTGATTTTATGAAAAAATGTATGGCTTCCAAAATATGTAGAATATTTGATTGTGATGTTAAATTTATTTGGGATTTAATTACTGACCCATCTCATTATGAGTGGAGGTCGGATTTATCTTTAGTACAGTTTAAAAAAAATAGTAAATATTTTATAGAGTACTACAAAAATGGTAATATAAACGAGTTTAAAATTTTGGATAAGGATAAGTATAAATTTTATAGACTTGCTATAAAGAATAAAAAATTTATAGGTAGGCTTGAATTTGAATTTTATCCTATTGGTAAAAATAAAACAAAGGTTATATTTTGTAAAAAAATATATGCTAAAAATCCTATTAAGCGTTTTTTTGCTAAGTATCTTTGGGATATAAAAAAATTGCATTTGGAGTATGTAAACAATATTGAAGATACTGTATACAACTATAAAACATTTAATGTTTAGATTTTATTTAAAGGAATGATTTTTAATGCTTGATATAGCACTTCTTGGCACAGGCGGTATGATGCCTATGCCATCAAGATTTCTTACAGCTATGATGGGAAGGTTAAATGGTAGACTTCTTCTTATAGACTGTGGCGAAGGTACTCAGGTTACCTTAAAAACTCTTGGTTGGGGTTTTAAGGCTATTGATGTAATATGTTTTACTCATTATCACGCTGACCATATATCAGGGCTTCCAGGTATGCTCCTTACAATAGGTAACTCAGGAAGAATTGAACCGTTAACATTAATTGGACCAACGGGACTTAAAAAAATTGTAGAGGGCATTATGTGTATCGCACCTGAAATACCTTTCCCTATAGAGTATATTGAAATAGATGAATCTACAAAAGAGCCTATTTGTATAAATGGTTTTTGTATAAATGGCTTAGTTGTAGACCATACAATAAAGTGTATTGCGTATAGAATAGATATAAAAAGAAAAGGCAGATTTGATATTAAAAAGGCTGAAAAGCTTAACATACCTAGAAAAATGTGGTCTGTACTTCAAAAAGAGGGCAAAGTTTATATTGATGGCAACATTATAACTGACAGTATGGTTATGGGTGAGGAAAGAAAGGGCATTTCTGTATCATACTGTACTGATAGTAGACCTGTAAGGACTATACCTGAATTTATTAAAAACTCAGACCTTTTTATCTGCGAGGGTATGTATGGTGAAAATGAGAAAAAACAGAAAGCTGTTGAAAATAAGCATATGCTTTTTTCAGAGGCTGGAAAGTTGGCATCTTTGGGAAATGTAAAAGAGCTTTGGCTTACTCATTTTAGCCCATCATTATCAGAACCTAGTCTTTTTGTAGATAATGCTAAATGTATTTTTGAAAATACTATTGTAGGTCAGGATAGAATGTGTAAAACACTTTATTTTGAGGATAAGTAACAGACTGGAAATTACATTTTAACGTATTATTAGATAAGTTTTCTTTAAAACTTAAAAAGGGGTAGCTATGTTGAAAAAAACTGATGATTATGAATTGGTAAAAATGTCTTTGAATGGGGATAATGACGCATTTGCCGAGCTTGTTTCAAGATATAAAAATCTTGTGTACTCGGTAGTGCTTAGAATGGTAAATGATTCTGAGGAGGCAAATGACCTTGCTCAAGAGATATTTATAAAGGTTTATAAAAATCTTGATAAATATCAGCCGGAGTTTAAGTTTTCCACTTGGCTTATAAGAATAAGCACAAACCACGTCATAGATTATAGGAGAAAGAAAAAGCACGAAACTGTAAGTATTGATGATATGGTTTATGATTTACCTGAAAACAATACCCCTGAAAGCAAATATATAGAAAAAGAAGAAAAACTTAGTATTGAAAAAGCCCTTAATTCCCTTCCTGATATGTATAAAATACCTATTGTGCTTTTCCATAAGCAAGGTCTTTCTTATCAGGATATTGCCGATATAACAAATGAACCTTTGTCTAAGGTAAAGAATAGAATTTTTAGAGGACGAAAAATGCTAAAAGATATTTTGATGGGAAAAGAAAGCAGGTGACAATTAATGAAATGTAGTGAAGCTGAAGAGCTTATGATGAAGTATATGGATAATGAGTTGTCTGAAAGTGATGCCAAAAGACTTAATAGTCATATCTTAGAGTGTGTGGAATGTAAGGAAAGTTTTTTTATATATGAGTCCCTTATATCAGATTTAAAAATTTTATCTGATTATGAAGCACCATTAGGTTTTGAAGCTGAAGTTTTAGCTAAAATTAGCACCATTTCTATTGATAACAACGGGAGATGTACCATAAAAAGTAGAGTGAATGGCGTTATATGGGGAACATTTTCTGTTCTTTTTGGCACAGGCACAATGCTTGTTATGTATAGAGAGCCTATTATGAAATCTCTTTTAGGTAATCCGTATATAGGTGATACTGTTTCAAAACTTATTCCTATTTCTATGAATATTACAGAACAGGGAAATATAATAAAAAATACTGCTGATACATTTATTGGCGTTATTAGTAGTACCCTTGCAAACTCAATAGGAATTATACTTGCGATACTTACCCTTATATGTGCTACACAGTTTATTATGATTAGAAATAAGAAACGTACTAAATAAGGCTTAATATATGAATAGTGATAACAAATTAAAACTTATTAATATAATAGTTATATATACGGCAGTTATTACTGGTATATTATTTTTAAGACTTAGTGCAGATTATTCTAATGATATAATAAATTTTAGTGAAGGTACTGTAATTATAGCACAGAAGATATTAATAGCATTAGGATTAGAAGAAGTTATTAAATTTTTATTAGAAATTCCCGTTTTTACATTGATATGTGCATCGGGAATTTTTCACATTGTAATAGGTCTTTTTGTGCTAAAAATATTTAAAAATAGGGTTGAGCAAGGTGCTATGATTATGATAAAAAAGCCATCAAAGGTTATAGCACTTGGAAATTTTGTTTATCTTTTAGGCATTATACTATTCTTTGTTTTTGCCATATCTATAATAGGGTTACCTATTGCTTTTATAATAGGTCTTATTATACATATTGCTGTATTTTTAGGTAAAATATCTTTAGCAGTATTTTTCGGTTATAATATATGTCAGATACTTAAGGTTTCGGGTTATACATATATGTACTATATGATAGGTAGTTTCTTTATTATTCTATGTCAAAGTGTTTATGCTATAGGGGGTGCTTTTGCACTCTATGTTTTTCCGGTTTTATCTATTGGCAATTTTATTATAACAATTATGAATAGATTTGTTTTTAAGATGTCATATAAGGTGGAGTTTGAAACTACAAGGCAGAAACAAAAATTTGACAGAAAAAAAATAAGGGATATAATAACAAAAGGATTATAATTTTATTTTTTAAGGAGGTTAAAATGATTAAGGATAAAGATGATGTTTTGATACTTGCCATAGAAAGCTCTTGTGATGAAACATCTTCGGCAGTTGTTAAAAATGGTAGATACGTTCTTTCAAATGTAATTTCATCACAGATAGATTTACACAAGCTTTATGGTGGAGTTGTTCCAGAAATAGCCTCCAGAAAGCACGTTGAAAATATAGATGCTGTAATAAAAGAATCTTTAAAAGAGGCTAATGTTACTTTTGATGATATAGATGCAATAGCTGTTACTTACGGTCCAGGCCTTGTAGGTGCTTTATTAGTAGGTCTTTCAGAGGCTAAAGCTCTTGCCTATGCCTTAAACAAACCTTTAATCGGCGTTCATCATATAGAAGGGCATATTTCGGCAAACTATATAGAAAATAAGGACTTTGAACCTCCATACGTTTCTTTAGTAGTATCAGGTGGACATTCTCACCTTGTATATGTAGAGGACTATGGAAAGTATGAAATTATGGGTCGTACTAGAGATGATGCTGTTGGTGAGGCTTATGATAAGGTAGCTAGAGTTCTTGGAATGGGATACCCAGGAGGGCCTAAAATTGATAAAATTGCTAAAATGGGTAATCCTGATGCGATACAGTTTCCTAGAGTTTTCCTTGAGGAGGATAGCTACGACTTTAGCTTTAGTGGTTTAAAATCAGCAGTTTTAAACTATATAAATAAGGAAAAAATGATGGGTAATACTGTTGTGCCTGAAGATGTTTCGGCTAGTTTCCAGAAAGCTGTTGTTGAGGTTTTAGTTGCAAAGACTATAAAGGCATCAAAGGAGAAGGGCGTTTCTAAAGTTGCTCTTGCTGGTGGTGTTGCCTCAAATACTGCACTTAGAGAGGCTCTTTCTAAGGCTTGTGAAGAAAATGGACTTTACTTCTCAGTTCCGTCACCGGTGCTTTGTACAGACAATGCAGGAATGATAGGTTCAGCAGGGTATTATGAGTATATAAAAGGAATAAGAGATGGCTTAGACCTTAATGCTATACCATCACTTAAACTTGGAGATAGAGGGTAAATATTAGTGTGGCCTAAAGTTTTGTAGGTCGCACTTTTTTATTGCCGTAGAAAGGCTGTAAAACTATATAAGGTAAGAAACATTAGTGTAATTTTAAGAATATTTAGTACATTTTTATAGGCTTACAACAAGAAAAAGTATTATAAGGTCTTTATCAAAGCACCCGTTTAATAGGTGTTTTTTATTGTAGCCGAATAGGCTATAGGTAAAAATTTTTATAGAAAAATAAAAAACTATAATAGAATAAAATTGTCATAGCAACTAAAAGTAAAATTATACGAGGTAATAAATAGTATTGTAATTGTTAGGCTATTTAGTATATCTTTATAGGCTTGAAACAAGAAAAAGTCTTGTAAAGGTTTTAGCAAAGCACCTGTTTAACGGGTTCTTTTTATTGTTGTCTATTGGACTATAGATAAAAATTTTATAGAAAAATAAAAAACTATAATAGAATAAAATTGTCATAGCAACTAAAAATAAAATTATAAGAGGTAATAAATAGTAGTGTAATTGCTAGGCTATTCAGTACATTTTTAGAGGTTTAAAACAAAAAGCCTTATAAGGGTTTTAGCAAAGCACCCGTTTAGTTATTGGTTTTGATTTTCTTCTAATATGCTATATATAAAATTTTTATAGAAAAATAAAAAAATATAATAAAATTATATTAGGTAAGAAATATTAGTGTAACTGTAAGACTATTAAATACCTATTAAATGTTTATAACGAGAAAAAACACCTATAAGGTGTTTAGCAAAGTACTAATTTAATAGGTGGTTTTGATTTGAAATTTAGATGTGCTAGTATCTGTCTCTTATACACATCTCC
>JADIMX010000160.1 GCA_017694425.1 Candidatus Fimicola merdigallinarum
GTATTAGACATATACACATAGTATCCATCAGCATCATATATAGGCTCCCAGTAAAGGTCTACACCTTTATCTGTCTTTGTCACCTTAAAATTTTCCGGAGTTTTAACAATATCTTCATAATGTCTATATTCATCTAATGTAAGATTTTTATCTAGTGCAACAGCCTTTATATCATTTGAAGGTATTGAGAAGTAGTTATTTCCTGAGTCGTATGAAAATGTCATACCGATTACATTTCCACTATTATTTAAAAGAACACCACCACTACTACCCTGCTGTATCTTAGCTGATGTAACAATAAGATTTGGTGCTTTTCCAGTAACGATTCCAGTTGTCACAACATTAAATCTTCCCATAGGTGAACCTATAGCTGTAACTTTATCCCCTACACTTACATTGTCAGAATTAGCCATTTGAAGATAATTATTACCTGTCTTATCTATTTTAAGTATAGCAATATCTAAAGCCTCATCAAAGCCTATAACTCTTACATCTCCACTATATGTAGTATAATCACTAAAAAGAACTTTGACATAACCAGCATTCTTTATAACGTGTCTATTTGTGGCAATAATACCGTCACCTATCATAATACCACTACCCTGCATTAAGTTAGTGTTAAGCTGAACTACAGATTTTGATGCTTCCTCAACAGAAAAACTATACTGATTTGATATGTAAACCGTTTTTGTGCTGTCGTTCCACTCCACAGTAGCACCAGATTGGTCAGAAATAAATCTTACCGGCACCATTGTGTTTCCATTAACAATTACAGGTGGAGAATCTAATGTATACTTTTCACCATTTACATTTGCAATGGCACTTCCAACTCTAAGGTTAATCGTAATATTATCCTTGTTTGCAACTACACTTTGGTTTTCTTCGTTCCAATTTACACTATAACCTAAACTTTCAAATATGCCTCTCATAGGCACCATAACCCTATCATTCATTATAATAGGATTTTGATTAAACTGCATTGTTTCGCCATTTAGCTTTACAGTTATATTAGAAGCAAAGGCAGAAACTGTGATGATAAAAACACTTATGATTGTAAAAATAATTGATTTTATTTTTCTCATAAAGGTCACCCCCTCTATAATACTTTTAAGATATCTTACTATTTTATAAAATATAGTAAATAATTTCAATAATAAATCTTACTAAACTTTATTATATTTTATTACATATAATTTAATTGAGAATTTTTATCCTTGATTTTTTTATAACAATGTTGTAAAATATATCCATAGTATTAATGTTAGCATCTTATAACAAATTTAATTTTGTAAATAAAATTCGGAGGTATAAATTATGCTTGTTTCATTGGATAAATTTAAACCAGGGGATAAAGGCACCGTACAAAAAGTTACAGGGGAAGGTGCTGTAAGAAGACGACTTTTCGACCTTGGTATAACACCAGGAGCTTTTATAATACACAGAAAAACTGCACCTTTAGGCGACCCAATAGAGATTAATGTTAGAGGATATCAATTAAGCCTTAGAAAATCAGAAGCAGAATCTGTTTTAATAGAGAAAGAATAAGTCAGGAGGATAAAAATGTTACAATTTGGTCTTGCTGGAAATCCTAACTGTGGAAAAACAGCACTTTTTAATGAACTTACAGGCAGTACAGCTCACGTTGGAAACTGGGCAGGTGTTACTGTTGATAGAAAAGAAGGTACATATAAAAGCAAAAATGGTGAAAATGTAGGTATAATTGACCTTCCAGGTATATACTCTCTTTCACCTTACACTCCGGAGGAAATTATCGCTAGAAACTTCATTATAAACGATACTCCAGACCTTATTATAAATATAATTGATGCAACAAACTTAGAAAGAAATCTCTACCTTACAACACAGATACTTGAGATTGATTGCCCTGTTGTAATCGCTTTAAATATGATGGATATTGTAGAAAAACAAGGTGATACAATAGATATTGACGGTCTTTCATCGATACTCGGTGTTCCTGTTGTGCCTATATCTGCCCTTACAGGAAAAGGCGTAGATAAACTTATGGAGGTAGCTATAAAAACTGCATCTAAAAAACGTGACGGAAAATCTATACTTATGAATAGCCCAATAAAAGATGCTATCGTACAGGTTCAAACTCTTTTAGAAGAACATAACATTCCACACGTTGTATTTAATGCTGTAAAACTTCTTGAGGCTGATTCAATATCATTAGAAAACCCTCTTTTATCTGACCACAAAGATGAGCTTAAAGCCGTACTTGATAAAATAGAGGAAAATGATATTTATAATGATGTTGAGGCTATTGTTGCCGACCTTAGATATAAATTTATTACAGAATACTGTTCACCTAGAATAAATAGAAAAAGAGCTGTTACAGAGTTAAGCACTTCAGATAAATTTGACAAAGTGCTTACAAATAAATTCTTAGGGATACCTATATTCCTTGTGTTTATGTTCCTTGTATTCCACTTTACATTTAGCGAATCATTATTCGGTATAGAGGGGCTTCCTTCCCCAGGTGTATTTTTACAGGGACTTGCAGAAAGCGGTGTCGGAATTTTTAGCGACTTTGTAGCAGGATTACTCGAAACAGCAGGTGCATCTGACTGGGTATTCGGTTTTGTTATTGATGGTATTATAGGCGGTGTTGGTGCTGTTCTTTCATTCGTACCACAGATACTCTGCCTTTTCCTTTTCCTCTCAATACTTGAGGATAGTGGTTATATGGCAAGAGCTGCCTTTATTATGGACCAGATATTTAGACATTTTGGTCTTTCAGGTCGTTCATTCCTCCCACTTCTTATGGGATTTGGTTGTTCTGTTCCTGCTATAATGGGTGCTAGAACATTGGAAAACGACCGCGACCGTAAAATAACAATGCTTATTGTACCATTTTTCTCCTGTGGTGCTAAGTTACCTATATATGCTATGTTTACAGCAGCATTATTTAAGGAAAATTCAGACCTTGTTGTTTTTGGAATGTACTTAATAGGAATTGTAACAGCTGTAATATGTGCTATAATCCTTAAAAAAGTTGTATTTAAAGACGAAAATGCACCTTTCATAATGGAACTTCCACAGTACCATTGCCCAAGAGCAAAAAGTCTTATACTTCTTCTTTGGGAAAAACTTAAAGGCTACCTTTTCAGAGCCGGAACAGTTATACTTGCCTCAACAATAGTTATATGGTTTTTATCAAACTTCTCATTCAGATTAGAAATGGTAGGAAGTGGCTCAGCAGAAAGTATACTCGGTGTATTCGGAAATATACTTGTACCATTCTTCAAACCTTTAGGCTTTGTAAATGGTAATGACGGTTGGAAAGCTGTTGTTGCTATACTTACAGGTCTTATAGCTAAAGAGGCAGTTGTATCAACAATGGGTGTACTTTATAATCCGTCTATCGGTGGTGACGCCCTCGAAGATGATATAGCAAGACAGGCTCTTTTAGGAATTATAGCAGTATCATTTACACCTGCTAGTGCAATAGCTTTTATGGCATTTAATCTTCTTTCTGTACCTTGTATCGCAGCAGTATCAGCAGCAAGAGCAGAGCTTAACTCAAAAAAATGGACAGCTTTTGCAATTCTTTTCTGGATTTGCACAGCTTGGATTGTTTCATTCTTAATATATAATATAGGAACTCTCTTAGGTTTCTAATTACCTTTTATACCCTCTTTAATTAATTTAAAGAGGGTCTTTTTATTCGGTCTATGTTATGTTAAAATATAATTCAAGTATTAAGTTAGGAGTTTTTATAATGATTTCTAAAATGAAAATTTCAGAATTTGATAAAGTATTCGAAATAATGGATAAATCCTTCCCTAACTCAGAAATGAGGGATTATGACGGGCAAAAAAAACTTCTTTCTGCCGATAAAGATATTTACTCAATATATGTAGAGAGAAATGATAATAATGATGTAATAGGCTTTATTGCCTTTTGGGAGTTAACAGACTTTACATATATAGAACATTTTGCCGTTGACGAAAAATGTCGTGGTAAAAATATTGGCGAGAAAATGTTAAATGAGTTTGTAAAAGCCCAGTCAAGACCTGTTGTTTTGGAAGTTGAATATCCGGAAGACGATTTTTCCATTCGCAGAATAGGCTTTTATAAAAGAAATAACTTTATTATGAATGAATATAAGTATCTTCAGCCACCTACTAGAGTTGGAAACGATTTTCTTCCACTAAAAATTATGAGTAGCCCTAGAGCTATTACAGAACAGGAATTTTTAACACTTAACAATGACCTTTATACAAAGGTATATAAATACAAAAAATAAATTTTATTAGGGGGTATTTTTATGTCTAAATTTTGCTTTGGTGCTGATATGGGTGGTACAACAATAAAAATGGGGCTTTTCGACGAGAAAGGAACATTACTCGATAAATGGGAAATAGTAACTGATAAATCTAATAACGGTAGCAATATATTATCAGATATTAAAAATACAATAGAAAATAAGTTACAAGAAAAATCAATATCTAAGTCTGATGTTATAGGTATAGGTATTGATGTTCCAGGACCTGTAACTGGAAATGGTATTGTTAATGGGTGTGTAAATGTTGGCTGGGGTACTTTCGATGTAAAAAGCGAACTTGAAAAACTTACAGGTCTTAAAGTTGAGGTTGCAAATGATGCCAACGCAGCTGCATTAGGCGAAATGTGGCAAGGTGGTGGCAAAGGTCACAACAGTATTGTAATGGTTACACTTGGAACTGGTGTAGGTGGAGGAATAATAATAGACGGTAAAATTGTAGCCGGTTTTAAAGGTGCTGGTGGCGAAATCGGTCATATAACAGTTAATAAAGATGAACCAGACTTCTGTAACTGTAAGAAAAAAGGCTGTCTTGAGCAGTACGCATCAGCTACTGGAATTGTTAAGTCTGCAAAAAGATTTATGGAAAAAGAAAATACACCATCTCCACTTAGAGATATTAGTGAACTTACAGCAAAAGATGTTCTTGATTTTGCAAAAGAAGGTGATACTTTAGCTTGTCAAGTTATAGATTTTGTTTGTGACTGTCTTGGATTTGCACTTGCTAATATATCTGCTGTTGTAGACCCTGAGGCTTTCGTTATAGGTGGTGGAGTTTCTAAAGCTGGTAGCTTCCTTACTGACAAAATTTCACACTACTATAACAAATACGCTTTTACACCTTGCAAAAACAAGGAATTTCTTATAGCTACATTAGAAAATGATGCCGGAATATATGGTTCTGCAAAAATGATTTTAGAAAAATAATCGGAGGAAATAATGGCTTTTTCAAAAAATAAAAATTTTAAGTATAAAAACAATAATGCACCTAAAAAAAGTGTTCCAAAAAAGAAATTTGATAATAAAAAATATAACTCACCCTCTTTCGTTTTAAAGAGAATAGAAAGCGCTATCGAAGTAGCTCTTACATCTAATAAAACATCTCTTATATACGGAAAGCTTTTCGAGGCACAGAAGTATATAAATGAGTTAAAACATCTTGAAGAAATGGGTATTTATAGAGGAAAAACAAAGTCTAAAGATTATGTATCAACATTCTTAAATAGAAAAGATAAAATAATTATTGACGGTATAAAAAGATGCTACGAAAACGGAGAAACATTAGACCAAATTATGGAAAGTAGCAAATACTTCAGTGATGAAGTTATGGAGTTTGTAAAAACTTTAGAATAATATTAGGGCTAGGGATAACCTAGCCTTTTTAATTGTCGCCGAATATTATATATATAAACATACTATTTTACACCTATATACAGAAACAAGATTTTTTAGAGGGATACCTTAATTCCCTCTTTTTTATTTCCTGCTTAATAATGCACAAATAAAACCATATACTTTACTTTGCTCTAAATCATTTGGCTTTTTGAAATTTTAAAATATTTTTTTACTGTGGTGTCAATTTCATTTGTTTTCATTTTTATTACCTCATTTACTATCTATGTGAGTATTATTTTTTCTTAAAAAGAGTATTTGTCAAGTATTTTTTAAATAACATTGACTTTGCCAGTTTTTTACTCCTATAATGTTATATATAAAGGAGGTTAAACCTTGAAAGCTAGAATAAAAACTATAAGAAAAAATTTGGGATTTACCCAAGCCGATTTTGGTCAGAAGATAGGTGTAAAAGGAAACACTATTACCGGCTATGAAAAAGGGTTGCGAAATCCATCTTCGGCTGTAATTAATTCAATCTGCCGAGAATTTGGTGTAAATGAGGTATGGCTCAGAACTGGTGAAGGCGAACCTTTCGCTGTAATCGATAAAGAAGATAGATTTTTCAACAATTTAGGAAAGCTTGGTACAAGCGATAATGATTTCGTTATAAATATCATAAACTACCTTGCCGAAGCTTCTCCGGAAAAGCTAGATATTATAGAGGAATTTATGAAAAAATGCCTAGGACTGGAATAAAAAAAGCCGTCATTTACGGCTATATCTAGTTAGGAACATCAGGAAAATATAGATATTACACAATAATTTTTCATCTTCTGTACTATCAAAATTGAATAGATTTTGTTGCGTGTTGTTATAAGAATATTCCTAATTATAACATTTGTTAGTACTTATACATTAACATTTTAAGGCATAATTTATCAATTATTTTGAACAAATAATCTGTATGGTAAATTATAGAAATTCACACCTCTTTCCTCCAGCCCGAAAGAGCTCCAATAAAGGTTTATGTGATAAACCTACCATAAACAAGTAGTATTATAACATAAACCAATTTATTTTTATGCCCAAAAAACTAAAAATACCGTAAAGGTCACCCTCTACGGCATAATAATCATTTACCTATCTGAAATTGTCTTGCGTAATTAAAAAGATACTGCTGTGCAAATCCGGCATACTCTCCAAATTTCTCATCAGCTATCCTATGTATTTCATTTACCCCAACATCTTCACCGTTAAAATAGAAATGATACATTATTCTCTTAACCCAAACATCAACTGGGAATGCACTTCGTTTTCCACAAGAGAAAAGTGTTACACAGTCTGCAACCTTAGGTCCTACACCCTTTATGGTCATAAGTGTTTTTTTAACATCATCATAGGAAAGGTCTTTTAATTTATCAAAATCAATTTCACCACTTCTAACCTTAGAAACAGCATCAATTATATACTTAGCTCTAAATCCTGTTTTACAAGACATAAGACCTTCCTCATCAGCCACAGAAAGCTCATCAGGTGTAGGGAAAGCATAATACTTTTCACCCTCATACTCACATATAAATTTACCGTACTTTTCGCTAATATTTTTAATAACCTTTTTAATCATAGGTATACGATTATTCTGTGATATTATAAATGATATAAGGCACTCGAAAAATTCCTGATTAAGTATTCTTATACCAGGGGCATAATCTATAGCATTTTTAAGAATATCATCTTTTTCGGCTAAATATTCTTTCATACTATCATAATCAGTTACAAAGTCAAAATAATTTTCCCATATATTTTTATAATCATTTTCATCAGCTCCGTAAATAGTAACACTTCCGTCACTATTTTCTTCAAGAAGTAACAATTTTCCAAAGGCTACAACTGTATACTTCTCCTCACCTAACTTCTCGAAACGGAAACATTGACCACACTCAAGTGTTTCTGATATTTTAAAACTATTACTTTTTGGTAATACTATTTTCTTATTTTCAAAATTATACACAAATAAAACTCCTATTCATAAAGCAATATAAATGTAGGTGCAAATCTATCTTCGCTCATCATCATATCATACGCTTCTTTATAATTTTTTGGCTTTCGTATATGCCACACACCACCACTATAATTCAAAAGATAAATATTCCCATTATAATCTTTGGCATAATAATACTTACCTGCACCTGCTATATATGTAATATCTTCCATACCGCTTATATACCCATTTTTAAGTAAAGTATAATAAATATCATTGGAATCATAACTTGCCAAATTATAATCACTTATTTCATATCTAGGTAAAAGGTCCAAGTTTAAATCAGGTATTTGCTCGTTGACATACACAGGCACTCTTGATGCCGTATGCACATCTGAAAGCATAACTTCCCAAAAATTATTTTTATTAACAAGAACATATTGCTTTAAAGCATTTGTATTATATGTAGGCGACAATGTTACAAAAGCATATTTATTATCAGTTTTCATACCTCTAACAAAATAATCAGTATATGCCCCGTCATACAACTTTATAAATCCTAATATATCCTGATATTTTTCAGAATACGGATTTACATCTAATGGTGTACCGTGATTTTGTGAATACTTATACATAAGTTTTCCGTATTCATCAGAAGTAAGAATACCTTTGCCATCACTAGAAGAAGCTAAAATATACTTATCCTCAGAAGGTACTTTCATAGATATAAATATTGATAGCTTTGAATTTGTATTTTTTATGGACATATTTTTATAATCTTTAAGGTCGCTAGGCTTTATAAGTAAAATATCACAGGGAACATCTTTATATTCCTCACCAAGCCCTTTACCTATAAGATAATTTGTATCGATATAATTTTCAGATGCTTTATTATAAAGACGACCATTTTTAGTGACTAATCGTGTTTTAGAATAATTATCCCTATAAAATTCATCAGCAAAATCCACAATACCATCTATAAGTTCAAAATATTTAGAATTTTCATCATTAGACTTATGACTATTATTGTTTTTATGGTTTTCAGTAGTTGTATTTTTATTGTCTGAAATTCCTAAAATCTCAGATACTGTTGACTGAATTGATTTAACATCTTCTTTTATTGTATCATTTTTATTATCTTCAAAATTTTTAAAGTTATCTTCTTCAGGGTTATCCAAAACTTCATCGTCAGAAGATTCATCTTCATAATCATCTATTTTATCTTCAGTATTATAAGTTACAATATCATTTTCTTCTTTTTCAGAAATATTATTATCTTCATAATTATCATTTTTTTTACAACCAAAAATACAGAAAACTACCGATATAACAAGAATCGAAAGTAAAAAATTTTTAATTCTCTGTTTCTTCATCTATATAATCATTCCTTTTGTCAGCTATCGCCTCATACACAGATAAAAGCTCATCTCTGTGGAGAGTTAATAACTTATCAATTTTTTCCTCCATCTCATGTTGGTTATCCAAAAATTCAAATGTAATATCCCAACAAGGATTGAAAAAATCATCATTCTCTTCTATAGACGAAACATAAGGCTTTAAAACTTCATCATCATAATAGTCAAATACAGCATCATATTCCCAGTCAGAAAGCTCTCTATCACAAGTAAGACGCATAAAAACTTCAATACTGCCATCTTCCTTTTCTGTAGCATATGTGTTATATATAAGGTTTTCGTTTAAACTTACGTTATAGCTAGAAAGCTCCTTTTCAAGGAATCCTGTTTCTTTATCCTTTAGCATTATAACAATAACTGTATCTTCCATATATAAAAACTCCTTAATAAAAATATCTTTTACTTACCATTATAATACTGTAAAAAAGCTATTGCAATATACTGATTACAATTTTAATTTTTTCTTAAATAAATTCTTAAAATTTATAATTAAAAAATAAATTAATTGTATATATTCTTACTTATCTACTTCATATATTGATATTAAATTAAATTTAATTCTATTTTCCAAATAGATTTTTATATTAGACTTATTACTCATATATCTAGAGTAATGCTTTACTTTTTACTTGGCTTATTCAAGTTTTTTACCCTCATTTAAAAATTCAATAGTTTAGTTTATTTCCTTATAAATTTGTCTTTTTTCTTACATACCACATATCAGTTAAGCAATATCTTTTAGCTGTTATTAGTATACTATATAT
>JADIMX010000014.1 GCA_017694425.1 Candidatus Fimicola merdigallinarum
ATTTTATATGATTTCTTATATTAAAGGAATAGTATTTATAATAAATTAATGATTAAATATATGTTTTAAAATAAAGATTTAAGTTAATTCAAATAATATATAAATAAAAAAGCAGTCGCCTTATTTAGCAACTGCTTTCATTTTTATATTAAAGTTTATCTACTTCATCAAGCCATATTCTACCTACAGCATCACTAGGCATTCGCCAGTCGCCTCTAGGTGAAAGGTTAATTGTACCAACCTTTGGGCCGTCAGGGAGGCAAGAGCGTTTAAACTGCTGAGTGAAAAATCTTCTGTAGAAGTTCTTTAACCATTGTATTAAAGTTTCTCTATCATATTTACCGTCAAAAGCCTTTTCGGAGAGGAAAAGTATTTTTTCTGGTGAGAAACCGAAACGAACAACATAGTAGAGGAAGAAATCGTGGAGTTCATAAGGACCAACGATTTGCTCTGTTTTTTGGTTTATATTTCCGTTTTCATCAGGTGGTAAAAGCTCAGGGCTTACTGGTGTATCTAATATATCGAAAAGTATTTCAGATGCACCGTCACCTAAGTTTTCATTTTCTGCAACCCATTTTACAAGAACACGAACGAGAGTTTTTGGGACACCACCATTTACACCGTACATTGACATATGGTCACCGTTATATGTTGCCCAACCGAGAGCGAGCTCTGAAAGGTCACCAGTACCTATAACCATACCATACTCCTTGTTGGCATAGTCCATAAGTATCTGTGTTCTTTCTCTAGCCTGAGTATTTTCGTATGTTACGTCGTGAATATTTATATCGTGTCCAATATCTTTAAAATGCTGTATACTAGCTTCTTTTATAGATATTTCTTTCATTGTAACGCCTAAGGCTTTCATAAGATTTAAGGCATTATTGTAGGTTCTATCTGTTGTACCAAAGCCTGGCATTGTAATTCCGTGAACAGTTTTTCTATCAATACCCAAGTAGTCACAAGCTTTTACAGCTACAAGGAGGGCTAAAGTAGAGTCAAGACCACCTGAAATACCTACAACGAGGGATTTTGAATTTGTGTGTGTAACTCTTTTTGAAAGCCCTGTAACCTGTATGTTAAATATATCTTCGCAACGGTCGTTTAACATATGGTTATTGTCAGGAACGAATGGAGCAGGCTTAACCTCTCTATAAAAATCTGAAAGGCTATTTTCTTCCATATTAAACTTAACTGTTCTAAAGCTCATAGAATCACAAGTTTTTCTTAAACTTCCCATAAAGCTTGTATTTTTCTTTCTATCATTAGCTAAAAGCTCTAAATCTATATCGGCTATAGTAAGAGAGCTATCTTTTGAAAATCTTTTTGACTGTGAAAGAAGTCGACCATTTTCAAATATCATACTATGACCACTAAAAACTGTATCCTGTGTAGATTCGCCGGTTCCGGCAGAAGTGTAAACGTATCCACAGATACAACGTGATGACTGCTGTGAAACAAGGCTTCTTCTATATTCATTTTTTGTTGCAAGCTCGTTACTTGCAGAGCCGTTTATAATAACTGTTGCTCCGAATATACTAAGGTAAGAGCTTGGAGGAATAGGCCCCCAAAGGTCTTCACAAACCTCTATACCTATTGTAAGGTTTTTGATATTTTCGGCTGCAAAAAGTAAGTCAGAGCCTATTGGCACTATCTGATTGCAAAGGGATATTTCTTTTGATACTAAATCATCAGCTGATGAGAACCATCTTTTTTCGTAGAACTCGCTGTAATTAGGTATACTTGTTTTTGGAACTACACCTAATATTTTTCCTTTACATATAGCTACCATACAGTTAAAAGTCTGATTATCGCAAACTACAGGAAGTCCAACAGATATAAACATATCTATATTGGCAGAAAATTTTACGATTTTTTTAAGGCATTTTTCTGCATACTCAATAAGAGTTGACTGTAAGAAAAGGTCGCTACAAGTATATGATGTTATTGAAAGCTCAGGGAAAACTAGGATTTTAACATCTTTTTTGTGAGCCTCATCTATAAGTTTTAATATTTCATCTGTGTTGTATATACAGTCAGCCACTTTAAGTTTAGGTACGGCTGATGCTGTTCTTATAAAACTGTGCATATTTAAACTCCCCTCTTTAATAGGTTATATTTTAATATTATACCACAAAAAGCGTACAAAAAAAGATTGTCCTAAAGAACAATCAATTTTTGTTTTTAAAATTTTCTAAAAAGGCCTATAACTTTACCTAATATTGAAACATCTCTTACAAGGATAGGTGACATAGACTGATTTTCTGGCTGAAGTCTTATATAATTATCCTCTTTGAAAAATCTTTTTACAGTTGCATATTCTTCAATTAAAGCTACAACTATATCACCATTTTGTGCTGTATTCTGCTGGCGAACGAGTATAAGGTCTTTATCGAATATACCAGCCTCAATCATACTTTCGCCTTTTACTTTTAACATAAACACTTCGTCATTGTGAACGTAATCCACAGGAACAGGGAACGTTTCTTCGATATTTTCCACAGCGAGAATAGGAGTTCCAGCAGTTATATTTCCTATTACAGGAACGTCAACATACTCTCTTGATGAAAGGTGTGACATACGCTGTTCAAGTATTTCTATTGCACGAGGTTTTGTTTTATCACGTCTTATATATCCTTTTTTCTCAAGTCTAGCAAGATGTCCGTGTACTGTTGATGTTGATTTTAAGCCTACAGCATCACATATTTCCCTAACTGATGGTGGATATCCTTTTTCTTTTACTTCGTTTTTCATATAGTCAAGAATTTGCTGTTGTTTTTCTGATAAGTCCTGCACAGTTTTCACCTCTAATCTAAAAAAATTTATATTATGATTATAGCATAAAGTTTGTATAAATTCAAACCTATGTTCGAATTTTATATAGGAATATATTGACTAAGAACCTATGTTCTGTTATTATATAAAAACAAAGACAAACTTTTGTTCGATTGTGGAGGTGTATTTATGAAAAAAATTATGTTTATTTTTATTACTATTATTATGGCTTTAAGTTTTTGTGGTTTTGCTTTAGGCTACGACAATGAGAAAAAAGACATTATATATTATGAGGATAGAGTAGTCTATACTGGTGATACACTTTGGCATATAGCTTCTGAATACGCTGGGGATAAAACAGATATTAGGGACTATATTTATGAAATTAAAAATTTAAATAATCTTAAAAGTGATAAGTTAATAGAGGGAAAAAGACTTATTATTCCCGTATATAAATAAAAGAGCTGTTTTTACAGCTTTTTTTAATATAAAAAATAATGTAGATAATATTGGGAAAGAATATTGACTTTTTTTTATATAGTTTTAAACTTAAATAAATGATTAATTGTAAAAGGAGATGAGTTTTTTGTCAGCGAAAATTTATGTTGTAGGTCTTGGGCCTGGAGATAGAAAAGATATGACTTTAAGATGTTTAGATGCTCTTGAGGAAAGTGAAGTAATTATAGGGTATTCAAAATATATTGAACTTATAAAGCAGTATTACGGACATAAAAAGCTTGTTACTTCACCTATGAAAAAAGAGGTTGATAGATGTATTGAAACTATAAACACAGCTCTTTCTGACGGTGGAAAGACAGTTGCTCTTATAAGTAGTGGTGATAGTGGTATTTACGGTATGGCTGGGGTTTTACTTGAAACAGCAGATAAAATGAAATTTGAGGGAGAAATTGAGATTATTCCAGGTGTAACATCACTTTGTGCCAGTGCGTCAATTTTGGGTGCTCCTGTTGTACACGACTTTGCAGTTATAAGTTTAAGTGACCTTTTAACACCTTTAAGCATTATTGAAAAAAGACTTCGTCTTGCAGCAGAGGGGGACTTTGTAATAGGTATATATAATCCTAAAAGCAAAAAACGTACAGAATATGTAGATATGGCAGTTGATATAATTCTTAAACATAGAAGTGGAAAAACTCCTGTTGGTATAGTTAGAAATGCCTGTCGTGAAGACGAAACTTGTACAATATGTACTCTTGATACTCTAAAAGAACAGCATATAGATATGTTTTCAACTATAATTATTGGAAATAGTCAGTCTTATGAAAGTCTTGGTAAGATAATAACACCTAGGGGGTACAAGTTTGACTAAGAATATTACAGTTTTTTCTGGTACATCAGATAGTGTTTATATTATAAAAAAACTTGCCGAAGACGGTTTTAGAGTTATAGGCTCTGTTGCAACGGAGGAGGGGAGAAAAATGCTTTCCTCTGTTTCCGGTATAGAAATATCTGAAGAAAGGCTTGACTTTCCTAAGATGTGTGATTTTTTAAAGAGAACAGGTACAAATATTGTTGTTGACGCAAGTCACCCTTACGCTGAAAATGTTTCCAAAACTGCTATAGAGGCGTGCAAAAGTCTTGGTATAAAGTATATTAGATATGAAAGACCGTCACAGCATTGTGGAGAAAACTGCATATTTGTTGAAAACTATGAGGAAGCTGTTGACTATGTAAATAAAATAGATGGCAATATACTTATAACTACTGGTGTAAACAATATAGAAAAGTACAAAGAGGTTTCTGACTATAAAAATCGTATATATGCACGAGTACTTGATAATGAAAACTCCTTTAACAAGGCTAAAAATATAGGGCTTAGTGATGACCATATACTTAGGGGTAGTGGTATTTATACTTTGGAAGATAATATTGATGTTATAAAAAGATACAATATAAAAGCTCTTGTCACAAAGGATAGTGGTAAGGCCGGTGGTTTTATTGAGAAGATAAAATCAACAGAAGTTTTAAATATACCTGCCATAATAATAAAAAGACCGACTATTGACTATGGCACTATGACTGAAGATATTGACGAGGTTATAGACCTTGTTGGGAGGTGTGATGTGGGTTGAAAGGTTTACCTATATTTATAAATATGGAGGATAAGAAAGTTTTAGTTGTAGGTGGTGGAAAC
The DNA here is from genome assembly GCA_017694425.1 of Candidatus Fimicola merdigallinarum. Classification (GTDB taxonomy): domain Bacteria; phylum Bacillota; class Clostridia; order Lachnospirales; family Anaerotignaceae; genus Fimicola; species Fimicola merdigallinarum. The sequence goes on from JADIMX010000014.1 coordinate 4,931, forward strand.
TCCGCCTTTATAAAAATACGAAAACTTTTAGACTTTCAATGTGATGTTACGGTTTTGGCAAAGGATTTTTTACCTGAGATACGTGAGCTTAAAGGTATTAACATTATAAATAAAAGTTTTGAGGAAAAAGATATTGAAAATTTTTTTATTATTGTTGCGTCGGCAGATGTTAAAACTAATGAATTAGTGTATAATTGTGCGAAAGCTAAAGGTATACTCTGTAGTGTTTCCACAGGTAAAGGCTCTGGGGACTTTATATTTCCAGCTCATAGGAGAAATGACAGGCTTACTGTTACTGTCAGTACAGACGGAGGATTTCCGGCACTTTCAAAAAAACTTTGCTCAAAAATAGATTTATCCCTAGGGACTAAAATTGAGTTTTTTGAGAGAAAACGCAGGGAAGTTATAGATAATATTGAAGATTTAGCTTTGAGAAAGAAAGTTTTAAATGAAATTATAGAAGATGACATCATTTATAGTGATGATTATATAGAGAAAACAGAAAATATTTTAAAGAGGTATTTTTAAATGAGTGATATTTTAAAAATAGGTACAAGAGGTAGTGTTCTTGCTTTAAAACAGGCTGAGCTTGTGGAAAGTATGCTTAAAGAAATTTTTAAGGACTTGAAAACAGAGATAGTTATTATAAAAACACAGGGGGATAAAATCCTTGATAAGTCTATTGATAAAATAGGTGGAAAAGGTGTTTTTGTTAAGGAGATAGAACAGGCTCTTATGGATAATAAAATTGATATTGCCATCCATAGCCTTAAAGATATGCCGGAGGAAATGCCAAAAGGCTTAATACTTGGTGCAGTTACTGAAAGGGAAAACCCTATGGACGTTTTTGTTTCAGCTGACGGTACATCTTTCTTTGATATGAAAAGTGGCTCTAGGATAGGTACTGGAAGTCTTAGACGAGGAGTGCAGTTAAAAAGACTTAGAGATGACATTGAGATAGTTCCTATAAGAGGAAATATAAACACACGTTTGGCTAAAGTAGGTAAAGAGGTTGACGGTGTTGTTCTTGCGGCGGCTGGACTTAATAGGGCAGGGCTTTCTGATAAAATTTCCTATGAGTTTAAATTATCCGAAATGATACCGGCAAGTTGTCAAGGTATTATTGGAATACAGATAAGAGATAATGACGAAAGAGTTTTAAACTATGTTAAGGCTATTAATGATGAAAACTCTGATATTTGTCAGCAGGCAGAAAGAGGATTTTTAAAGGTTGTTGGGGCAGACTGTCACGCACCTATTGGAGCTTTTGCTACTGTTAATGGAGATAATATAAATATAAAATGTGTTTACTATGATAAGGAACTTGTTTTTGGCGAGATAGACGGACATAAGCGTGACGCAAAAGAGTTAGGAATAAAGTTGGCTAATAAAATTACAGGTAGATTAGAGGAGTAATGTATTTATGGAAAAAGGTAGAGTGTATATAACTGGTGCAGGTCCAGGAGATGAAAGACTTGTTACTGTTAGATGTAGGGAATTAATAGAGAATGCTGATGTTATAGTTTATGATAGACTTGCGTCAGAAAAACTTTTATGCTATGCAAAGGAAGACTGTGAACTTATATATGCAGGTAAAGAGCCTAAAAATCACACTCTTAATCAGCAGGAGATAAACAATGTTTTAGTTAAAAAAGCTAGGGAGAATAAAAGCGTTTTACGTTTAAAAGGTGGCGACCCTTTCATCTTCGGTAGAGGTGGTGAGGAGGCTGAAAGGCTTTTTGATGAGGGTATAGAGTTTGAAGTCGTTCCAGGTATATCATCATTCTATTCTGTTTGTGCATATGCCGGAATACCTGTTACTCATAGAGATTATGCTTCATCTGTTCACGTTTTTACAGGGCATAAGAAAAATGACGGCGAAATAGATTTTAAATCAGTTGCCAAACTTAAAGGAACGCTTGTTTTCCTTATGAGTATGAAAAACCTTAGCAATATAACTAAAGAGCTTATGGCTAATGGTATGGATAAAAATATTCCTTCTGCTGTAATACAATGGGGTACAACTCCTAAGCAGAAACCTATTATTGGCACATTGGGAGATATAGCAGAAAAAGCCAAGGAAGAAAAGATAAATCACGCAGCTATTGCTGTTATTGGTGATGTTGTAAAGGCTAGAGAAAAAATTGAGTGGCAGAAATACAGACCGCTTTGGAAGAAGAAAATAGCTGTTACTAGAACTACAGATAAAATAGGCGAAATAGAGAAAGTGCTTTCAGAAAAAGGTGCTTTTGTAATGCCTTTCCCTACTATAAAAATAGGTGAGCCTAATGACTATACTGCCCTTGATAATGCTATATACAATATATCAAAGTATAGCCTTATAGTATTTACAAGTGTAAATGGTGTAGATAGCTTTTTTGGTAGAATGAGAAAGCTTCACAAGGATATAAGAAGTCTTTCTAATATAAAAATATTTGCAATAGGTAAGAGAACGAAAGAGGCTATTGAGGAGAGAGGTATTTTTGTTGACCTTATGCCTGAAAAATATAATAGTGATATGGGTGGAAAACTTATTGCCGAAAATATTCACGAGGGTGACTTTGTTTTATACCCAACTTCTGATATTGCAGGTGATAGTATTGTTGAAGCTGTTGAAAAAGTGGGAGGAAGTGTTGATAAGATTACTGCCTACACAAATACAGTAAACACAGATATAAATTCTAGTGTATTAGAAGATATTAGAAATGGTGGATATGATGCCGTAGTATTTGCTAGTTCATCACAGGCGGAAAACTTTATAAATATTGTTGGTAAAGAAAATATAAATTCAAAAATATTCTCTATTGGTGTTAAGACAACTGAAACTCTTGAAAAAAATGGAGTTAAGGTTGATGCAACAGCAGAAGTTTCTACAATAGAGGGTGTTTGTGACGCTGTATTAAAGGAGCTTTTATAATTAAAGGAGGCTTTTATTATGAGAGGTAGAAGACTTAGAACAAATGATGTTATAAGAAGTATGGTTAGAGAAACTGTTGTTACTTGTAATGACCTTATATACCCTCTTTTCGTTGTTGAGGGTCAGGGGATAAAAGAAGAAATAAAGTCAATGCCGGATAATTATCGTTTTTCCCTTGATACACTTGTTGAGGAGGTTAAAGAGCTTTATGAACTTGGTTTAAAAGGTGTTCTTCTTTTCGGTATACCTGACCATAAAGACCATATTGGCTCAGGTGCGTACTGTGATGGGAACATAGTTTCTAGAGCTATTTCCGTTATAAAAGAAAATTTTCCGGATATGTATGTTATAGCTGACGTATGTCTTTGTGAGTACACAGACCACGGTCATTGTGGTTTTATTGAAGATGGTTATGTTAATAATGATAAAACATTACCTCTTTTAGCTAAAACTGCTTTATCCTATGCAAAGGCTGGTGCAGATATGATAGCACCTTCTGATATGATGGATAGAAGAATTGGATATATAAGAAAGGCTCTTGATGATGCAGGTTTTGTAAATACTGTACTTATGTCTTATAGTGCTAAGTACTGCTCATCATTCTATGGTCCTTTTAGAGATGCAGCAGATTCATCACCTAAATTTGGCGATAGAAAAACTTATCAGATGGACCCTGCAAACAGCAGAGAAGCTATGAGAGAAATTATGGCAGATATAGAGGAGGGTGCTGATATTATTATGGTTAAACCGGCACTTCCTTATCTTGATATAATAAAAATGGCTAGGGATAATACAAATGTCCCTATATGTGCTTACAATGTAAGTGGCGAGTATTCTATGATTAAGGCTGGGGAAAAAATGGGCTGGATTGACGGTAAAAAAGTTGCTCTTGAAAGCCTTGTATCAATAAAAAGAGCTGGTGCAGATATGATAATAACATATTTTGCAAAACAGTTTGCTAAAGGTGAACTTTATTAATATATTTAAGGCAGTATGCAGATTTTGTGTACTGCTTTTTTATTTTTAAAAATTAATAGAATTAAAACGTATATAGTTGTATAATTAGTATAGATAATATAGAAAGGAGGTATGGTTATGTTTCCTTGGAT
>JADIMX010000161.1 GCA_017694425.1 Candidatus Fimicola merdigallinarum
ATTCAGAATTAACAAATGTAACAAAACTCTACTATAAATTAAACAAATTCGAGAAAAAAGAAGTAGTGCCAGTACTAATCCCTAAACTAGACACCAAAGCAGATTATGATGAGGTAGCCTATTTGGCGACAAATTAAAACCTTTTCAATATACTTGAAAAGGTTTTTTGTTTAGTCTATGTATTTATTTTTTAAAAGCTCTATTTCTTGTTTATATCCAGAAAGCTCATTTGGAGTTTCTAAGAAGAATGGTATATTTCTTAATTTAGGGTGATTTATTATTCTTGTAATAGCATCAAGTCCTATATAGCCTTCGCCGATTTTTTCGTGTCTATCTTTATGACTTTCAAATGGATTTTTACTATCGTTAAGATGAATAGCTTTTAACCTATCAATACCGATAATATTATCAAACTCTTCTATAACTCCATCAAGGTTATTTACTATATCATAACCTGCATCATATATATGACAAGTATCAAGACATACCCCAAGTTTATCTGAAAGATTTACATTATCTATAATAGCTTTTATTTCTTCAAAACTTCTTCCTATTTCTGTTCCTTTGCCAGCCATAGTTTCAAGAAGTACTGTTGTGGTTTGAGATTCTTTAAGTATAGTATTTAATGTATTGCTTATAAGCTCAATACCTTTTTCAACTCCCTGACCAACGTGGCTACCTGGGTGAAAGTTATAAAGATTATTAGGAATATATTCCATTCTTTTTAAATCATCTTCCATAGTCATAAGAGCGAACTCTCTAACTTTTTCGTCAGCAGATGCTGGATTCAAAGTATACGGTGCGTGTGCAAGAATTTTAGAAAAATTATTTTCTGACATAAGCTGTAACAAAGCCTGTACATCTTTTTCATCTATATCTTTTGCCTTACTTCCTCTAGGGTTTCTTGTAAAAAACTGAAATGTATTGGCATTTATTTTTAACGCCTCTTTACCCATATTAAGAAAACCTTTAGATGAAGAAAGGTGACAACCAATATTTAACATATTAACCTCCTGATAGTTTACTTTTTTAGTATTTATATTATAATAACTTTAATGCATTATTACAACAATAATTATTAGGAGGTGATATATTTGGATTTTGAATATATAAAAAATGAACTTATTAAGAACTCCGAATATGAATATAAAATTTTTTCTTCTAAGCTAATACCTAATATAGATAATGTATTAGGGGTTAGACTACCTTTTTTAAGAAAGTTAGCGAAGAAAATAGCTAAAAATGACATAGCAGAAAATTTTATATATAACTATGATGATATATATTTTGAAGAAACTATGTTAAAAGGGTTGGTTATAGGATACATAGATTGCGATATAAATAAGAGGTTTTTGTACTGTGATTTCTTTGTACCTAAAATTAATTGCTGGTCTATATGCGACAGCTTTTGTAATACATTAAAATCTGTAAAAGAATATAAAGAGTTGACTTTCAAATATTTAGATAAGTATATAAATTCTGATAAAGAATATTATGACCGTTTTGCAATAGTTATGTATATGACTTATTTTATAGATGAACAGTATATAGATAAAATATTTAAATATTTTGATAATGTAAAATCAAAAGAATATTATGCTCAAATGTCAATATCTTGGGTATTATCTATTTTTTATATAAAATTCCCCGATAAAACACTTAACTATTTAATGAATTGTAATCTTTTAGATTTCACATATAATAAAACTTTACAGAAAATTATAGAGTCAAGGCAGGTTTCTAATGAAGATAAAAATTTTATACGAACTTTAAAAAGAAAAGGGTAATTATGCCATTGTATAATAATTAGTTTTATCTTATAATAGTATGGTTAAAGGAGGAAATAAAGTTGAAAAAAAATATATTAATTGGAATTTTAGCATCAATAATGATTTCAAGTACAGTTTTTGCTGGAGAATATTCTGCTAATACTGTTATAAATGGATATATGACATCTTCAAGACCTAACCCTATATACAACACTAATCCATATAACATATCTACATATGCAGGTGTGGGAGAGGGTGGTTCATTAAAACTTTTCGCTGGTGGCGAGATTATAAATATACCATTATCAACTCCGCTATATAAATTAAGTGATAGTTATAAAGATAAAATAGTTAACAAAGATGGAGTATGGGGAGTAGAACGCAATATAGGTGTATATGAATTTACAGGTTCAGAAAATTGGGAAGTGTACAACAAGAATAGTTATAAAAATGATAGTACTACATTATTTATATGTGATGCACCTATTAGCACAACTATACATAATGGATATAGTACTCATTTTGATGTTTTATCCGATTCTGCTCAAAAAACTTCTATATATGATGGTATATCATTTTCACCTGATAGCAGTAAAATTATAATGAGATTTATGAATGTAAGAGGTATAAATTCGGTTGATACTATAAAGTCATTTTTATATAATCAGAATATTAATGGTTCACCCATTAAACTCTTTTATTTCTTAGAAGAACCTACTTTTGAAGCATTTGATGAAGATTTACAAATTAAACTTAATGCATCTTTAACAAGTGATAACATACATAATATAGGTTTTACTGATAAGAACCTTCAGAAAATAGATATTTATACAGATACATATGTTAATGACAGTATATTTTCCGTTAATACATTCGGTGATAAAAATGTAGATATGTTGTTAGCTGGAGTAACAGATTTGAATATATATAACGGAGATGATAACGATTATTTTATAGAAAAAATTATTTCAGATAAATATTCTCTCAAAATATATATAAAAGATAATAACGAAAATACATATTTAGGTGAGCTAGTATATTCTCAGTGTGATTTTATAAAAGATAAAAATACTGAAATTGTATTTGAAAGTGATAATGATGATTCTGAAACTTCTATAAAAATGCAAATAAATCTTTCTAAAACAAAAATACCTTTTGGAGAATTTTATCTTCTTTCTGAAGATAGTATACCTATAAGCGATAATTGTAAAACTGATATAAAAACGGTTTTACCTAATAAAGTTTATTATACTGGAAAAGGTAATTCAAACGTATATTTAAGTAACACAGTTGTTTCAGGAAAAAATAAGGCAAACTCTCAGTTTGATATAAATACTAAAAATAAAAATTATATATTTGATAAAAATAAGATTAAGCCATTAGAAAATTCAGAAAATCTTATTGTGAATTATTCAGTAGATAATAAAGTTAATTCGTCATTTGAATTTGAATATATACCTGACAAAGATATTGAAAGAGATATAAATGTTATGTTTTTAGGTGATAGTATAATAAATCAGGACTATTATTCTAAATACTTAAAAGAAATGTTTAAAGAGGATAATGTTAATATAAATCTTATAGGTACAAGAGGTTCTGACGATAATAAACACGAAGGTAGAGGCGGTTGGTCTGCCTATAATTACTGTCACGATAAATCAGCTATGGGATATACAAATCCATTTTTAAATAGCGAAAACAAATTTGATTTTGAATATTATATGAAATCTAATAATTTAGAAAAACCAGACTATGTTGTTTTAAATCTTGGAATTAACGACTTAAATTTAGTAGGTCATAATAGTTATGAAGAAATATTTGAAAACTTTAATACAATAATTGATAGCATACATAAATATGATAAGAATATATTTATTATTATAAATACTCCTGTATTGCTTTATGAAACAGAAACAACAAATAATGCTAAAAATACAAGATTAAATTTTAATCAGGTATTAATGGAAGAATATAAAAATAAAGAAAATATATTGGTATGTCCAGCATATCTTGTTCTTAATCCTAGAACAGACTATAAACTTTTAGAACAGGTATTAAATGAGGATAATCAGAATACTACAATGATAGTTAATGATACAACTCACCCTAATATATATGGATATAAAAATATGGCAAATATAACATATACATATATCAAATATATAGAAACTGTTTTAAATAATTAAAATTTTAAAAGGTATTGACATAAGTTAAAACAAAGCATATAATTCCTATATAAATAGTATGAATTAGTTTTGCTATTTTTATAGGAATTATTTTAGAAAAGGAGAGGTTAAATGAAAAATAAGTTTAAACTTAGCTTACCAATTCAGCTTATAATAGGCGTTATTCTTGGTATAGTAGTTGGTATGATAGCTAACGAAGCTGTTATGAATGTAGTTGTTACTGTCAAATATATACTTAGTCAGTTTATCAACTTCTGTGTACCTTTAATAATTATTGGATTTATAGCACCGTCTATAACAAAGTTGGGAAGTAATGCATCTAAAATGCTAGGAGTGGCTTTATTACTTGCATATGTTTCTTCAATATCAGCAGCTCTTATATCAGCAGTAGCAGGTTATGCAATTATACCTAATTTATCTATAACTACATCATCAGAAGGTCTTAGAGAATTACCAGAAGTTATATTCCAGCTTGATATACCACAGATAATGTCGGTAATGAGTGCTCTTGTATTTTCAATAGTTGCTGGACTTACAGCTGTATGGACAAAATCAAAAAACTTTATAGGTTTACTTGAAGATTTTCAAAAAATGGTTCTTGTTATGGTTAAAAAATTCGTTATACCAATACTTCCATTTTTTATAGCTGTTACTTTCTGTTCATTAAGTTATGAAGGTTCTATAACAAAACAGTTACCAACATTCTTAATAATAGTAATAATAGTAGTTATCGGTCATTATATATGGCTTGCAGTTCTTTATGGTTTAGCCGGACTTTATTCAGGTAAAAATCCATTAAAGGTTTTAAAACATTATGGTCCTGCTTATATTACAGCTATAGGAACAATGAGTTCTGCCGCAACATTATCAGTAGCTCTTGATTGTGCTAAAAAATCAGAAGTATTAAGAGAGGATATGGTAGACTTTGGTATACCGCTTTTTGCAAATATACATCTCTGTGGTTCAGTTTTAACAGAAGTATTCTTTGTTATGACTGTAAATAATATACTTACTGGTTCATTGCCACCAGTTGGTTCTATGATTATATTCTGTCTACTTCTTGGAGTTTTTGCCATTGGTGCTCCTGGAGTTCCTGGTGGTACAGTAATGGCATCATTAGGTTTAATATCAGATATTCTTTTATTTGATGGAACAGGCATAGCTCTTATGCTTACAATATTTGCACTACAGGATAGTTTCGGTACTGCTTGTAATGTAACAGGCGACGGGGCATTAACACTTATGCTTACAGGATATGCTGATAAACATAATATAGAAGAACAGAAAATAGATTTTGATTTATAATATAAATGGTATAGTATATGAATATATACTGTACCATTTTTTTATTTTATGGTATAATTAAGATTAAATTAATAAATTAAAAGGAGTGTGTACAATATGGGATTATTTGATAATTTCGGAGAAAAAATACAGGGTGTTGCTAAAAAATCAGGAGAAATAGCTCAGACAGCAGCTAAAAAGTCAGGTGAATTAATTGAGGTAACAAAATTAAACCTTAAAATTAAGGAAAGTGAATCTGATATAAGAAAACAGCTTGTAGAAATAGGTAAAGTTGTTTTAAGTAAATATGAAAATTCAACTGAAGAGGTTCCAGAAGAATTTAAAGAGTTTATAGATATGATAAATGTTAAAAATGAAGTTATTGAAGAATTAAAAGCTAAAATAGAAGAAATTAAAAAAGTAGCTGAAGACAATAATATTGATTTAGATATTGTTGAAGATGTTGAAAGCGAAATTATAG
>JADIMX010000162.1 GCA_017694425.1 Candidatus Fimicola merdigallinarum
ATATTATAGTGGTTTATTTTAGTATATTTTAATATGATATATTTTAGTAATATTAAACTTATGATAGAATAAAAGGGGGATTTATAAATTGAAATTTTATTTAATTGAGAAAGGAGTATTTGGAACACTAAGAAAATATTTATGATATGTGTTGCCACGATAAAAGTATACATATATGAACGATAAAAAAATTAACAAAAACTTGAAAATATTTAGTATAGTAATAATATTTCTTACAACTTTATTCCTTATAAGTGGCATTGTTTTAAGTGTTATGCTTAAAAAGGTTCAAGAGGAAGAAGTAAATTACTATCTTGTAAATCAGACAACACTATACGAAACATATATGGATAGGCAGTTTTCTGCTGATATGCAGACATTAAAAACATTGGAAAGTTTTATAGATTTTGATAGTGATGAAGTATCTGATGAATTATTACAAGGTCTTGATGATTCTAATGAGAATAATAAATTTATACGAATGTCCCTTGTATATAAAAATGGTGATGTTTATCACGCTACATTAAGTAGAGGTATAAAAAAGGAAAACACATCAGATTTAAATTCAAAACTCAAAAAAATAATCAAACAGAGTTGGAACGGTGAAGACTGTGTATCTGATATTTTTTATGATGAATATTTAGGTAAAAGTGTAATTGTTATATCAACACCTATAGTTGAAAATGATAAAGTTGTAGGTGTTATTTTAGCTTATGATGATGTTAATGAGATAAGAACTATACTTGAAACTAATAAAACTAAAGATTCATATACACATATTATAGATGACAAGGGTAATTTCTTAATTCGAACAGATAATAGAATTTCAAATGAACAAGCTGATTCTATATACGGAATGAGTGTTAGCTTCCTTGATGAAAATTTAGTAAGAAATGCTTTAGAACATAGAGAAAGCTATTTTGATATGTTTGATGCAAATGGCGAAAGATACTGTGTATATTTCTCACCTATGAAGTATAGTGACTGGTATATTTTTAGTATATCTCCATATCATTCAATAGAAACAGTAGGTGTAGACCTTTTAGATTATTCTACATTAATATATGCTTTAATGATTATTGTTGTAATAGCTTTCGTTGCATATGCCTTTAATGCTTTTAAAAATAGTAGAAATATGCTTGAAAGTATCGCATATAAAGATGAGCTTACTGGAATAGATAATATACATAAATTTGAATTGATAATTAGCGAGCTTGCAGAAAAAAGAAATGATGACTTATTTTCTATGGTTGCTTTTAATATAAAGAATTTCCAGTTTATAAATGAAACTTTCGGTGAAGATAGAGCAGATAACCTTCTTAAATTCATTGCAGAAACAATATCAAGCTCTATATATGAAGGTGAATATTGTTGCAGAGAAATAGCTGATAGATTTTTTATATTATTAAAATATGAAAGCGATGAAGTAACAAAAAATAGAATTGAAGATATATCAACACGAATAAAAGAATACTTTGTAAATAATGGTAACAATTATAATTTGCGTTTGAGTATTGGTATTTCAACAGGTAATATAGATGAAAGACATCTTTTAAACAATGCTCTTTGGGCTATGAAAGAGGCTAAAAAGAATAATGAAAACTACGTATTCTTTAATAAAAATCTTTTAAGCACTGTAAAATTACAGAGAGAAATTGAAAGTAATATGTATCAGGCTTTAAAAGATGGTGAGTTTAAGTTGTACCTACAGCCAAAATTTGATATATATACAAATAAGGCTTGTGGAGCAGAGGCTTTAGTTAGATGGATACAGGACGACGGTAAGTGTTATTTCCCTGACCAATTTATACCTATATTTGAACATAACGGTTTCTGTATGGAGCTTGACCTTTATATGGTAGAGCAGGTTTGCCGTCAACTTAAAGAGTGGAAAGATGAGGGTTACGAAATATATCCTGTTTCTGTAAACCAGACAAAACTTCTTTTCTATAAAGTTGATTATGTTGAAAAACTTTGTGAAATTACAAAAAAATATGGAATAAGCCCTGAGTATATAATATTAGAAATATTAGAGGGTCTTGATGTAGAAGATGTTGATGCATTTAATAACTGTGTAAACGAATTACATAATTGTGGATTTAAAGTTTCTATGGACGATTTTGGTAGTGGATATTCTTCTCTTGGAAGTTTACAAGATTTAAAGGTTGATGAGATTAAAATTGACCGTAAATTCCTTGAACTTTTAGATGATGAAAATGTAGATGACAAAAAATGTCTATTTGAAAGAATTATAGCTCTTGTAAAAGCTTTAGATAAAAACATTGTTATGGAAGGTGTAGAAACAGAGGAACACGTAAAAATTCTTAAAGAATTAGAGTGCAAATATGCACAAGGATACTACTATAGTCGTCCTATTTCGGCTGAAGATTATAAGAAGTTTTTATAATATGAGAAGGAGGAAAATATGCGTAAATTATTAGGAAAATATATTTTATTAATTATGGTTATATTTAATATATTTTTTATTACTCTCTTTTCTGCCTTCATATATGAAATGCGAATAAACGAGGAAAAAGATGCACTTGAAACAGTAGTTAATCAGGTTGAGAGTATAGTTGGGGTAAATAGTGAACGTGATAAAGGAGCTAATACTTTATTTGTAGATGACTATGTAAACAGAGCTAAAGCAATAGCTAAACTTATAGATGTAGGTACAAATAATAACCCTACAAATGATGAACTTAGAGAGTATGCTAAAGAAATAGAAGTAGCAGATATTTTCTTTGTCGATAAATATGGCAGTATAGTAGCTAGTAGTGATAATATAAGTGTAGGTTTAAATTTTTATAGTGATACTCGTTTAAATGAGTTTATACCAGTTATAGAGTCTAAAGAACCAGATGCTTATTATGTTCAAAAAGAAAATGCTTATAGTATGTTAGGTGGCAAAAAAATGATTTACATAGGTGTAAAACTTTTTGGCACAACTGATGGTATGGTTCAGATTGCTGTATATCCTGATAAACTTGATAATTATATAAGAGAGTTTAATGTATCATCTCTTATGAAAAATATGCCAACAAGAGATAATCTTATAATTTTTGTAGCTGATTTAAATACAGGCGAATTAAAAGGTGCTACTAATATTTCTGAAGAGAGTAGCTATACTATTAGTGAAGAAAATCTAAATATACTAAAATCTTATAATAAAGATGTTGGTCGTATAGAAGTTAAAGGTGTTAAAAATTTAGTTTATCCGAAAGAATTTAATGATTATCTTATAGTTGGTATTTCTGAACTTGAAAGTATTGTTAATTCTATTTTCTTACAGACTGTTTTTTTCGGGATTTTAGCTTTATGTATGATTACAATAGTAATATGTTCTATATATAAACTTTTAAGTAAATTTATTATAAGTGATATGGAAAGATTAGTTGAAAGTTTAGAGTTATTCTTAAAGGGTAGCTTAAATGTAAAGTTTGATGTTAAAAATAGAACTGAGCTTTATCAAATGGCTGAAGGTCTTAATAGGTTAGTTAAAAACTATGACAGTAGAGCTGAACGTATATCCGGCATTGTATCTGCTATGGGTAACCGTTTTGGTATATACGAATATAACTATTCTATTAATCACTTATTCTTCTCTGATAATCTTCCGGATATGTTTGAGATTAGCAAGGAAGAATTCGAAAGAGCCATATTAAATTTCTATTTAGATGAAGATGGAAATTTAAGAAAAGGTATAGATAGAGTAACTGGTATAATAGAAACCTATAGCGGTAGAAAAATTAAAGTTGAGCGAATGCAGTCCGAGGGTGTTTATTATGCTTTATTACGAGATGTTTCTGCTGAAATAAAGGAAAAAGAGAAGGTATCACAGGAAATGCGTCGTATCATAAATCTTGCTGAAAAAGATTCTCTTACAGGAATTTATAACAGAGAAAAATCAACAGAATTGATAAATGAATTCCTTGATAAACAAAATGATAAAGGCGTATTACTTCTTTTTGACTTAGATAACTTTAAACGAGTTAATGATGAAAAAGGTCACCCGGAAGGTGATAGGCTCTTAAAACAATTTTCTAGTATAATAGAGAATTACTTTAGAGAGGAAGATGTAAAGGCTAGATTAGGTGGAGATGAGTTTATTGTATTTATACCTAATAAAATCAATAAAGATGTGTTAGAGAGAAAACTTAGCGAATTCTTAGAAGTTTGTCGTAAAGATATGAATTCTTTATATAAAGAACAAAATCTTTCTGTAAGTATTGGTGTAGCCTATATTGATATTAATACAAAATCATATACAGACCTTTATAAGAGTGCAGACTCTGCTATGTACAAAGCTAAAAGACTTGGAAAAGGCAGATATTATATAAATGAGCCTTATGCTAATTGTATGGAAACAGATTGTAATTCTTGTAAAAAGGATTGTAGTAGAAAAAATTCAAAAAAAGAAGATTAACTTAATAAAAAACAGCTCTTAATTTTATAGTTAGGAGCTGTTTTTATATTATCTAATAAAAATAACTAATAAAAATTTATACTTGTAAGGTCAAGTTATTTGGTGTATTATAAGTCTTAATTACATAAAAATGGGTGGTAGTATTATAATGGATAGAGAAACAAAACTTTTATTTAATGCCCTTATGTACGAAGATGGGCATAAAAGACGAACACAACATATTTTAAAGGTGTATGCCTTATCTAAGGTTATAGGTGAAAATATAGGATTGACTGAAAGAGAGCTTGATATATTAAAAGCCTCTGCAATACTTCACGACATAGCTATAAAATATTGCAAAGAGAAATATAACGGTGATTGTTCGCAAGAAAACCAGATTAAAGAAGTTCCGAAAATGGTAAGAGAATTTATGGAAAGTGTAGGTTATCCTAATGACTACATAGAGGAGGCTATATATCTTGTAAAAAATCATCATTGCTATACAATAGAGTTTTCTCCAATGCTACAAGCTCTTATAGAGGCAGATTTAATAATTAATTTCTATGAAAGCTCAAAGGATAAAGAAAGTATTGAAAGTTATAGTAATTTGTTTAAGAGTGATGCAGGTAAATCTATGCTTGAAAATATTAAAAATACATTGTAATATTATATATTTTTTAGTTAGTAAAGAGGAGTGTTAATAATGATTGATTTAGATAAGTTAGCTACATATCCTTTATTTAATAACATAAAGAAAGAGGACTTAAAGAATGTATTGGGTTGTAGTTATATAGCGTATAAAACTTTTTCAAAAGGTGACTACTTGGCTATGACAGATGATGAAATTCATTACATAGGTATCATTTGCAAAGGTAGTGTGCAAATGATAAAAGAAGATTACTGGGGTAATAAAACAATATTATTACATATGCATACAGGAGAGGTCTTTGGTGAAACTTTCGTTTGTAGCGCATCATTCTTATCTCAGGTATCTTTTATTACAACTGAAAAAACAGAGATTATGTTTTTAGATTATTATAAGGTAATGCATACTTGTTCATCATCTTGTCCTCATCATAATAAATTAATTTCAAATATGCTTAGGTGTATTGGTGAAAAAAACATCAAACTTATGGAAAAAGTAGAAGTTGTTTCTAAAAAGACCCTTAGGGATAAAATTATGACATACCTTGCAATAGAGGCGAAAAATCAAGGAAATAACGAGTTTACGATACAATTTTCTAGGATAGAGCTTTCCGAATACTTATGTGCTGATAGAAGTGCTGTAACACGAGAACTTGCTAGTATGCGTGACGATGGATTAATCGAATTTGAAAAAAATCTGTTTAAAATTTTATAATTTTGTATAAAAATATTAAAAAGAAGTGTCAAATGTTGCGCAGGCAACTTTGCAACTTCTTTTTTTTTGATATTGTTAAATAAAAGATAAAGAAAGGAGATAAAAATGTTTCAGGAAGAATTTTTATCAATGTGTAATGCCGCTAAGGCAAAATCAAATTTTTTACGCAATAATCCATTAGGATATTTTATTGCATCTATGCTCGCAGGAGCATTTGTAGGTTTTGGTGTATTATTAGTATTCTCAATTGGTGGTCAATTGGGAGGAATACCTGCAACAAAACTTATAATGGGTGTTTCATTCGGTATCGCCTTAAGTTTAGTTGTAATAGCTGGTGCCGAATTATTCACAGGTAACAACCTCGTTATGGCAAGTGGATTTATGTCAAAAACTGTATCATTAGGCGAAGTTATAAAACTTTGGATAGTATGTTACTTAGGTAACTTTGCCGGTTCAATTTTAATTGCTCTCATATTTGTAGGCACAGGCTTAGGTAACGGTGCAGTTGGCGAATTTATGACTACATCAGCTATAGCAAAGGCTACTTCAGGACCAACAGCTTTATTATTCAGAGGTATATTATGTAATGTTTTAGTATGCCTTGCTGTATGGTGTGGTTTCCGTTGCAAGAGTGAAAGTGGAAAACTTATAATGATATTCTGGTGTCTTTTTGCTTTCATAACAACAGGATTTGAACATAGTATTGCAAATATGACTCTTTTCACAACAACATTAGTTTTAAATGTAAGCTCAGCACTTACAGTAGGTGGAGCTTTCTATAATTTAGCGTTAGTAACGTTAGGAAATATGATAGGTGGAATTTTATTCTTAGCAGTTCCTTACTACATTATAGCAAGAAAGAAAGAGGTGTAAGATATGGGTTATCGCTTAACAAATGAGCAGATGAATAACGTATGGAATGAACTTAAAAATGTATATGATATTTATGCACCAAAATGCTATGCAGGTGGTGGTAGATTTTCAGATACAGATTCAATAAGATACGGTAAAGTTGAAAGTATAGATGAAGTAGTATTTGACAAAAAATCAGAGTACTCAGCAAAAGAATTAATATCTCCAAATGCTGAAACACTTTTCTACTTCTCAGAAGACCACGTAAATGTTGGTGGAGAAAATATTGAGAAGAAAAAAGATATTCTTATTCTTCTTAGAAGCTGTGACCTTCACGCAATTAAAAGATTTGACCAGATTTATTTAGGACAGGGTCCAGCTGACTTCTACTATGAGCGTTTACGCAAAAAACTTAAATTTATGGTTATGGGTTGTACAACATCATTTGATAACTGCTTCTGTGTTGATACAGAAACAAATAAAATTGATACTTACGATATGAGTATCGATAAGAGAGGCGAGGAGTTCTTTATTGATTGTAAACTTGAGCAGTTTGAAGATGTTCTCAAATCAGTGGGTACAGAAGTTGCAGACGCAACACCTTCATTCGTAACAGAAACAAAAACAAGAGTTAATATCCCTGAGAGTGTTCCAACTTCAATTATCAAAAATGAGTTATGGGACCAGTACGATAGCCGTTGTATAGCTTGTGGCCGTTGTAACTTTGTCTGTCCAACTTGTACTTGTTTCACAATGCAGGATATTTTCTACACAGACAACGGTAAAGCAGGAGAGAGAAGACGTGTTGCAGCTTCTTGTATGGTTGATGGATATTCTGATGTTGCCGGTGGCGGTTCATACCGTAAGAAAAATGGCGAGCGTATGAGATATAAAGTTTTACATAAAATTTCAGATTATAAAAAGAGAACTGGCGAAACTATGTGTGTAGGTTGTGGCCGTTGTGATGATATCTGCCCAGAATACATCTCCTACTCTAATTGTATAAATATTTTAAGTGAAGCTTGCAAGGAGGTAGCTGGAAATGAATAATAATGCTTATGTTCCATTTTCATCAAAAATTAAAGAAGTAATTCGTCATACACCTATCGAGTATACATTCCGTATGGAGTATACAGGTGACGTAAAACCAGGACAGTTCTTCGAAGTTTCTATACCAAAATTCGGTGAAGCTCCTATATCTGTAAGTGGTATTGGTGATGGTCTTATCGACTTAACAATCCGTCGTGTAGGTAAAGTTACTAACGAAGTTTTTGAAAAATACGAAGGTAGCTCATTATTATTAAGAGGGCCTTACGGAAATGGTTTCGACGTAAACGACTATGCAGGTAGCGAAGTTGTTATAGTTGCTGGTGGTACAGGTGTTTCTCCAGTAAGAGGAGTTATTGACCACTTAGGAAGTCACCCAGAAATGCATAAAGGTCTTACACTTATAGCAGGTTTCAAATCTGATGAAGATATGCTTTTCCGTAAAGACTTTGAAAGATGGGAAAATCAGATGAACTTAATCTTAACAGTAGATAAAGGCGAGCCGACAGCAAAAAGACGCGTTGGACTTGTTACAGAGTTCATTCCAACATTAGATATTAAAGATATAGATACAGCAAAAGCTATTGTTGTAGGACCACCTGCAATGATGCGTTTCTCAGTAATGGCTCTTTTAGATAGAGGCTTTAAAGAAGAAAATATTTGGATTTCACACGAAAGAAAAATGTGCTGTGGTATCGGTAAATGTGGTCATTGTAGAATTAACGATAAATACGTTTGTCTTGATGGACCAGTATTCCCATATACAATAGGAAAAGATTTAATAGACTGATAGGGGTGAATTTATTATGGATATGAATACCAAGAAATTGAAAAAGAATGCGTTTCGTGTTACTAAAGTAAGAGGAGTTACAGCATCAAGAGTTCGTGTACCGGGTGGACATTTAGATGTAAAATTCCTTCCGGCTTTACAGCATATTGCTGAAACATACGGTAACGGAACACTTCACATTACAAATAGACAGGGTTTTGAAATACCAGGAATTCCATTCGAAAAAATGGACGAAGTAAACGAATTATTACAGTCATTAATCGATGGAATGGATATTAATCAGGAAGAAAAAGGAGCAGGTTATCCAGCAGCAGGTACAAGAAATATTAGTTCTTGTATAGGTAATCGTGTCTGTCCTTATGCTTGCTACGATACAACAAAATTTGCACAGAGAATTGAAAAAGAAGTATTCCCAAATGACTTACACTTCAAAATAGCTTTAACAGGCTGTTCAAATGACTGTGGTAAAGTAAGAATGCACGACTTTGGTATCATTGGTATGACAGTACCTCAGTTCGAGGCTGAAAGATGTATTTCTTGTCAGGCTTGTGTTAAGGCTTGTAATAAAAAATCAACAGGTGCTCTTACATTTGTAAACTATCGCCCACAGAGAGACCACGATAAATGTATCGGTTGTGGTGAGTGTGTAAACGCTTGTCCAAATATGGCTTGGACAAGAAGCAAAGAGAAATATTACCGTCTTACACTCTTAGGTCGTTCAGGTAAGAAAAATCCACGTCTTGGCGAAAACTTCATCAAATGGATTGATGAGGATAGTATCGTAAAAATCATATTAAATACATATGACTACGTTACAGAGTACATTGACCCACAGGCTCCAGGTGGAAAAGAGCATATCGGATATATTGTAGACCGTACAGGATTTGACGAGTACTACAAATGGGCAATGAAAGATGTAGAATTACCAGAAATCGCTGAAATAACAAAGCCTATGTACTGGGGCGGAATTAAATACTAATGCTTATTAGCTAGTATTTATTTATAAAATATAAAACTCCCTCAAATTAAATTGGGGGAGTTTATTTATTATATAAATATTACAAAGTTAAATGCTATAAATTAAAAATAGTTTTATATATTATATT
>JADIMX010000163.1 GCA_017694425.1 Candidatus Fimicola merdigallinarum
TTATAGTATGAATTATAAATATTTAAAGATTTATATCTAAATATTAAAATATTTGTATATACTTGATTATGTAATCAATTAAAATATAACAAATATATATCATTAAAGTGAATTTATAGTATCCATTATATAGTTTGCCATTTCCTCTGATGTTGCACCGTCAGAGCGACCTGTTGTATAAACTTTCTTCTCTACATTAGTACAAATATCAAGAGCCTTTTCAAGCTTATCAGCCTCTTTCTGATATCCTATATGAGAAAGAAGCATAACTGATGCACGAATAATACTACAAGGGTCAGCATAAATATCTCTGCCTTCCTGTACCATTCTAGGAGCAGAACCGTGAATAGCCTCAAACATAGCATATTTTTTACCTATGTTAGCACTTCCGGCTGTTCCAACACCACCCTGAAACTCTGCAGCTTCATCAGTTAAAATATCGCCGTAAAGGTTAGGTAAAACTAAAACTTGGAATTCCTGTCTACGTTTTTCATCAACTAACTTAGCTGTCATAATATCTATGTACCAGTCATCAGCAGATATTTCCGGATACTCTTTAGCAATTTCATAGAATATCTTTAAGAATTTACCGTCAGTAGCCTTTATAATGTTAGCTTTTGTAACAGCAGTAACTCTAGTTCTGTTGTTTTTCTTAGCATATTCAAAACTAGCTCTTATAATTCTCTCAGTGCCCTCTGTTGTA
Organism: Candidatus Fimicola merdigallinarum; assembly: GCA_017694425.1. Taxonomy (GTDB): domain Bacteria; phylum Bacillota; class Clostridia; order Lachnospirales; family Anaerotignaceae; genus Fimicola; species Fimicola merdigallinarum. The sequence goes on from JADIMX010000163.1 coordinate 704, forward strand.
GCCACAGTAAAGTCAATAGCAATATCCTCATCAACTTCAAAACCTTTGCTACCTAAAGTATAAGCACCCTCTGTATTTTCTCTATAAAATACCCAGTCAATGCCCTTCTCAGGAACTTTTACAGGTCTTACGTTAGCAAAAAGGTCAAGTTCTTTTCTCATAGAAACGTTGGCGCTTTCAATGTTTGGCCAAGGGTCACCAGCTCTAGGAGTAGTTGTAGGACCTTTTAATATAACATCACATTTCTTTATTTCCTCAAGCACATCATCAGGAATAGCTTTCATACATTCAACACGTTTTTCTATTGTAAGGTCTTTAATCTCTCTTATTTCAACTCTACCTTTTTCAATATCCTCTTTTAAAAGAAATTCCATAATTCTGTGTGCCTGTTTTGTTATTGCAGGGCCAATACCGTCACCACCAGCAACACCGATTATGATTTTGTCCTTTTTGCTATAATCAACAAAATCCTTCTGTGCTTTCATTCTCTCAACTCTCACAAGCTGTTCTTCAATAAGTTTCGCAAATTTTTCCTTAGCAATAGTAATCTTATCCATAATAACCTCCTTATTTATCATTATCTATTTCTTTCATAGCATCAAGGGTAGCTCTTTCAAGCTCACTGTCAGTAATAACTGTAACACGACCGTCATTATACTGTTCATTAACCCAATTATAAACTATTTCAACAACTCTGTCTTTCTTACCTACGCTTGCCTCACCTGTAAGGTGGAAATGGCTATTTATCCAATGAGCAATCCCACTTGTACCAGATGTATTAGATATTGCAATTTTAATAGGTCTTTTAAGTAATTTTTCTGTATCAAATATGTTGTAAATCTCCTCATTTTTAAGAAGACCGTCAGCGTGGATACCAGCCCTTGTAACATTGAAATTTTTACCTACAAAAGGAGTCATAGGTGGTATAACGTATCCAAGCTCTTTTTCGTAGTACTCTGCAATATCTGTTATAATAGTTGTATCCATACCGTTTAAAGTACCTTTAAGCTGTGCGTACTCCATAACCATAGCCTCAAGAGGTGTATTTCCAGTTCTTTCACCTATACCTAAAAGAGAACAGTTTACACCACTAGCACCGTAAAGCCAAGCATAAGTAGCATTGTTTACAGCCCTGTAAAAATCGTTATGTCCGTGCCACTCAAGACACTCAGAAGGTACATTTGCGTGATTATTAAGACCGTACATAATACCTTGAACACTTCTAGGAAGCATAGTACCTGGATATGTAACACCGTATCCTAAAGTATCACAAGCTCGTATTTTAACCGGCACACCAGTTTCTCTGCTAAGCTCCATAAGAGCAGAAGCAAAAGGTACTACAAATCCATAGAAATCAGCCCTTGTTATATCCTCAAAGTGACATCTAGGTACAACTCCAGTTTCAATACAATCTCTAACAACTGATATGTAGTGGTCTAAAGCCTGATGTCTTGTCATATGCATTTTGTGGAAAATATGATAATCCGAACAGCTAACAAGAATACCCGTTTCCTTAATACCAATATCCTTAACAAGTTGGAAATCTTTTTTTGACGCCCTAATCCAGCTAGTTATCTCAGGAAACTCATAGCCTTTCTCAAGACACTTATATAAAGCCTCTTGGTCCTTTCTTGTGTATAAGAAAAACTCACTCATTCTTATAACACCATTAGGACCTGATAACTTGTGAATAAGGTCGAAAAGATGTGTAATCTGATTTACAGTATAAGGCTCTCTCGATTGCTGACCGTCACGAAAAGTAGTATCTGTAATCCAAATCTCCTCCGGCACATTCATAGGTACAACCCTGTGATTAAATACTACCTTAGGTACTTCATCATAAGGAAAAAAATCTCTATAAAGATTAGGGTCTTTAACATCAATAAGAGCAAAATCCTGTTTTGTATTTTCAAGTAAATTACTTCTTTTATTGTATTCAAACATCTAAAAATCCCCCCACCATATTTTTTAATGTATACAATTTATAATATACATAAAATGCCCACTTTTTGTTTTTCTACGAAAAACAAAATTCTTTATATTACTGTCTATTTTACACTTTTAACCAGTTTAAAGTCAATAATATACATAAAAATTCATAATTATTCACAGTTAATTTTCACCATAAATAGCTTATAAAAACATTGTATCTGTATTTTTATTAAGTAATTATACATTATAAATACAAATTATAAGTATAATTTATGTTAATTTTTTACATAAAACTTCATATTAAATTTAAAAAAAAATAAAAAAACAGACAAATTAAATTTGTCTGTCTTTAGTCACTTAAAAAATTAATTTTTTTAGAACCCTTATACTCAGTATATGGCTTACCCTTAACCTGAACTATACTTCTTTCAGGATATCTAAAAGCAGTAAGTTTGCCACCATAAACACAACCTGTGTCAATATCTATGGTATTATTTCTAAGTTTAGCCTCAAGGACAGCAGTGTGACCATAAACAATAAGAGGTTTGCCTTTGTATTCCTTAGCCCAGTCATTTCTAATAGGCTTTCCGTTTTCGTCAAACTCCCCTGTGACGTCACCGTAAAGACATCTAGTCTTTATACCTCTGCCAAAGTTTCCTATATCTTTTTCTTTAATACAACCGTGAACCACTACAAGTTTCTTGTTGTCAAGCATAATGTAGTGACTTCTTCCCTCATAACATCTTAAATATCTATTTCTAAAATCATCTCGTTCTTTTTTCGGTAAGCTGTTATACTCCGCAACAGTCTTTTCTATACCGTGAGAAAGTTTAACCTTATTGCCTATAAGGTACCTATAAAATTTAAAACAGTGATTGCCATAAACCCACATACCACCACCGTAATTAACTTGATTTATCCAAAAATTAATGCAGTCTAAATTTTTATTCCCCTTGTCAGCTATATCCCCTACCGATACAAGCCTTCTGTCATCTGGGTGAAAATATGCCTTACCTTTTTTAGTATATCCAAGTTTATGTACCAGCTCTATAAGTTCGTCATAACAGCCGTGTACATCTCCTATTATATCAAAGCGATTATGTTTAAGGTTTATGGTTTTATAATCCTGCATGTATTTTCTTATCATTTGTTACCTCCAATATAAAAACATTAATAAAAACACATATTAGGACTTAATCCAACTATACTTACATAAAAGCAAATTAGCTCATATTAAATTATTTTAACATAACAATGTAAATTAGTAAATTGACAATACTGTTATTATACATAAAACCTCAACTATATTAATATAATTTTAAAGTAATAATAAATCGGAGGTAGCATATGCAGATAGAAAAATTTGAAAAAATCCCCGAACAATTTAAGGAAAATACAAGCACATATATAAAAGATATAGAGGAAACTGTAATAAAAAACGAATTATTAATACTAAATAACGAAAATGTATGCAAAAAAAATAATAGTTTTATACTAATAATTTTAATATTAATTTTATTTAATACAAATAAGTTTTAAAA
>JADIMX010000164.1 GCA_017694425.1 Candidatus Fimicola merdigallinarum
GGGATATATTAAAACTTTATATTTTTATAAGTTTTGTTAAATCAGCTTATATAATAGCAAATTTTACTAAATAAATCTATTACAATTATCTACAATAGCAGGTTAAACTTTATTTTAGGATAAAAAATTAAAAGGCTCGTTATCTTATATTAACAGATAACAAGCCTATTTTATAAAGGTGTTTTTATATTATTTTTTTCTATAAGTTTTGAAAGCCTCAAGGACTGATGTAATCTGCTCGTCACTTAAAAGCTTAGGTTTATCTATTGAAAGGGTTCTACAATAAAGCTCTGATACAAATTCTATCTGTTCTGCAACATCAAAAGCATACTGAAGATTATTACCTACTGCAAGAAGTCCGTGGTTGCCTAAAAGACACGCATAATTATCTCCCATTGTTTTATGCACTTCCTCTGCAAGCTCCCAACTACCAAACTGAACATATGGTGTACAAGGAACTTCCTTTCCTGCATAGGCTACAAGATAATGAAGTGGTGGTATAGATAAATTCATACAAGCTAATGTTGTAGCAAATCTTGAATGAGTATGTACAACTGCATTTATACCTTTTCTTTTGAGATAAAATATTCTGTGCATATCTAACTCACTTGATGGCTTATTAGAGCCTTCAACCACTTCTCCGTCAGGTGTTAAGATTACTATATCCTCAGGTGTTACCTTAAAGTAATCCATACCACTAGGGCTTATTGCCATAAGATTTTTTTCTGGATTATATAAACTTATATTGCCGAATGTTCCTACAACAAGACCAGTTTCAACAAGTTTTTTACCATATTCAACTATTTGTTCTCGTTCTTTTCTTAAAAGCATAGTCCCTTTTCCTTTCTTAATCAAAATTTATCTCTATTTAAAACTAAACCATATAAAACTAACTAACTAAACTTTATTTTACAAAATCTTTTACCTTATTATATATACCAACGCTATCTAAACCATATTTTTTAATAAGTTCTACGGCATTTCCTGATTCTCCGAATACGTCATTCATACCTATTCTTAAAAGTGGTGTAGGGCATTTTTCTGATAAGACCTCAGCTACTGCTCCACCTAATCCACCTATTACAGAGTGTTCTTCAACAGTAACTACTTTTCCTGTTTTCTTAGCAGAAGATATAATTAATTCTTCGTCTAATGGTTTTATAGTGTGTATGTTTATTATTTCCGCATTAATTCCTGCTTCTTCTAAAAGTTTTCCTGCCTCTAAAGATTCATAAACTTCTAAACCTGTTGCAACTATTGTTACATCTGTACCCTCTTTTAATGTAATACCTTTACCGATTTCAAATTTATAATCAGATTTATCATTTATAACAGGAACAGCAAGTCTACCAAATCTTAAATAAACAGGTCCATTGTATTCTACAGATGCTTTTACAGCCTCTTTTGCTTCGATATCATCAGCTGGGCAAATTACAACCATATTAGGTATTGTTCGCATAAGAGCAATATCCTCATTACACTGATGAGATGCACCGTCTTCACCTACTGATATACCTGCGTGTGTAGCACCTATTTTTACATTTAAATGTGGGTATCCTATTGAGTTTCTTACCTGCTCAAAAGCTCTACCTGCTGCAAACATTGCAAATGTAGATGCAAAAGGGATTTTACCTAATGTCGCTAAGCCTGCTGCAACTCCCATCATATTTCCCTCAGCAATACCACAGTCTATATGTCTTTCAGGGAATGCTTTTTTGAAAATGCTTGTTTTTGTAGCCCCTGCTAAGTCTGCATCTAATACTACTAAATTTTCATACTCTTTCCCAAGTTCTGCTAAGGCGTTACCATAGCTTTCTCTTGTAGCAATCTTCTTTATTTCTGACATAATGTTTCACCAACTTTCTCTAATTCTTCCATAGCAAGTTTATATTCTTCATCATTAGGTGCAACACCGTGCCAAGATGCTTTATTCTCCATAAATGATACACCTTTACCTTTTACTGTTTTAGCTATGATAGCTACAGGTTTGCCCTTAACTTTTCTAGCAACTTCAAAAGCATCTTTTATCTGCTCCATATCATTTCCATCATTTACATTTATAACGTAGAAATTAAAGGCTTCAAATTTTTTGTCAATAGGATATGGTGAGCATACGTCCTCTATATTTCCGTCTATCTGCAAACCATTGTTATCTACAATAACAACTAAATTGTCTAATTTTCTGTGTCCGGCAAGCATACAAGCCTCCCAAACCTGACCTTCCTGTATTTCACCGTCACCAAGAAGTGTATATACACGATAATCTTTATTATCCATTTTTCCACCAATAGCCATACCTACTGCTGAAGAAATACCCTGTCCTAATGAACCACTTGACATATCTATTCCGTCAATATGTTGCATACAAGGGTGTCCCTGTAAGTGTGAACCTACTTTTCTTAAAGTTTTTAACTCGTCTACTGGAAAATATCCTCTATGTGCCATAGCACTATAATATCCTGGTGCTGTATGGCCTTTAGATAATACAAATCTATCTCTATCATCTTTTTTAGGATTTTTAGGGTCGATATTCATTTCTTCAAAGTATAAGTAAGTAAAGATATCTGCTGATGATAAAGAGCCTCCTGGGTGACCTGACTTAGCACTATGTGTAGCAGTTAATATTCCCTTGCGGACTTCATTAGCTACTTTTTTTAATTCTAATATATCCATAGTATTATTTCCTTTCTATATATTATTTAATTTTATCCATAAACTCTCTGGCTTTTTCTTCTGTATTTTCACCAAAAATAGCTGAGCCGGCAACAAAAACATTAGCTCCGGCATTCATAACAACTTCTACATTTTGACTAGAAATTCCACCGTCAACCTGTATATCTACATCATAACCTTTTTCATCTATAATGCTTTTTAATTCTGAGATTTTATCAAGCATACTAGGTATAAATTTTTGTCCACCAAAACCAGGGTTTACTGTCATAATAAGAACCATATCAATTTTATCAAGAACCCAATCAAGTGCTGATAGTGGTGTGGCAGGGTTTAAAGCAACTCCTACTTTCGCACCAAGCTCTCTTATACTTTGTACAGTTCTATCTAAGTGTTTACAAGCTTCTGCGTGAACTGTTATGCTATCAGCTCCTAATTCTACAAAATCCTTTAAGTATCTATCGGGATTTTCTATCATTAAATGCACATCAAAAAAGCAATCTGTTATTTGTCTAATACTATTTAAAACCGGAAAACCAAAAGAATAACTAGGTACAAACATACCGTCCATAATATCTAAATGTAAGTATGTTACACCTGCTTTTTCTATTGACCTAATATCTTTTTCTAAATTATTGAAATCTGCAGCTAATAATGAAGGTGATAAAATATACTTTCTCATTATCTACTCCTCCTTTTTAACTGATTATTTTTTAGACTGACCATAGTATGCGTTAGGTCCGTGTTTTCTCATAAAGTGTTTATCCTGTATACACTGGTCGGCTCTCATTACTCTTATGTCATTCTGCTCTGTGTACATAGCCATTTTTGCAACTTCTTCTAATACTACTGAATGGTATACAGCCTGACTAGCATCTTTACCCCAAGTAAATGGTCCGTGATTTGCACATATTACAGCCGGAATATATTTAGGATTAATTCCTCTATTTTTAAATGTTTCAACTATAACATTTCCTGTATTTTTTTCGTATGCTTCCTCAATTTCCTGTGCTGTTAAATTTCTTGCACAAGGTATATCGCCATAGAAATAGTCAGAGTGTGTTGTACCGTAGCAAGGAATGTCACGTTTTGCCTGTGCCCAAGATACCGCAAATGGACTGTGTGTATGTACAATACCACCTATCTCTGGGAAAGCATTATATAATACTAAGTGTGTTTCTGTATCTGAAGAAGGATTTAACTCACCTTCAACTTTATTACCTTTTAAGTCCATTACAATTAAATCTTCTGGTTTAAGCTCATCATACTCAACACCTGATGGTTTAATAACAAATAATCCTTTTTCTCTATCTATACCACTAACATTACCCCAAGTGTAAGTTACAAGGTTTCTTTTTGGAAGCTCCATATTCGCTTCATAAACTTTCTGTTTTAATTCTTCTAACATATAAACTATCTCCTTTTCAAACATTATTTTTAAAAAAACTGCCTTTTAATAGACAGTTTTTTCTTTAATTATTATTCGCCAAATACAGCCTTATAATCTTTTTTGAACTTTTCAATTCCTGCATCTGTTAATGGGTGTTTTATCATCATTTCTAATACGTTGTATGGTACTGTCGCAATATCTGCTCCAGCTAAAGCACAGTCTATAATGTGAATTGGATTTCTAACGCTTGCACATATAATTTGTGAATCGATATCTGCAACCCTAAACATCTCTGCTATCTCTGATATTAAGTCGATACCTCTTGCAGAAATATCATCTAATCTACCTAAGAATGGAGAAACGTATGTCGCACCAGCTCTTGCTGCTAAAAGTGCCTGTGTTGCACTAAATATTAGTGTCATATTTGTTTTAATCCCTTCTTTTGAAAGCTGTTTACACGCCTTTAAGCCCTCTGCTGTCATAGGAATTTTTACAACCATATTAGGGTGGATTTTTGCTATCTCTCTACCTTCAGCTATCATTCCCTCTGCTGTTTCAGTTGTAGCTTTAACCTCACCACTTATAGGACCATCTACAATTGATGCAATCTCTGCTATTACTTCTTCAAATACTCTGCCTTCTTTAGCAATTAAAGATGGGTTTGTTGTAACACCACAGATTATACCCATATCATTTGCCTGTTTAATATCTTCAACATTTGCTGTGTCAATAAAAAATCTCATATTTATCCTCCTTAATATTATTTAATTACAGAAACAACCTTGTCTGCTATTTCCTCTAAACAACCAAGTCTTCCAAGCATACGGAGTACTGTATATTTCTTTCTTACAAAGTGTGCGTAACATATACTTTCTTTAACATCTTCCGGACTTAAGTCAAGTTCTGCTGGAGATGTAATACAACCAACTTTTTTAAGCACATCTGCAATATCTTTGTATGGCTCTAAGTGTGCTTTTACACGCTCTTTTATTTCGTCCATATGAGCTAATAAAAATTCTACTTCTTTTCTTACGCTTTCTTCATCAAAAGCCATAAATTCATTTTCTTCAAATACACTACTTGCACTTGAGCCGAAGTGTGCTTTTATATCTTCTTCCCAAGCTTTTTTGTCTATCTGAGCTGAAACAACTTTATCTACATCAATATTAGAAAAGTCTTTTGCCAAAAATTCTTTATATACCTGCATTATTAAAACAATACCTTGAGCTACTTCTATACCGTGCATATGAGGTCTACGTCCCTGTGCAACAGCTTTCATTCCCCAGAAGTGAGTTAAGTGATGCTCTGCTCCTGCAAGTGGCTGTGAAAGTCCTGTCCAATGCATTGGCATACCTGTAATCATAAGACCCTCAAAAAGTACACCTGCTGACTCTTCATCATTTTTACTAATACCGTCAGATACTTTTATAGCTCTATCCACTGCGTCCATAACTATTTTTTCTACAAACGGACAGTAGTCTACACCTGTTACAATATGACCAAGCTCCCAGTCTGCTCCAGCTGTGATTTTAGCTGTTAAGTCACCAAATCCTGCTGCTAATAATATTTGAGGTGTTCCTTTTAATATAGTTGTATCTCCGATTATAATTTTAGGGTATGTAGCTTTACAAGTCTGTTTTAATCCGTTTAATAAGAGTAATGCTGAATCTGCTGTGTAGCCGTCCATTGAGGCTGCTGTAGGTACACTAACGTAAGGTATGTTCATTTTATAAGAAAGGTAACGTGATAAGTCTGTTACTGCACCAGAACCAATTGCTAATATCCATTGAGTTCCTTCTTCTATATTTATAAGCATTTCTGCTAATGCCATTTCATTTGGTAAAACTGTTTTATCTTTAAATACATTCATTTTAGCTTTATAATCAGCTTTTTTTAATGTATTTTCTATTTTTTCACCATATAATCCATAAATCATTTGGTCCATTACAACGAAAACCTGTTTACCCATATGGTATTTTTCAACGATTTCTGGTATTTTTTCTAACAAATTAGAACCGATTATAACTTCATCAATACCCATCTCGTGTTTTTTCCCACAAGAACACTCAAAGCTGTGTTTTTTGAGAAGCTCTACTTCTGTATTTTCATTTACTTTTATTTTCACAATAATAGCCTCCTCTTTAATATTTTAAAGCTCTACAGCTCTTATTAAAGAGCCATAGAACTTTTATTTGGAATTTTAAAATTATGCCTGCATTTCTACACTAGCATTTTTATCTGCCTGTTTTTCTAAGTAGTTATCAATGCTTGTGCGTTTTAATTTGTATACCGCGAAACATACTGCATAGATTGCTATAGCTATTGCAATAAATACAACGTTTCCTGATAAGAATGCTAAGAATACTAAACCTAATAATGGTTTACCTAAGATATTGAAACTTGTAATCATAGCTGCACCTGCCGGAATAGCAAAGCCTGCACTACGAGCAACTTCTGTGAATAAAGGTGCTGTGTATGTACACATAAGAAGTCCAAGGCTGAACCAAATAACACCTGCTAATAATACTTTTGACATATTTCCTCTAAATACAGCTACTAAGCCCTGTACCATATATGGTATTGCTAATAAGTCTACAACTGGAAGCACCTGATTTCCTGGAAGGATAACAGAAACAATAATCATAATAGGTATTAAAAGTAATCCACTTGTTAATGTTGTTGTTTCACCGTAACCAACAGCGTCATTAACAGCAATATACCATTCTCTGTCGTTTGATTTCATTAACACACGAGCTGCCTCTGTAATAGGTGCGAAAGCCTGTGCGAACATTGATGCGATTTTTGGGAAGATAGCCATAATTGCAGCTGTTGCAACAGCAGCTGTTAATACTGAACCCCAACCTGCAAGTGTGCCTAATCCTGAAATATTACCTAATACACCAATTGCAAAACCGATTATAAATCCTAATGTCATAGGCTCACCAATGAAACCTAATTTAGCACCAATTGTGTCTGCATTTAATTTAACTTTGTTTAAACCTAATAAGTTGAATATTGGGTCAATTATAACAGCAAAGATAGCTGGCTCTACGTTGTGCATAGCTATAATAGTACAGTTTGGATAACCATAGTATTTTGACCAACGTTTAGCAATTAACTCTGATATTAATAAGCTGTAAAGGTTTAAAACTACCATACATAATATACCAAGTGGGAAGCTTCCTGTTACGAAAATTACCATAGCACCCCATACGATATATGAATAGTTATTCCAAAGGTCAGATGGCTGGAATATATTAGTCCATTTTACAAGGAATAATACAACCTGAAGTAAGATACCAAGTCCTAAATAAATCATACCTGCACTTGTTGCGAAAGCAACTACTGATGTTGCCTGCCAACCAACGTCAAATGTATTTAACTGTACACCAGTAACACCTGCCATAACAGCTGACATATTTTCAACAAGTGGTGTAATAATCGGTGTATATGCTCCGATTATTAATGAGAAACCTTCTAACGCAACACCGGCATTAAGAGCTGATAAAAATGCTTTAGATGGTTTTACCTTCATAATTAAAGCGATAACGAAAATAATAAACGGAACTACTATCGCTGAACCGAAATTATCCACGACTGCTTTCATAAACTCTAATACTACCATACGTGATTCACTTCCTTATCTATTTCTATCTTATAATACTTTTTTAACATTACAAATACTTTTAAATTATGTACTGCTTACGAAATTATTATTTGCCAATAGATTTTATTGCTTCTACCACTTCGTCTATGAATGCATCTTCTCCTATACCAATTACACAGCTAAAAGCATTTACAACAGGTATGCCGTAATCTCCTTTTGGTAATGGGCTTGTGTGAGTAAGAATATCGAAGCGTCCTGACTGAGCTAAATTTAATGCCTCTGTAGGACGTGCCTCTGTTGTTGTTACATTGTATCCTCTCTGAGCTAATTTATCTTTTAATTTTGCTGCTACCATAGAAGATGTAACTGTACCTGAACCACAAATTGAAAGAATATTAATTGTTGTTGCCATAATAAAATCCCCCTTTTAATTACCTTTTGTTTTTATTGTTTTAATTCCTTTTCTTTAAAAATCTCAACAATATCTTTAGGTGTCTTTGCTTTTGTAAGTTTTTCAAGTAAATCTTGGTCTTGGAATAACTCAAGTAAGCCTCCTATAAATCCAATATGCTCATTAGGATTTTCAACTGCTAACATAAATATTAAGTTAACTGTAACATCTCTGTCAGTTGTTCCCATATGATAGAAATGCACCGGATTTTTTAAAACACCAATAGCTATTGCCGTCTTATTAACGTGCTGACTATCTGTATGAGGCATAGCAAAGTTAATTCCACCTAAATCTATTCCTGTTGGGTAATTTTTTTCCCTCTCTTTTAAGGCGTTAATATAAGTATCTTTACAGTAACCTTGCTCTATTAACCTGCCTCCAAGCTTTTCAAACACTTCATCACTATTTGAAGCATCTAATTCAGGAATAATTAAATTTTCATCTAAAACTTCCCATATCATTCTGTCTTACCTCCTTTCAACTTTTTCTATATATATAATAAAACCGTTTAGCGCAAAAAAACAGCACAACTCCTTTCAACAAAAAAGAATATAAATATATATGATACATTTTAAATCTGAATAATTGAAAAGATTTATACCTTTGGTTTTGACGTAAAAATGCACTAGAATATCAATAATCCTAGTGCATTTTTAAAACATATTTTAATATTAACTTTATTTTAAACCTTAATTTTCATATACAAATCTTACAATAAGCTCATATATCTCATTTGGCGTTTTAGTTTCTTGTAGTTTCTGTCTATACTCATCTTTATACAATAAGTTCATAAGCTGGAACATAGCTTTTAAATGAGTTTCCTTATCTATAGCACTTAAACAACAAACCCATTCTACTGGGTCCATTTCCTCTTTTCCAAAAGGCACAGGATTTTTAAGACGTATCAAAGACATTCCCAGTTTTAAAGAACCCGAATCTAAAGATTCGTGAGCTAATGCAAAACCTGGTGCAAAAACTATATAAGGACCATTTTCCACAACATTTTGTATCATTCGTTCAATATAATACTGTGTTATATACTCATTTTCAAAGAGATACTTTGCAGATGCTCGTATGGAATCTTTCCAATCAGAACATTCTACATCAACCTCTATAGCATTAGGTTTTAATATATCATAAAGCATAAGCTCTTTGTTTTCACTAAAAAATCTATTAATAGCTGACTTTATTTCTAATACAGTATCATTATTATCATTAGATTTATCTAAAATGTATCGTATATGTTTTAAAACATCTAAAGGTTGCGACCTATCCATTTGAGAATTTTTTCCTTCAATAGGTGATATTTTTGATATGACATCACCAACTCTAATACAGTCTGTATCAGATAGCATAGGACTTACTTGTATATAATCAATATCGTAATTATGTAGGGAAATAGTAGAAATAACAACATCTACACCACTAAAATCAAAGGTCGGAATAGAATGGGCTGATATAATGTCTAAAACTTCAAACTTAAAGTATTTTTCAAGTCTTGCTTGTAAAAATCTAGCAGTTCCAATGCCACTGCCACATACAAGGACAACCGAATAATGTAAAGTTTTGCTTTTCATTCTTTCTATGGCTGCGCAAATATGTATGACAATATAAATAAGCTCACTATCAGAAATAGGTCTACCTAAATACTCCTCTAATATATAAAGATTATTTCTTGAAACCTCTTTTAAATAAGGGTATTTATCGCCTATTTCATATATAATTTCATTATTTTCTGATACTTCACCTATTTCCAAAAACGTAGATTGCAAATGATTTATTAAGTTTTCGTATAGAACATAATCTTTTTGTAATTCCACATTAATCTCTAGGGAAACATTCTCGATAAATGTCATTGTAACAAGTTGTAATTTCACAATTTCAGATGTATTAGTTTCCTTTTTTATATACCTAACCTTGTTTAAAAGAGAGTCTAAAAATATAACTTCCTCTTTCGGAACAGTGTCAGTTACGAAACGTCCGTACTGTTGCATAATATCATAAGCCATATCGTAGTGTTTAGTATTATGAATATAGTCAATACTGTCAATATAGCATTTTTTAGATAGTCTAAACCATACTAATTCTAAATATACATTCATTTGATAAAATGAAGTGTCTGTTAAAAAACGTCCATAAACTTTCTCCGCACTGCTCAGTATCTTTTTTATAATCTCCCTGTTTTCAATGTATTGCAGTTCTTGTCCACCTAAAATTTCCATAAGATGATGGTATACTGTGGAATATTTAAATATATCGGAATATGTACAAATCATTTTGAAAAGGAATCGTCTTTTTTGTATTTCCTCTCCCTCAAGAAGTAAACCTTTATTAGGATATGAAAACAAATATAGCTTATTTTCCTTCAATAACTGTTTTAAATGTGTCTGGTCCTGAACTATTGTAGAACGACTTACAAATAGATATTCTGCCAAATCAGCTAAGGTAACAAAATCATTTCTACATATAAGTATACACGCTTCAAGGCAAATTCTCTCATCTTTTGAAAGCTTTATAGAGTAAAAACCTTCCTTCTCCAAAGATGACTTAGCATTCTGTATACTATCCGAAACAAAAATATTTCCCTGTCTATCAAGCACAAGAGGTACTAACTGACTCTTTTTTAAATAATCATTTATTTGTTCAATATCATATCTTATTGTTCTACTAGAAACATTAAATATTTCTGCCAATCCCTCTATTGTGGAGCTTTGACCATATTCATTTTTTGATATTAAATGAGTTAATACTTCTCGAGTTCTTCTATTCATAATATTCCTCTACTTTCATTATATCATCACACAAATATCTATAGTTTCTCTCGATACATTTTACAGTACAACATACACTTACTAACAGAGTAATATACTTCCACTTTTTTGAAAGATATTGTACTTATGTAAACAATGTACAAAACAAATGTAATTTTTTGTTGATAATATAATGATGTATAATTAAATTTTCTGTTAGAAATTGTAACTCAGAGGTTAAATTTATTTAAAATATAGTTTTTTCGCATTTATTTTAATAAACATTATATAAACTCATTTCTAATAAAAAACTCCTATAATTTTATTTTTGGTTACAATACCAATCCTATTATAGGAGTTTTTTGATTTTCTATAAGAATTTTTACCCAACTATTTTGCGATAATCAAAACCACCCGTTAAACGGGTGGTTTGCTCAAGCACTATAAGGGCTTTTTTGGGTTGTAAGCCTCTAAAGAGGCACTGAATGGTCTGGCAATTACACTAATACTTCTTGGCCACCACTAAAAGTGTCTATTTTTTTTGCCTACCACCAGCATAGTTGGTGGTTTATATCTAGCCTATTTTGCGACAATTAAAAAAGGTAGAAATATAAATTTCTACCTTTTAATATAATTAAAGAATATGATAATCTTTTAAGAGTTTTTCAATTACAGTACCTTTTATAAAATGAAGGAATGGTTTTTTAAGCACATTTAAAGGTGCTAGTAAATCCATATCAAGTGGTGATTTTCCGTCCATTAATCTTACTGTACTATCAAGAAGCTCTCTTATATCGTAAACACTTCCCCAAACTTCAGGTACACCTCTATCTACTCCAAAAAGGCCATATACAGCTTCCATAGCTGTTCTTACAGAGTATTCTATTGTAAATATAGTATCTCTAGGTGTTTCAGCAAACTGTCCTAAGAATGCAAAGTTTACACAGCCATCAGGTATAACATCTGGTCTATCACCTTTTGTTCTTGGCATAAAGAATGCTGTTATATATGGCATCATTGTAGGCACACATACAGCACTATTTTTTGCTAACTCAGGAATATCCTCAACTGGCACACCTAAGTGATAAAGCCATTCCTGTGTAATCTCCATACCTGTACATTCCTTCATAGGTTTTTTCACATAATCACCTATTGCATCTGTAAATAAGCCATATACCCAAACACAAACTTTATCTTTATCCTGTTCTTTAAACTGTCCCTGTCTATTTATTGTCCAGCTTAATAACCAGCTTGAATCCTTACAGCTTACGATACCACCTGTAACAACTTTTCCTGTTCTAGGGTCACGTTTACATATGTTTGTTATATAAGGAAGTATTTTATCGTCAAGTGTAGTTATAGTAGCAGACTCCCAATTTGTCTTAGCTACATCAGAGCAGAATTTTTCAGGGTGTCCAAAAGATTCGTCCTGTTTTGCGATATTTTTCCATAATGACCAACAGCCACTTGTTCTTATTTCAGCATCTCCATTAGGTGCGTGATAGTGGTCACCATAAATAGTACCTTCTGTACAACTTCCGTTTGTAACGAAAACATAGTCTTTTTCTGTTAATACAATGCCTTTTTCTACGCCATTAACTTTGCATTCAATAGCCGATGCGATTTTCTTTCCTTCTTTAAACTCAAAAACTACATTTGTAACCTCTGTGTTAAACTGGAAATCAACACCATTATCCTCTAAATATTTTTTCATAGGGAGGATTAATGATTCATACTGATTATATCTTGTAAATTTTAATGCACTAAAGTCAGGAAGACCTGCTATATGATGAATAAATCTCTGGAAATAAAGTTTCATTTCTAATGCACTATGCCAGTTTTCGAAAGCGAACATAGTTCTCCAGTATAACCAGAATGTAGAATTAAAGACTTCATCATCAAATACATCTTCAATAGTTTTATCGTAAAGGTCCTCATCTTTAGTCATAAAAAGTTTCATTATCTGCATACAAGCCTTCTGACTAAGATTAAATTTTCCGTCTGTATGAGCATCTTCTCCACGATTTTCTGTTGCTCTACAAAGTGAATAATTAGGGTCGTGTTTATTTAAACGATAGAACTCATCTAAAACTGAAAGACCTGGTTTTTCAAGTGATGGTATGCTTCTAAATAAGTCCCAAAGACACTCATAATGGTCCTCCATTTCACGACCACCACGCATAATATAACCTCTTGAAGGGTCATATATACCGTCACAAGCTCCACCTGTAATATCGCCAGCCTCTAAAATATGGATATTTTCACCTGGCATCTGAGCATCTCTTATAAGGAAACAAGCTGCCGCTAATGAGGCTAAGCCACCACCTACTAAATAAGCCTGTTTTTCTTCTATACCTTCCGGTTTTTCTGGTCTGGCAAATGCTTCATAATTACCTTTTGAGTAATATATACCTTTGCTGTTTTTATCGTACTTACCGATTTCTGTATTGCGATAGTCATTAGTTTTATTTACTTTCTCAGCCTCTTTTTTTGTCTTTTTTGACTTATTTGCCATATAGACAGCTGTTCCTGTACCTGCAATTACAGATGCAATTCCTATTCCTATACTTTTTTTATTCATAATAAATCACCCTTTTTTGTATTTCTTTTGCTATTTAATATACCCATATAATACATTCTTAAAACATACTTAGCAATTTACAAAACAAGGAATATGATAAAAATTTTATCAATTATTGATTTTTGTAAAGTTATTTATGGAATTAGGTATATTGCCATAAAGAGTAACTGCCACGCACTCCACAATATAATTATAATCGTTCTTCATTCCTGTTTTAATCCAATCAAGTATTATACCTACAAAGCTATACTTATAAAACTCGGCAATAAACTTCTTTTGAGCATCTGTAATATCTGTATTAACTGATTTTTCATCTACCACATCTCGTATTAATTTATATGTTAATTGATACAGATAGTTTTCAATTTGCTCTCTGCTTATTGTTCTATAGGCATTTAATATGAAGGTTTTATTTTCATATATTGCCTCGAAAATTTGTATCATTCCCTCCTGCCAAGTGTCATAGGTTTTTTTGCCCTGAAGTGCAGTATTTACATCTTCAACACAAACCCACTCTATTAAATCGTATATATCTTTAAAATGATAGTAAAATGCCATACGACTTATTCCACAATCAGATGTTATATCACTAATTGTGATTTTATCTAGTGGTTTTTTTGTCGAAATATTTTTTAAAGACGTAGCTAGTGCTTTCTTTGTTGTATTACTCATTTTACCCTCCTTTTATCGCTACACTTAATTTAAAATATTATAATAGTTACTCTTAAAAAAATCAATTAAATAATAAAAGCCCTAAAGCTAGGCTCTAGGGCGACTTATATTATTCAATAATATATCCATACGTTTTTTAAACATTTCATAGTATTCTGGTAATTCACTAAAAAACCTTTCATCTATAGGCTTAATCTGATTTATTCCTATTTTGCTAACAGCCTCCAAACCAGCCTCTTTTTGTGTCATTTTTACACCAAATGTAGTCTGACAATTAGCTCCGTCTAGGTCATCATAAGATTTAAAAGATTGATTAAAATCCATTAACTTATACAGACATATAGGTTTATTGTTTCTATTATCAACTAAAACTCCCCAATTCCCCCAATGCCTATCAGTATTTCCAACTAGATAGTCAATAATATTCATCATATAATAATTATAGGAATCAATTTTAAGTATATAGTCCTTAGCTTTGATATCATTATTTTCTAAATAAATCTCAAGAGCCTCCATAGATACAATAGAGTACTCTTTTGATGTAAAATTTTTGCTCATAGTTACTTTTTCACCATCAAAATATCCTGCCTCATAAATAACTTGGAAAACATCAAAACATTGACAAATTTTACTTGCTAATAATTCTCTTTCTACACTATCTCTATCTCCGTCTTTTAATAATATAAATCCATTATCCGTTCTTTTCCAAGCCTTAGGAAAACAGCCATTTGTTGATAAATCACGAGCAAGACTTGTACTATCTACAATATACTGTTTGCCTTTTAATGCAATATCAATAAAAATATCGCTTAAATGGTTTTCATAAAGATTTACTTCTTCAAAAGTTATATCTTCGCCTTTTTCTCTTACCCAAAAAACATCAGTTAATGAGGCACAACGATAGCTTAGTGCAATTTTAGAACGGTCTTTATCTGTGACAGCTTGCTTCATTCCTATACTATTTAATATTTCTTTGGCATATTTTCTATCTAAAGTCAAAACTCTTGTAGCGCACCAGTAATTAAAATTTGTTACATTGTTGACTAATGTTTCAATATCCTCTTCTTCCTCTAAATATAAATTATAAGGCATAAATTCAGGATAATATATTTTACTTCTACCAACAAAATCTATCTGGGCAACTATTTTATTAATATGCATAATCTCATAGGTTTTCTTATCCAATAAATCCACCCCCCTTTTAATATACTATATATTTTAAATGCCAAATTCATCAGCGTATTTAACAATTCCTTTAACTTCACCATCATTTAATTTATACGCCATAAAATTCTCACTTGGAACATCAAAAGGTGGCTTTATTCCAAAATTTTCTGCCGGAACGTAGCCCATTTTAGGATAATACTCAGCACTTCCTAAAACAATAGAGTAACAGTATCCCAAATTTTTAGCAATTCTATGACCCTCTTTTATAAGTGCTTTCCCTACACCCTTGCTCTGATAAGCTGGTATTACAGATAGAGGAGCTAAGGCTAGAACTGTTTTATCCAAAACTTTTGCCTCTGTAAACATTATATGTCCTACAACATTCCCGTCAATTTCGGCAACTAGGGATAGCTCGGGAATATATGCTTTACCTTTTCTTAATTCGGTTACTAAATCTTGCTCGTTTCCGTCAGAATGTTCGGCACTAGCAAAGGCCTCTTTTACTACGTTATATATAGTTTTAAAGTCGTTACTATTTTCTTTTCGTATAATCATAAATACCTCTTTTTATAGTAAAATTATTTATAATACATTATCTATGATTATATAATCATAGTATATATTTTTCAATATTTAGGATATTTTAAGTAAATTTATAATATCACAAAAATAAAAATTTTGAGTAGTAGAAGTAAAATAATAATCTCTTAGTGTCATATTAGTGTCATAGCCGAAAATAAAAAACTTAGAAACACCTATAAAATAAATATTTGACAGCTTTAAAATTTGAGTAGTAATAGATATAATAATATTTCAACATCATATTAACATCACAGAGAAAACAAAAAACTCCGAAACACCTATAAAATAAGCATTTCGGAGTAAAATGTCTATTATTCAAACTCGATAGTTGCTGGTGGTTTTCCTGTACAGTCGTACATTACACGATTAACACCTTTAACCTCATTTACAATTCTATTTGTTACTTTAGCAAGAACTTCCCAAGGAAGCTGTGCAGCATCAGCTGTCATAAAGTCTGATGTATTTACGGCACGAAGTGCAATAGCGTAGTCGTATGTTCTAAAGTCACCCATAACACCAACTGAACGCATATTTGTAAGACCTGCGAAGTACTGTCCAAGACCTTTATCTAAGCCAGCTTTTGCAATTTCTTCACGATAGATATAGTCAGCTTCCTGAACTATTTTAATCTTTTCTTCTGTAACTTCGCCGATAATTCTTATACCAAGACCAGGGCCTGGGAATGGCTGACGGAACACAAGGTATTCAGGGATACCAAGCTCAAGACCTACTTTTCTAACCTCGTCTTTGAAAAGCATTCTTAAAGGCTCAACAATCTCTTTGAAATCAACAACGTCTGGAAGACCTCCTACATTGTGGTGAGATTTTATAACTGCTGATTTTCCGTGACCTGACTCGATAACGTCTGGGTAGATTGTACCCTGAACTAAGAAATCAACAGAGCCGATTTTTTTAGCCTCTTCTTCGAAAACTCTAATGAATTCTTCACCGATAATTTTTCTCTTAGCCTCTGGCTCTTCAACACCTTTTAACTTTTCAAGGTATCTATCTTTTGCGTTTACTCTAATGAAATTAAGCTCGTAATGGCCATTTGGACCGAATACAGCCTCAACCTCATCACCTTCATTTTTACGAAGAAGACCGTGGTCAACGAAAACGCAAGTAAGCTGTTTACCGATAGCTTTTGAGAGAAGAACAGCTGCAACTGAAGAGTCTACACCACCTGATAAGGCACAGAGAACTTTACCGTCACCGATTTTCTCTTTAAGCTCTTTTATAGTTGTTTCAACGAATGATGACATCTGCCAATCACCTTTACAACCACAAACCTTATAAACGAAGTTACTAAGCATTTTCATACCCTCTGTTGTATGCATAACTTCTGGGTGGAACTGTGTAGCGTAAAGTTTTTTCTCGTCACAAGACATACCTGCAACTGGACAAACTGGTGTATGAGCTGTTATTTTAAAACCTTCTGGCACATTAGAGATATAGTCTGTGTGGCTCATCCAACAAACAGTTTTTTCTGAAACACCGTCAAAGATAACATCTGTTGTATCAACTTCCACTTCTGTATGACCGTACTCACTTACTGGAGCAGTTTCAACATTACCACCTAATGTATAAGCCATAAGCTGTGAGCCATAGCAGATACCAAGTATTGGAATGCCCATTTCAAATATTTCTTTTGCAATATGAGGAGATTCCTCATCATATACACTATTAGGCCCACCTGTGAAGATGATACCCTTAGGATTTAACGCTTTGATTTCCTCAATTGGCATTGTATAAGGCTTAACTTCGCAATACACGTTACATTCTCTTACACGTCTTGCGATAAGCTGGTTATACTGACCGCCGAAATCAAGAACAATAATTAATTCGTGATTCATTTATTTATTACCTCCGTTAAAAATAATGTAATATTTTTAAAGCGACTGACTATATACTATCATAGCAGAATATATTTTACAATAGAAACAGAAAAAACAGGCTATAATATTTTACCCTGCTATAAATAATCCATATTCTTTTATCTACGACAATTAAATACATATTGCTTACAAAATAAACATTTTTCTTTTGATAATAATATCATATAACAGAGGTATATTTCAATAGGAATTTTAAAGCTATATATATTTTTATATTGTTAATAATACATCTATTTTTGCTAAATTCTTTTTAATGATTTATAGCACTATTTCTCCACTTTTTATTTAATCTAATGATATGTTTTTCCAAATAGAATTGCACCATTCTTTGATAAGTTAAAAAATAATAGTTAAATTTACTTTTAAATATTTAATTC
>JADIMX010000165.1 GCA_017694425.1 Candidatus Fimicola merdigallinarum
CTTTATTCAAAAAATAAAGATTTTATTGTATTTTCAAGTATATTAATAAATCTAAACTTTTTCAACATAAATATAGCTTATACATACTATTTTGTATAATTCTTACATTTTTAAAGTGTCCAACAAATATTATATTCAAAACCTTTAAATACAGCGAAAAACCTTTAAAATTCAATATATACACAATATAATTGCACTTTACATACATTAAAATTTTTCCATTTAGTCAAACGTTTTATGTATACAATATACACAAAATGTTTATTTGATATGTTGTGCATTATTTTTCCTAAAGCAGTATTTATATACTTTCCAAATCCTTTAAAATATTATATTCTTTTATATTAGGAGGGATTTTTATGAGTAATAATAAAACTTCATATACAGATATAAGGGTGAGATATGCCGAAACTGACGCTATGGGTGTTGTTCACCACGCAAACTACTATGTATACTTCGAAAGAGCCAGAGAGGACCTTATAGAAAGCTTTGGTATAAGCTATTTTGATATGGAAAATGACGGAGTTATGACACCTGTTGTAGAAACACAATGTAAATACATATCCCCAGCAAGATATGGCGATACTATAACAGTAAAA
This sequence comes from Candidatus Fimicola merdigallinarum, assembly GCA_017694425.1. GTDB lineage: Bacteria > Bacillota > Clostridia > Lachnospirales > Anaerotignaceae > Fimicola > Fimicola merdigallinarum. The sequence continues at coordinate 600 of JADIMX010000165.1, forward strand.
ACTTCTATGGATAAACTTACACCTGTAAAATTTGAAATATCCTACGAAGTTTATAGAAAAAGCGATAATACACTTTTAGCTAAAGGCAAAACTTTAATGGCATTTACAGATAAAAACATATTTTCACCTGTAAGCCTTAAAAAGTTTAGACCGGCTATGTGGGAAAAATTCAATATATAAAAAAATACAGTCCATTTGGACTGTATTTTTACTGTCTTATAGTTTTAGCATATTCTTCAGATGTCATATCAGCTTTTATAACACCGTTTTCCACAACAACAACTCTATCAGAAACATCTCTAACAAACTTCTCGTCGTGGCTTATTATAAGTATACCCATTCCGTCGTCAGCAAGTCCTCTTATAATCTTAACTATATCCATTACAAGAGCAGAGTCTAAAGCTGCTGTTGGCTCGTCAAAACAAAGTAATTTAGGGTTTGTAACGCAACTTCTAGCAATAGCTACCCTCTGTTTCTGACCACCTGAAAGCTCGAAAGGTTTATTATTAAGTTTTTCGCCCATATCAAGTTTTTCAAGCATTTTTTTAGCTTTTTCATAAGCATCATTTTTAGGCATTTTATAAACTTCTGTAAGGGCAAGTGTAACATTTTCTATAACTGTGAGATGAGGGAAAAGGTGATAGTTCTGAAAAACCATACCAAGGCTTTTTCTTATCTCGTGAAGCTCACTTTTTGTAGCACGAACCATAGTGCCATTTTCCTCTTTGCAAAGGTATTTGCCATCTATCATAATAGTACCCTTGTCACAAGACTCAAGGCCTGTAATACATCTAAGCACAGTAGTTTTACCTGCACCAGACTTACCTACAATAGATATAACCTCACCTGAATTTACAGAAAGACTTACACCGTTTAAAACAGTCTTATCACCGAACGATTTATATAATCCATTAGCCTCTAAAAGCATTTTACACCTACTCCTCATAAATCACTTTATTTTCAACTTTTTCAAGAACTTTAGTAATAACAAATGTCATAACAAGATACATTACACCAGCAACAACGAAAGGAAGAAGTGTAACATCTCTATTGGCTATACCTTTTGAAAGTTTAAGCACATCATTAAGACCTATTATATACACAAGAGAGGTATCCTTTACTAAAGTTATAATCTCATTTCCAACAGATGGAAGTGTTCTCTTAAATACCTGTGGCAATACAATCTTCATATTAATCTGAAATGGTGTAAAACCAAGTATAGACGCAGCCTCTCTCTGCCCTTTTTCAATAGACTGTATTCCTGAACGGAATATTTCACCAAAGTATGCAGCATAGTTTAACACAAAAGGTATATATGCTGACATAAGTCTGTTACTTCCAAGGCTTATACCTATTACAGGAAGCCCAAAGAACACAAACATTATCTGAAGTAAAAGAGGTGTACCTCTTAAAACCCATATATAAGTTTCAGCAATTTTTCTAATTACAATATTTTTTGAAAGTCTGCAAAGTGCAACAATAATACCTAAAGGTATTGAAAATATAATACACACAGCAAATACTTTAAGTGTTACTTCTAATCCTGCACCTATCTGCACAAAATAATTAAAAATACTATCCATTATCTGTGGTTTCCCTTCTAGTTAATAAATTATTTAATAATATCGTCACCAAACCATTTTTCGCCTATGGATTTAGTTGTACCATTTTCCTTTAAAGTATCCATAGCACCATTTATTTTTTCAACTAACTCAGTATCGTTCTTTCTAGCACCTACTGCATACTCTTCCTCGCCGAAATCCTCATCAAGTATTTTATACTTTTCTGCACCTTTCTGTGAGATGTAATATTTAACTAAAACTTCGTCAGCAACAACAGCATCACTTCTTCCTGCCTCTAAATCTCTAAGGCACTGGTCGTTTGTTTCAAAAGTTACAAGGTCTTTAAATGTACTTCTAACTTCCTCTTTGCTTTCAACTGCATCTAATGCACTTGACATATCCTGAACTGCAACAGTTTTACCGCTAAGGTCAGCAATACTATTTATATCACTATCTGCCATAGTAACTATAATCTGTTTATTTTTAAGATAAGGGTCTGTAAAAGCCACAGCCTCTTTTCTCTCATCTGTAATAGAATAACCATTCCATAATAAATCTACAGTACCATTGTTAAGCTCTGTTTCTTTCATTGACCAGTCAATAGGCTGAAATTCAAAAGGAATATCAAGTTCTTCAGAAACAGCTTTCGCAAGTTCAACGTCTACACCAGTAAGCTCACCATTTTCATCTCTAAATCCCATAGGAGCGAATGTGTCGTCAAGACCAACTACAACTTTTTCATATTCTCCACCATTGTCTGATGTATTGTCATTTGAGCTACCACAACCTGTCATAGCCACTAAAGCCATTAAAGCAGTTAATGTTACAGTTATAACTTTCCTTTTCATAATTAATTCCCCCTAAAAAAATATAATAAAATTTTATTGATAACCGTTCATTACGTTATCACACTACTAGAGTAAAGTATTTTGATTCATTTGTCAAGTAAATATATAAAAATAATTCTAAAATATATTGACTAAATAACGAATAATACCTAAAATAAGTAAAGAATAAGTTTCCGTAGCTCAGCAGGATAGAGCAACCGCCTCCTAAGCGGTAGGTCGCAGGTTCGATTCCTGTCGGGAACATATAAGCTGAATGCCTTACGGTTTTCAGCTTTTTTTATTTAAATAAAAAAATAGTCCCTGAATAATGTTTCTTTACACAAAATTCAAGGACTATTATATAGAGCTTTCTAAATTACCCATTGGACTATCCCCTTTTTTACTTCCTTTTTTACAACGTTAAACTTAGAACATAACATAGGAATTATTTTTTTTACGCATTTACAAAAACTCTTGTACTAAAAACTTTTGACATTCTATGCTTATTGGATATGCATAATACTTAGGTAACTAAAGACCTGCCAGCTGTACTAATGAAAATTTCATAAATACGCATTTTTGGTTTTAGGTTAAAATTTTTAATTTTAATATTATAAATTGTTTTGGTTTAATTTAGAAACTAATTTTTTTACACTAATTCCTACCTGTTCCTTAACAATATATAATCAAAGATAAGACGCAAACCCTACAAATCCATTTATCC
>JADIMX010000166.1 GCA_017694425.1 Candidatus Fimicola merdigallinarum
ATATATAATTAATTTTATAAAAAAAAGAGGCTAAAAGCCCCTTTTTATGGTCATAAACTACCGTTTATGATATTTGCAAACTCCTGTATTCTATCACTTTCAATATTGTTCATATACTTTAGCTCTTGACGATTATTGTTGTTTCCCTTTTTAAGGACTAAATCTATAAGTGTTTTCTCTATTTTTGATAGATTATCATAATTTAACGCACCGCCAACACTCATAAATTTCTTTAAGTGTTTAAAAAACTTATCATTTGTATTTTTAATAATATATCCACCTAAGAGCCACTCGTCTTTTGTTGAACAGCACATCATAAGATATACATCTTTTTTCAAAAGAATATCCATATACTTTTTACAATACTTCTTTATTTTCTTATAAAAAGCACCTATGTATATTGGTGTTACAATAATAACCCTGTCAACTTCCTGTATAGTTTTCTTATCAGCTTCAGAAATCTCAACAAGTTTATACTCACCCTCAAGTTTACTACAAAGCTCATCAACACACTTTTTTGTCGCTCCGTACTTTGTACCATAAATAACTACTGTATTCAATATTAATTCCCCCTTATTAATAATCATTTTAAAATTTAAAAAGGAGTGTGTCAACCATAATTATTAAATACAATAAAAGACCATAAGCTATTTGCCTATGGTCTTTTATATTATCTATTTGGAATTATACTAAATCCACTATTATTATTTGTTGGCTGTGTTGTGCTTTCGCCACTTTCGTTAGCGTCAAGTATAGTAACCTTAGCATTTACTACTGTTTCGCCATTTCTTATAAGTCTTACATCAACTGTACTTCCAACTTCCTGCTCTGCTAAAATATCCACAAGGTCATTCATTGACATTATTTTTTTACCAGCAAAGTCAGTTATAATATCACCTGCCTGTATTCCTGCATTGTCAGCACTTCCACCGTCTACAACATCACGAACAAGAACACCTACAGGAAGTCCATAAAGCTGTGCAAGGCTATCTGTAACATCACTACCTGTAATACCTAAAAATGGTCTTGGAGCAGTTCCCTCTGTAAGTAACTGATTTATAATAGGTATAACTGTATTACTTGGTATAGCATAACCCATACCCTCAACTGCCTCCTCGAAAGATTTAGCAGTATTTATACCTATAACATTTCCGTTAAGGTCAACTAATGCACCACCACTATTACCTGGATTTATAGCTGCGTCAGTCTGTATAACATCTAAAGTTGTGTTTTCCACCTGTATATTTTTACCTTTAGCACTTATCATACCACCTGATGTTGATATACCCTCGCCTAAAGCATTTCCTATGGCTATTACACTTTCGCCCTCCTCAAGTTTATCTGAGTCACCGAAAGTTGCAACAGTAACACTATCTATACCAACTTTTTTAAGGTCTTCTTTTTTTACTGTTATTACAGCAAGGTCAGAATTGCTTTCTGTTCCTGCAACAGTAGCTAAAACATCTGAGTCTGCACCGTAAACTGAAACAGATATATTTGTAGCACCCTCTATAACGTGGTAGTTTGTAGCAATGGCAACCTTTTCATCGTCTTCATAGAATATAACACCGGAGCCAGCACCACTAGCCTCATAAGGTATCTGCATACCACCGAAGTATGTTGTTGTTTTCTGTGCTATTGTATTTATGCTTACAACTGATGGTTTTACAGCCTTTACAATAGAAACCACATCATCAGATGATTTTGAAATAGTTTCGGCTGTTGTAACTTTATTTGTAACATTTCTAGTAGTATTAGTATCATCTTTATCTGCATCAATTTTATTTTCTATTAAATTTTGCATAACGGAGTAGCCAGCACCTATACTGCCACCACCTACAACACTTACTGCAAGACAAAGTGCAACTATTTTCTTAAACGAATTATTTTTACCTTTATGTTTTTTAGGTTCTTGTTTTACAGTTTCCTTGTAGAAAGTTTCTTTTTTTTCTTCTTTATTTTCATTTTCAACTGCATCTATAATATCATTATTAGAATTAGCACTATTATCTATATCGCTAACATTGTTATTTAAATCTTTATCTTCGTTCATACTATCAACCTCCTGTATCAAAAGAGTTTTAAATACTCTTGAATACCTTACTGAATTTATAAGCTAATTATAAGATATATTTTTGAATAATATATGAACATAAATTAAATTTTATCTAAACAAATTTTTATTAATTAGATTTTTTTAAAGTAAATATAAATTCAGCACCTTTGCCTTTTTCACTTTTAACACCTATACTTTCGTTGTGTGCAAGTATAAATTCCTTAGCTATAGAAAGCCCAAGACCTCCACCTTTTTTATACTGACCTCTCGATTCGTCAGCTTTATAGAATCTATCAAAAACGTACTTTTGCTCCTCCTCGCTTATGCCTATACCATTATCCTTTACAGAAACAGTAATTTTATTATTATTTTTAGCTTCAGTTTCTATCTTAATCTCTCCACCGTTATCCGTAAATTTAATGGCATTATCTACAAGGTTTTGGAAAACTCTTTGTATTTTATCCTTATCTGCTTTTACCATAGTATCTTTTTCAAAAAATACTATATCAACAGATATGTTCTTCTCTGTAAATCTAGGTTCAAGTTTTTCTATACTATCCCTTATAAGCTCATTTATATTAAAATCGCTTTCTTCAAGCGTAAGATTGCTGGTCTGAGCTCTGTTAAGGTCTACTATATCATTAGTAAGTTTGGTAAGTCTTTCAGTTTCCTCCATAACTATTTCAAGATAGTGTTTATTTCTATCAGGTGGTATAGTTCCGTCTAGCATAGCACCTATAAAACCCTGTATAGATGTTAAAGGTGACCTAAGGTCGTGAGATATATTGGCTATAAAATTCCTTCGTATTTTTTCCTGTTTATCAAGGCTTTCTGCCATATTGTTAACACTTTTTGCAAGTTGTCCAACTTCGTCATCACAGTACACCGATACACGATTTTCAAAATTTCCATCAGCTATAACCTTAACAGCATTATTCATTTCAAGTAAAGGCTTTGTTATTCTTCGTGTAGATATGTATATAAGCAAAGCACCTATAACCATTACAACCCCAAGACACATTGCTCCAACTCCGTACATTCCTTGTATAGACTTTTGTATCTCAGGTATAGATGTACTTATAAAAACTCCACCCATAACCTTTTTACCGAAAAATATAGGATAGCCCACAGTTAAAACCGGCTCAGGAAACATACCATTAAGTTTACCCTTTACTGTTACTATATTTCCATCAAGTACACCCTCTATTGCATAATCTGTAAGAGTTTGACCTACCCAAGACTGATTTATTCTAGGTGTAGCATTTTCTATTACACCTTTTTTATTCATAAAAAATACACTTGAATTAAGGTATTCTTCCATAAACTGAAACTGGTGCTTTAACTCATCAGACTCAACATTATCTGTAAAAAGATTTATGGCATACTGCTCATATATTTCTTCGGAAAGCTTTTTGCCATAGCCTATAAGCTGTTTCTCTTTTAAATTTGTATAGTAATTTGAATAGGCTAAAGTTAAAACTCCTGCGAAAATTATAAAACTTATGAAAAGTGTACTTATATATATAAATACCTGTTTTGTAAGTATAGAATTTTTCATACTATCTATTTCACCTCAAATTTATAACCTACACCCCATACAGTCTTTACTTCCCATTCCTTAGAACCGCCGATTTTTTCTCTTATCCTTTTTATATGAACATCAACTGTTCTTGTATCTCCTATATACTCATAGCCCCAAATTTTATCTAAAAGCTGTTCCCTTGTAAAAACCTGATTTTTATGACTTGCAAGGAAATATAAAAGTTCAAATTCTTTAGGTGGAAAATCAACTTCCTTTCCATTAAATTTTACAGTATAGTTTAGAGAGTTTATAACAAGGTTATCAAACCTTAACTCTCCCTGGCTACTCTCATTTTTCTTAGGCTCATATCGTCTAAGCACAGCTTTAACCCTAGCCACAAGCTCATTAGAATCAAAAGGCTTTACCATATAATCATCTGCCCCAAGCTCAAGACCTAAAACCTTATCGAAAGTTTCACCTTTAGCCGTAAGCATAATTACCGGAACACTGCTTGTCTTTCTTATTTCGCTACAAACACGGTATCCATCAAGACCAGGTAACATTATATCCAGTATAATTATATTAGGATTGTATGATGAAAAGACATCTAACGCATCTTTTCCATCATATACTTCCTTAGTATCATAGCCCTCTTTCATCAAGTAAAGTGATATAAGCTCAGCTATATGTTTATCATCATCAACAACCATTACCCTAATTTTATCACTCATAATTTAGTCCCCTTTTCCTTAAAAAGACTTACTTTAATTCAACTACAGTTACACCAAGCTCTCCCTCTGTAAAATCTCCTTGTCTGTAACTTGCAACGTGCGGATTTTTTCTAAGATACTCCCACACAGCTTTTCTAAGTACACCCGTACCTTTTCCGTGAATAATAGTAATCTTTTTAAGTCCTGCAAGATATGAATCATCAATATACTTATCAATATTTCCAAGTGCCTCTTCTACTGTTTCACCACGACAGTCTATTTCCGGTGAAATAAACTGGCTCTTACCTGCTTTAACCTTAGTTGTAATCTTTCTAGTGTTGTTAGTAGGTTTTGTTTCCTCCACTCTCTCGTCCATAGCAAGCTCTTTTAACGGCACTTTTATTTTCATAATTCCCATTTGCACCATTACATCACCGTTATTATCCGGTTTAGAAAGTGCTGTACCGTACTGGTCAAAACTTATAACGTAAACCTTGTCGCCGGAAGATAAGGATTTTAAAGGCTTGGCATTAACTTTTTTGTTAACATTTCTGCTGGATTTCTCCTGCATTTCCCCAATTTTATTTTTAAGTTTAAGTCTTTCTTCGTTCATCTTATGAACAGATTTAGCTTTTGCCTGTTTATTAAGCTCTTTTATGATACCGTCAGCTTCCTCTTTAGCCTTGATATATATAAGTTTAGCATCTTCTCTAGCTTTGTTGAGTATTTTTTCTCTCTGTTCATTTATTTTCTGTTTCTGTTTTTCAACTTCTTTTTTAAGGTTTTCAGCCTCTTTTCTGTATTCTTCGGCTCTTTCCTGTTCATATACAACACTTCTCTTGCTTATCTCAAGGTCTGTAATAACGTCTTCAAGGCGAATATCCTCTTTATCTAAAAATTCTTTAGCCATATCTATAATATACTGCTGAAGTCCAAGTCTTTTTGATATAGCAAAGGCATTACTTTTACCTGGTATACCTATAAGAAGTCTATAAGTCGGTCTTAAAGTTTCTACACTAAACTCACAACAAGCATTTTCAACTCCATCTGTGGAAAGAGCATAAACTTTAAGCTCACTATAGTGTGTTGTAACTGCCGTTCTAATACCTCTTTTAAATAAATGCTGTATTATGGCAAGGGCAAGAGCAGCACCTTCAGTAGGGTCAGTTCCTGCTCCAAGTTCGTCAAAAAGAACAAGTGAGTTTGAAGTTACCTCATCAAGTATTTTTACAATATTACTCATATGAGCAGAGAATGTAGAAAGGCTTTGCTCTATACTCTGCTCATCACCAATATCAGCAAATACATTGTCAAATACGGCAAGCTCTGAATTATCAAAAGCTGGTATATGAAGTCCAGACTGCCCCATAAGTGTAAATACACCTAAAGTTTTTAAAGCAACTGTTTTACCACCAGTATTAGGACCTGTTATAAGAAGTGTTGTAAACTCCTTACCTAGGTATATGTCAATAGGTACAACCTTATCATCATCTAAAAGTGGGTGTCTAGCTTTCTTTATGTTTATATATCCCTTTGTATTAAATTTTGGCTCTGTACCTCTCATTGATATAGAAAGGTTAGCCTTAGCAAATATAAAGTCTAACTGTGTTAAAACCTCAAGGTTGGCTTCAAGTATATGACAGTTTTCTGTAACCATTTCAGAAAGATAGGCAAGCACCTTTTCTATCTCCTCTTTTTCCTTGGCCTGAAGTTCTTTTATTTTATTGTTAAGCTGAACAACACTCATAGGCTCTATGAATATTGTTGAACCTGTATTTGACTGGTCGTGTATCATTCCAGGAAAACTACTTCTGTACTCAGCTTTAACAGGGACACAGTATCTATCGTTTCTTATAGTTATAACAAAGTCCTGTAACATATTTCTGTATGCAGAAGAATTTATTATACTGTTTAACTGCTCACGAATTTTGTCGTTTGCCCCTCTTATTTCTTTACGAACATTTCTAAGTCCTGTACTTGCATCATCAGAAATCTCTGTTTCTGAAAGTATACATCTCGATATTTCACTTTCAAGTTTCGGTATAAGCTCTATAAGTCCAAAAAGACCGTCAAGTATTTCATAACTTTCAGCCTTATTTTCATTTTTTGAATAATTTTTAGCTTTTTTACAAGCATATAAAAACTCGCCTATGTTCATAAGCTCCTCTATGGATAATGTACCACCCATAGATGCTCTTTTAAGCTGTGGTCGTATCTCTCTAAGTCCACCTAGCGAAAGACTTCCTTTTCGCATAGCCATAGAAACAGCTTCGCTAGTTTCCTTTTGAGAATTTACAATATCACTTAAAACTACAGAAGGAGTTAAGTTTGAGGCTCTCTCCTTACCCATTGGCGATACTGCAAAATCTATAAGTTTATTTAAAATTTTATTAAATTCAAGTGTTTTAAACGCTTTTTCATTCATAAAAAATAACCGCCTTATATTTTTAAATTACATTGTTGATTATATCACAAAATCTTTAAAATTATATGGATTTTTTACTATTATTATATATTGTAGCAAAAAATAAAACCGACATAATATTACGCCGGTTTACTTTTCCAATAACAATTTTCTATTTATATATATAAGAGACATTGAACAGTAAAAAATAATGTTAAAAAATGAGGATATTGTAGCACCAATAGTATTTAACATAAATATATGCTGACCTAAGAAAATATCAAGTATATAGAAAACTGCAAGAGAAACTACATATTTAAAACCATCTATAATCATAAGATATGCAAAAGTTCTAAACCAACGACCTCTTACTGTTCTAATACTTTGACTTATGGCATACAAAGGATTTTTATTATCTATAATTATAGCATAAAAATAAAAAGAACCTGCAATAGCTATGTATATAGCCGGAAAAATAAGAATTCCAACTACAAATGTAAGCATTATGTAAATAAAAGCAGATATAATAAACATTCCACCTTTTTCAAGAGAAATAGAAACTGCCTCTTTATAGTTTACACTTTCCTTTTTAACACATTTCCAAGTAACATATGCAACTGCCATAATTCCTAATGGCTCGAAAAAGAATTGCACTATCATATATAAAAAATTGTACATAACATAATTTTTAGGTATAGCATCAAATCCTACTGTACTAATATTTTGAAAAAGTATATCCATATTTACATTAGCCATAGAATCTATTCTAAACTGATTTACAATTGAAAGTACAAGATTTATAGGAAAAAATATAATCATCAATATAAAAGCCATTGTTTTCATATTATCTGACCAAATTTTTTTGCCCATATTTAAAATATTAAAAAAACCTATCTCGTACTGATTAAGCTCATTTATCAAAATATATTTACCCCTTTCCTTAATAATTAAATTTAAAAACTATGAAAACAATTATACTTTTTTTATACACAAAAGTCTACATATAATTGATATTATCTATTTTATATTATAAAATCTATGTAAAAGGAGTTGATTTTATTGAAGCTTTCAGGTAAAAAAGTCCTTGTAACAGGCTCATCTCGTGGTATAGGAAAAGCTATAGCTTTAGCCTTTGCAAAAAATGGTTGTGAAGTTTTCCTTAATGCCTCAAAAAGCGTTGAAGAATTGGAAAGTGTTTATAAAGAAATAGAAAATTTCGGTGGCAAGTGCCAAAAATTTATAGCTGATGTTTCAGATTATTCTAAGTGTAAAGAAATGTTTGACACGATAGGAAATATAGACATACTTATAAACAATGCTGGTATATCATACACCGGTCTTTTTTCAGATATGAAACCTAGCCAATGGGAAAGAGTTATGGCTGTAAATATAAATTCTATATTTAACTGCACACACCTTGCCATACCCTATATGGTAAGGGAAAAGTCTGGAGTTATAATAAATATATCTTCTATATGGGGAGATAGAGGTGCATCTTGCGAGGCTGTATATTCCGCATCAAAAGGTGCTATAAATTCGTTTTCAAAAGCTATGGCAAAAGAGCTTGGTCCTAGTGGAGTTCGTGTAAATGCTATAAGCTGTGGTGTAATAGAAACACAAATGAATAGCTGGCTTAGTGAAGAGGACAGAGATAGCCTTGCTGATGAAATATCTCTTATGCGTTTTGGAAAGTCTGAGGAAGTGGCAGAGCTTGCTGTATTTCTTGCGTCAGAAAAATCAGAATTTATAAATGGTCAAGTTATAACTATTGACGGTGGTATG
>JADIMX010000167.1 GCA_017694425.1 Candidatus Fimicola merdigallinarum
ATATATAACCGTATTTCTATATGATATAAAAAGATATTTAAAAACAAAAAGTAATAATCTTACAAACATTAAAATAGTTCGATTTTTATATTAACGGTCTTTTTAATATTCCTTTAAAAACATCTATATAAATAAAAAAACGATACGAACAAAAATCCGTATCGCTAAAAATCAATTATAATTTTTTATATTATTTGGTCTATTATTTATTATCAAACTAGAAAATTTACTAAATCTTAATTATATCACCAATAACAGTTATAATTAGATTTTACTTTTGTTTTATTTTAAATCTATAGTCCTTATTTTAAATTTAAACTGATATATCCATTCCAACTAATGTCTTAAATATTTTATTTTAAAGTTTTATAATACTCATCATCAACCGGTTCTAACCATTTATTATAAGTATCCTCTCCAGACACTTCAACTGCAATATGTGAAAACCAACTATCTTTTTTAGCTCCGTGCCAATGCTTAACATTAGCAGGAATAGTAATTACATTGCCGGCAACAAGGCTAACCGGTTCTTTTCCATCTTCTTGATACCAGCCTTCACCAGCTGTACATATAAGTATCTGACCACCACCATTTTTTGCGTGGTGAATATGCCAATTATTGCGACAAGAAGGTTCAAATGTTACATTCGCCATAAACAATGTAGTTTTATCCAACGATGTCAATGGATTTATATAGGATTTACCTATAAAATAATCACTATATTCAACATTTTCTTTACCTAAACCGAAAATATTTTCTTTATCAAATAAACTTTTATCCTCTATTTTCATAAGTTTCACCTCTTAATCAGTTTAATAAGTCTTTAGCTGTATTTAAAGCATTAAAAAGTCTAGGTATACCCATATATCCACTAGCGTGTACTAAAGCACACACTATTTCTTCTTTAGTATTTCCAACCTTTAATGCTCCATATATATGGCTTTTTAGCTGAAATTCTGCTCCACCCATAGTCGCTAATATTACAACTATAAATAGTTCTCTTAATTTTTTATCTAATCCTTTTCGTGTGGCAAAATCTCCAAAGCATAACTCTGTTAGAAATCTAGGTATAGCACCGGAAAAATCATCAGGTAAATATGAATATCGTTCTTCTATCTCATCACCATATATAGGTTTTTGTAACTCTAAACCTTTTTCATATCTATCCTCATCACTTACTGTTCCCTGTTCTTCTAATGGTAATTCTATCCCATTTTCAATAAACACTTCATTCATTATACCTATGGCATTTAATGTTCTTGGAAAACCAATAAAAGGTGCACATTGATATATAGTTTCTCTTATTTCTATAGGTGTACAACCTACATTTAAACTACCTTGAATATGTGATTTTAACTGCGGAAGTGTATTCAATGTTGTAAGCACAGTTACTGTTACAAGCTCTCTTATGTGTGTATCAAGACTTCCTGTATAACAAACATCACCAAAAATAAATCTCTGTAAAATTTTCATAAATTCAGGGTCGTTCCCCTCATTCACAACAGCCGAAGTACGAAAAATCTCCTGCATTTTTTGTTCCGTTCTATCTATTCTATTCATAAAAATCACACTCCTTTAACTATATTTTACACCTATACCAAATACATATCTAATACCTATATTCTATGATATACCATTCATAAAAGGCATAATAAAAAGCATCAATATAAAAAATTGATGCTTAAATCTTATTAATTGAATTAATTTCTTGAATAAAAAGAGATGTTGCAGTTGAAAACATCTGATTTTTCTTCCAAAGAAAAACACTCTTTGTTGTATGTTCAGGATATATAGGTATAAATTTAAGCTTAGGATTATTTCTTATAGCTAAAGCTCCATCTAAACAAAAGGCACAGCCAAGACCCTCTTCTACTAACAGCACAGCATTTGAAAGCAATGTATAACTCAAAGGTATGTTAAGGTCTTTTTCATCTAATCCTATCCAATTTAAAATTTCTGCTCTTACTTTTTCTCTAAGAGGTAGAATTAATGGATATTTTATGACTTCATCTAATGAAACAATATCATTATCAGCTATAGGGTGGTCGCAAGGTACTAAAATACCCCAAGTTTCTTTATCTTCTAATCTTGCATAATCATACTTTAAAAAATCTACCGGCTCTAGAAGAAGCCCTATATCTGCAAGGCCTTTATCAAGTCTATCTTTTATATTATCAGCCGTTTCATTATATAAATTAAACTGTACCAAAGGATATTTTTCAGAGAAATTTTTTATTAATTTTGCAAGAGTGCGACTACCTATAGACTCTGTTGCACCTATGGTAATAACACCACTTACAGTATCTCTCTTTGATTTGAAATTTTGTTCTAGTCGTTCTGAAAGCGCAATAATCTCCTCTGCTCTTTGACGAAGAAATATACCGTCATCTGTTAAAACTAAGCCTTTTTTTCCTCTTATCATAAGCGTTGTGCCTAGTTCTTTTTCCAAATCCATAATCTGTCTACTAAGTGTAGGCTGTGTTATATGTAATATATCGGCGGCCTTTGTAATATTACCCTCTATAGCAGTAGTTAAAAAATAACGCAATGTCCTAAGTTCCATACTATCACCTCTGCTCTTTGACGAAGAAATATACCGTCATCTGTTAAAACTAAGCCTTTTTTTCCTCTTATCATAAG
>JADIMX010000168.1 GCA_017694425.1 Candidatus Fimicola merdigallinarum
ATATATAAGTTGTTATAATTGTAAGAATTTTTATATTTATGCAATATTACATCAATGCTTTTTTAAGCTCAGTTATACCTTTTTCTATAGTTAAAGTATCTAAGCTACCATACCCTAACATAACAGCTCCATTAAATTTTTTAGGAACTTTTCCTTTATAAAAGTCTGAAACAGCATATAATTTTATTCCATTATTTAAAGCCATTTTACAAATCTTATTTTCATCATTAAAGTTTTTTAAAGTAAATATTATGTGATGTCCTGCATTTTCTCCATAAAATTTTATATTATTTCCAAACTCATTTAAAAGACATTTTTTTGTAAACTCACGTTTTTCACCATACAGCTTTCTCATTCTGTTTATATGTCTTTCAAAATGTCCAAAATATATAAATTTTTCAAGTACCAACTGTTCAAGACGTGAAACAGGGCAACTTGTATTTATATATGTTTTTCTATATTTATCCATAAGTTTTTCCGGTAAAACTAAGTAACTTATTCTTATTGAGGGTGAAAGACTTCTTGAGAAACTTCCAAGATAAATAACATTTCCTTTGCTATCTATACTATGCATAGACGGAACAGGTTTTGAGCCATATCGAAATTCGCTATCATAATCATCTTCAATAATGTATCTATTATTACCATTTTCAGCCCATCTTAAAACTTGTATTCTTCGGCTAACAGGCATTGTTATACCGAGAGGAAACTGGTGCGATGGTGTTATGTAAAGGGCTATATTATCCATATTTCCGATACTTTTTATAGTAATACCTTTTTCATCTATAGGTATTGATATTATTTTGTGTCCCATTCTTTCAAAATAGTCATAAGATTTACTATAAACAGGGTCTTCCATAGCTATTTTACAGTTTTTATCTAGTATACCGTTTAAAACCTCCATAAGATTATCTGTACCTGCACCTATAATGATATTTTCAGGTTTAGTGGAAACTCCACGACGCATATATATATGACTTGATATAGCTTGACGAAGTCCTAATTCTCCTTGAGGTGGTGATGTTTTTAAAAACTCATATGGATTTAAATTTAAAACTTCTCTTATTATTTTTTTCCATTGATTATAGGGAAAAGAATCCACATCTATACCGAAAAGAGAAAAATTTATTTTTACTGATTTATTATCTTTTTCTTCAGTATCATTTTTTAATTGTATAGTCTCAAAATTTATAGTATCAAGACTTTCTATATCACAGACATAAAACCCTTTTTGAGGTACTGATTCTATAAATCCCTCTGAAACAAGGGTGCTATATGCTGTATCAACAGTATTAACGCTAACACATAAAGTTTTAGACAAATTTCTTTTTGAGGGCAGTTTGTCGCCACACTTTATATTACCCTCTATTATTGCCTTTTTGATATTTTTATATATTTGGCTATATAAAGGTATACTTAAATTTCTATCAATATTTATCATATATCCTCCTTTGAAAACTGATACCATTAAATTTTATAAAACTGATAGTTTTAATAATATCAGTTTGGTGTTATTATACGTCTATAAATTTTTTTGGTCAATAATAAGGAGGAATTTATTTTGAAGAAAAAGTTTTCTTTTGAAAGTGCTATAGAGTTAACAATGACGGCATTATTTGTTTCGGTAATATTTCTATGCACTATGGCTGTAAATATAAAATTGCCTGTAGCATCAAACGGAGGACTTATGCACCTTGGAAATGTGCCACTTTTTATAGGAGCAGGCATTTTCGGTAAAAAACTTGGTGCTTATTCTGGTGCTATTGGTATGGGTTTATTTGACCTTGTGTCAGGTTGGGCAATTTGGTCACCTTTTACAATTGTGATAAGTGCACTTATAGGTTATACATTTGGCTCTATTTTAAGCAAAAAATTTTCTGTGAAAAGATATTTGTTCGCAGTTGCAGTTGCAATAGTAATAAAAAGTGCAGGGTATTACATAGCTGAAGCAATAATCATAAGAAATCTTATAATACCACTTGGTTCTATATACGGAAATGTTATTCAGATTATAGTTGCCGGTATAATGGCATTCCCTGTTATATTGCCATTAAGAAAATATTTTTTGGAGGAGTAATGTATGTATAAGTTAATGACAGCTGGACCTACACAGGTAAGCGAAAGTGTTAGAAAAGCATTAAGTACTCACAGAGGTAATCCTGATATAGATATTGAATTTTTAGAATACTACAAAAATTTATGTCTTAAGTTTTCTAAATTTTTTAATACAGATAATGAGTTTTATATATTAGGTGGCGAGGGAATATTAGGTCTTGAGTCTGCTTGTGCCTCCCTTACAGAAAAAGGCGATAGAGTTCTTGTTATAGATAATGGTGTTTTCGGAAAGGGATTTAAGGATTTTGTAGAACTTTACGGTGGTGAGGCTGTGCTTTATACAGTTGACGATAGAAATCCTGTTGATATAGATAAACTTAATGAATACTTAAAAAAAGATAGCAACTTTAAGTATGCAACAGTAGTTCATTGTGATACTCCTAGTGGTATATTAAATGATGTAAGTGCCATAAGTAAATTACTTTCTAGTTACAATATTATGTCAGTTGTTGATAGTGTTTCTTCAAGTTTTGGAGTTCCGCTTTCAATGGGTGAAATTGATATACTTTGTTTAGGTTCACAAAAGGCACTTTCTGCCCCTACAGGCCTTACAATTATAGGTGTAAGTGATAGAGCAAAAAAATCTATGGAAAACAGAAAAACAAAAATAGCATCATTTTATGCTAATATATTAGCATTTAAAGATTATTATGAAAATAGGTGGTTTCCATATACTATGCCTATATATGATATATATGCCCTTGGTCAAGCTATGGATAATGTGATAAATGATGAAAATGTTTTTGAAAGACATAGTAAAATGGCTAATATTACAAGAGAAACTGTTAAAGCTATGGGATTAAAGCTTTATACAGAAAGTGGGTATTCTGATACGGTAACAGTTTTTGAAGTACCTGAATGTACAACTTGTGATGATATTGTATCTATTATGAAAGATAAACATAATATACTTATATCAGGTTCATTTGACTATCTTTTAGGCAAAGTTTTAAGAATAGGTCATATGGGCGAAAATGCTAATGAAAAAGATGTTTATGAAACACTTTTAGCTTTATATGAAACACTTTTAGAGGTAGGCTTTGATATATCTAAATCTAAAGAGGAAATATTTTATTTTATGTAGTTAATTTATTTAAGTTGTAAAGTAGGTTTTTTGCCTAATTTACAACTTAAATTCTATTTATAATCTTAACCTTTCTGTATATCACCTAAATTTTCAATGAATTTATTATAATCTATATTGCCTAAAGAAAAATCTAGTATATTTAAGTAAGTTTTTTCTTCTTTTGTATAAGGTTTATTTATACATAAGTTTAATAACTCATCTTCATTATCTAATTCACTTAATATGTTTCTTCTTTCCGAAAAAGCCTTATAATATCTTACACCAAATTTTCTTTGAGATACTGCATTTATATGAATACCGTCTGGGTTAGCTTTTAAATTTTCGGCACTAACGAAGTATGTATTTTCATTTTCTTTAGCAAATCTAAGTAATTCCTTATTTATAAACTCATATTCAGTACAGTTAAGCCCAAAACCTGATTTACCTAAATAATCACCTAATCCTCCCACAATAAAAGGTATATCAAAATCATTTAATTCTTTGCGAAAAGCATCTACAATTATTTTTAATTTTTCATAGTAATTTTTGTATCGACCACCAAAACTATCATTTTCGCCTTGGTGCCATAATATACCTATTAATTGACTGTTTTCTAGTGCGAATTTTGTTTGTGTAATTGCATTTCTAAAAAGTATACCATCTGGCAACCACTCATCAATAGAGCTACCACCTTCAGCACAGGGAATTAATCCTATTTTTTCGCTTTCGTTCTCCATACACCACATTGAAGCAAATGAGCCAGAAAGCCCAACACCGGCAACAGGTCTATCATAGTTTATAGGCTCGGTCATCATTTGCCATCTGCCATTTCTTAACATTTGTATTCTTTCATTACAAATCATAGGAACTTCATTTATAAAGCCACGACCAGCCATATTAGACTGTCCAATCATTAATATTGATTTCATATAAGTTTTATCTTCTCCTATAAATATTTTTTATTAGTTTACCATAATTAATAAGGTATTTATAGAACTTATTTAAATTTTGTGTTAAAATAATTTATATAAATTAACAAGGGGGATTATTTTGAAGATTATTAATATATTAATGGGTATAATAGTTGCTGTATTATGTTTAATGGGTATAGTATATGTTGCCTCTGGTAATTTTGCAATAAATACTGTTTGGCTTGTTATAATTGTATTATCAATTATAGCTAGTACTGTATCTTATATAGCTAATAGAAAGAAATAATTAAAGCAGGTAGATTTAAGTCTACCTGCCTTTTTATATAAACGGATAATATTTTTTAATATATATCCGGTGTTGTTAGTTATCCATAGCTTTTTCGGCGAAATCTCTTATTACAAATTCATCATAAGGTACACGTTTGTCAAGCTCTCCACCTGACTCCATAATATCCTGTATAAGTGTAAGACCTTCCTCCTCGAATAGAGGGTCTGTTTTCCAAGTATCCTGTGACTTATATCTTTCTATGATTTTGGTTAAAGTTTCAACGTCTGATTCTTGGAAATGAGGGTATATTACTTCTGCTATTTCTTTTGAGCTGTGAGTATCTACCCATTGCTGACCTTTATATACAGCATTTGTAAATTTCTGTATGATTTCAGGATTATTTTCTATATATTCGCTAGTTGCCATATATACAGTATATGGAATATATCCACTTTCTGTTCCTAGAGATGCTACAACGTGGCCTGCACCACTGTTTTCTAAGGCTGTTGCAGTAGGTTCAAACTCTACTGTGTAGTCACCAATATCACCCTGAAATGCTCCTGCTGTACTTTCAAATGATATATTGTTTATAATATCTAAATCTTCCCCGATTTTAATATTATTATTCTTTAAAACATATTCCAAAACAAGTTGTGGCATTCCTCCAGTTCTGCCACCGATAAGGGATTTTCCTTTTAAATCCTCCCATTTAAAATTAGGCTCTTCTTTTCTTGATACAAGGAAGTTACCAGCTCGTTGTGTGAGTTGTGCAAAAGCCTTCGGAAAGTCCTCTTTCCCCTCGTTATATACATATATTCCTGCCTCTGTTCCTAAAAGAGCAATATCGGCAGAGTTTGATATAAGTGCTGTCATAGATTTATCAGCACCTTGACCAACACTAAGCTCAATATCAAGACCTTCTTCTTCGAAAAATCCTTTTTCTATTGATACATACTGTGGTGCATAGAAAACTGAATGAACAACTTCATTAAGTCGTACTTTTGTTAGAGATGTATCTTCTTTGCCACAACCAGAAAATATAAAAGTAAAAATAATTAAAATTGAAATTAAAATGGTAGGTTTTTTATAATTCTTCATTATTACGCCTCCTAAAATTCATAGTATAGTATATGTGGATTATTTTAAAATGGTTAAAAATTTTTTGAAAAACCATACAGACTTTTAAATAAATCATATCGTAGATATATATGTAAATAATTTGTTAGCACTCTTGCTAAGTGAGTGCTAATGAGTTATAATAAATCCATCAACGTAAAAGAATGGAAAGGAAGATGTATATGAACGCTCAGAAATTTACACAGAATTCATTGGGAGCAATACAGAATGCTCAAAATTTAGCAATAGAGTATCAGAACCCTCAAATAGAGGAACAGCATTTGCTATATGCTTTAGTTACACAGGAAGACGGACTTATACCAGAGCTTCTTATGAAAATGAATGTAAATATTAACGCTTTTCAGAAAGAGCTTATGCGTGAAATTGAAAAACTTCCTCGTGTTAGTGGTAGTGGAAGACCTGCAAACAATATTTATGTTTCATCAGATGTTGATAAAATATTGGTGGCTTCAGAAAAACTTGCCGAAAATATGAAAGATGACTATGTTTCAGTAGAGCATATTTTTATGTGTATACTTAAAAGCCCAAATAGTAGAGATAAAGAGCTTTTTAGAGTTTTTAATATAGATAGTGAAAGTTTTTATAAAATACTTGCAACAGTAAGGGGGAATACGAGAGTGACTAGTGATAATCCAGAAGCAACATATGATGTGCTTAAAAAATACGGCACAGACCTTGTTGAAAGGGCGAGAAGTAAAAAGCTTGACCCGGTAATCGGTCGTGATGATGAAATACGAAATGTAATAAGAATTCTTTCAAGAAAGACAAAAAATAATCCAGTTCTTATTGGTGAGCCTGGTGTAGGTAAAACAGCCATAGCAGAAGGACTTGCACAGCGTATTGTAAATCAAGATGTGCCAAATAGCCTTAAAGATAAAATAATATTTTCTCTTGATATGGGTTCACTTATTGCCGGTGCTAAATTTAGAGGAGAGTTTGAAGAAAGACTTAAAGCTGTGCTTAACGAAGTTAAGAAAAGCGATGGTAAGATAATTCTTTTCATTGACGAACTTCATACAATAGTGGGAGCAGGTAAGTCAGACGGTGCTATGGACGCCGGAAACCTTTTAAAACCAATGCTTGCTAGAGGCGAACTCCATTGTATCGGTGCTACAACTTTAGATGAGTATAGACAGTATATTGAAAAAGACCCAGCTCTTGAAAGACGTTTCCAACCGGTAATGGTAAATGAGCCTACTGTTGAGGATACAATAGCAATTCTTAGAGGACTTAAAGAAAGATATGAGCTTTATCACGGTGTTAAAATTCAAGACCAAGCTATCATATCAGCAGTAACACTTTCTAATAGATATATTACTGATAGATTTCTTCCGGATAAGGCTATTGACCTTGTTGATGAGGCTTGTGCTATGATTAGAACAGAAATAGATTCTATGCCTACTGAACTTGATGTTATTCAGAGAAAGATTATACAGCATGAGATTGAAGAAACAGCTTTAAAGAAAGAAAAAGATAAGCTTTCAAAAGAGCACCTTGAAGAAATTCAAAAAGAGCTTGCTGAAATGCGTGACCAGTTTAACACACTTAAAGCTAAATGGGATAACGAAAAGGAAGCTATCAATAAAGTACAGAAACTTCGTGAAGAACTTGATAATGTAAATATTGAAATAGAAAAAGCTGAGAGAAGTTATGACCTTAATAAAGCTGCCGAGCTTAAATATGGTAGACTTCCTGAAATTCAGAAAGAGCTTGAAAAAGAAGAGGCTATTGCTGAAGAAAGCAATAAATCAACACTTCTTCGTGATACAGTAACAGAAAAAGAAATTGCAAAAATTATAGAGAGATGGACAGGTATACCTACATCAAAACTTATGGAGGGTGAAAAAGAAAAACTTATACACCTTGAGGATATTTTACACGAAAGAGTAATAGGTCAGGATATTGCTGTTACAACTGTTTCAGAGGCTATTATGAGAAGTCGTGCAGGTATACAGAACCCTCAAAGACCAATAGGTTCTTTCCTTTTCTTAGGGCCTACTGGTGTTGGTAAAACAGAGCTTGCAAAAGCCCTTGCCGAAACACTTTTTGATGATGAGAAAAATATCATAAGAATTGATATGAGTGAGTATATGGAGAAATTCTCGGTATCAAGACTTATCGGAGCTCCTCCGGGATACGTTGGATATGAGGAGGGTGGACAGCTTACAGAGGCTGTAAGAAGAAAACCTTATTCAGTGGTTCTCTTTGATGAGGTTGAAAAAGCTCACCCAGATGTGTTTAATATACTTCTTCAGGTTCTTGATGATGGTCGTATTACAGACTCACAGGGTAGAACTGTTGATTTTAAAAATACAATAATTATACTTACATCTAACTTAGGTTCAAATTATCTTCTTGAGGGTATAGATGAAAATGGTGAAATTACAGAAGAGGCGAAAGAACAGGTTAATGACCTTTTAAAACACTCATTCCGTCCTGAATTTTTAAATAGACTTGATGAGATTGTGTTCTATAAACCTCTTACAAAGAAAGATATAACATTTATCATTGACCTTATCATAAAAGATCTTAATAAACGTCTTGCAGACCAGCAACTCGCTTGCAAGCTTACAGATAAGGCTAAAGATTATATCGTTGAAAATGCTTATGACCCTGTATATGGCGCAAGACCATTGAAGAGATTTATACAGAGATATGTTGAAACTCTTATTGCTAAGAAAATTATTAAAGATGATGTTGCACCAGAAACAACATTTACAGTTGATATAGTTGATGATGAGTTTGTAATATTATAATAAAAAGGAAAAAGGCGTACTTGTTTGAGTACGCCTTTTTTAGTGCGAAAATTAAAATTTAATTATATATAAGTATATATAAGTTAGATTTATAATCAATAAATGTATATATATATTTAAGAATGACAAATTTATAAGGTTTTCAAACAGTGTTTAATCACACTATAAGCACGACTAGTTTAAGAGTATTACAAATTTACAAGGCTCTCAAACTATGCTATCCTCGAAAAACATAGACGTGTCGTTTAAGAGTATTACAAATTTACAAGGTTCTCAAACGTGTCTAATACCATACACATCATTAGTATAGTTTAAGAGTATTACAAATTTACAAGGTTCTCAAACAGTATCAATTAATTAAGAACCCTTGATTTTGTTTAAGAGTATTACAAATTTACAAGGTTCTCAAACACGAAGAAAAGTAGATGAGTACCTAAAAGCAGTTTAAGAGTATTACAAATTTACAAGGTTCTCAAACTAGTCATATAGCTATTAGGAAAAATATCTAGTTTAAGAGTATTACAAATTTACAAGGTTCTCAAACAAAATTACTATTTCTACGGTTAAATCATTAGTTTAAGAGTATTACAAATTTACAAGGTTCTCAAACTTAGTTCAAGAGCTGCTTGCTGACGGTATAGTTTAAGAGTATTACAAATTTACAAGGTTCTCAAACAAGGAAGAATCTGAACAGGAAAGAAAAATCAGTTTAAGAGTATTACAAATTTACAAGGTTCTCAAACCATAGCAAATGCGTATTTACTTGACACTTTGTTTAAGAGTATTACAAATTTACAAGGTTCTCAAACAGAAATTTTACTAACTATCTTCAAACGATAAGTTTAAGAGTATTACAAATTTACAAGGTTCTCAAACATGGGCGTGGAGCTCTGGGAAAGTGTGAAAGTTTAAGAGTATTACAAATTTACAAGGTTCTCAAACGGGCTCGCCAGCACCACAGATGAAATTCCCGTTTAAGAGTATTACAAATTTACAAGGTTCTCAAACGGAGAAATTCAGATTATACCATACAACAATGTTTAAGAGTATTACAAATTTACAAGGTTCTCAAACTAATGCTTGCTCATACGTCAAAAACTCTACAGTTTAAGAGTATTACAAATTTACAAGGTTCTCAAACCGTTGGTTTCTACGCCTAATACAGATTTTTGTTTAAGAGTATTACAAATTTACAAGGTTCTCAAACCGCAAACTGCACATATGACCTAGTAGAAATTGTTTAAGAGTATTACAAATTTACAAGGTTCTCAAACTGGTACCATAATGGCACCAGCTGGTGAGATGTTTAAGAGTATTACAAATTTACAAGGTTCTCAAACCAATAATTTTACAAAAAATTTTTTAAAAAAGTTTAAGAGTATTACAAATTTACAAGGTTCTCAAACCGTTTTGTATTCCTTTTGACCTTGTAAATTGTTTAAGAGTATTACAAATTTACAAGGTTCTCAAACGGCGTTATTTTGGTTTGGAAAAAGGGTTTAGTTTAAGAGTATTACAAATTTACAAGGTTCTCAAACTCCTGTGATGCTTTCTTTTCGTTTATTTCAGTTTAAGAGTATTACAAATTTACAAGGTTCTCAAACCTCAAATTCGTTCTCGCCGAACCTTAACACACCTGTGAAGTGTGGTGTAAATTTACAATACATATTCATAATATAGAATTTTTATATAAAAAAAGACTTGAATACAAGTCTTAAATACTGCACAATGCAGACCTTTATTGGTAGATTCGAATAAAATTCTTATTTGAACTCACCTTATAAATTTGTATCTATATTTTACCAAATTTATTTTATATTGTCAATAGCAAAATTGTGCTGATATATATGGAATTTTTATGTAAAATTATGTTATAATATGTAAAAATAATTATATGAAGGGGGAAAGTGTATGTCAAATACAAAAGATTATTATATAGGATTTGACTTAGGCACTAATTCTGTTGGTTGGGCTGTAACAGATAAAAATTATAAATTGCTTAGGAAAAAGGGGAAAGACCTTTGGGGAGTACGAGAATTTGATTCAGCTAAAGGGGCTATTGAGAGAAGAACTAAGAGGATATCAAGACGAAGAAGGCTCAGAGAAGTAGCTAGAATAGGAATGTTAAATTCATTTTTTGCTGATGAAATTGCAAAGGTGGATAAAGAATTTCTTCAAAGACTTAAGGAAAGTAAATACAATTTAGAAGATAAAAAAGTCGAAAGTAAATATACTTTATTTGCTGACAAAGATTACACAGATAAAGACTATTTTAAAGAATACCCTACAATATTCCATTTAAGAAAATCTCTTTTATTAGAAGAAAACAAAAAATTTGATATAAGATTTATATATCTTGCTATTTTAAATATGTTCAAGCATAGAGGTCATTTTTTAAATGATATAGCAGGTGATGGTGCTGAAGATTCCATAGATAATTTATATACAGAGCTTGTTGAAAAAACTAGCTTTATAGATGATGAAAATCAATTCAAGTATTTAGAAGATGTAAGTGTATTATATTTTGATAAAAGTTTAAAGAAACAAGAATCATTAGATTATTTATCAGAATTATTAGGTATAAGAAAGAATAAAGATAAGAAACACTATGAAATACTAAAATCTTTAGTGGGTATGAAGTTTGAATTAAAAACAATATTTTCTCTTGAAGATAGCAAAAAAATAAGTTTTAGAGAAAATAGTGAAGAAAACTTTTCTGATATTTTATCAGGTGAGCAAATAGAACTTTTAGACCTTATGAATAAAATTCACGATAATATATATCTTTCTAGTATTATGAAATCTCATAAATATCTTTCATTAGCTAGGGTGGAGGATTACGAAAAACACAAAAAAGATTTAGAAATTTTAAAAAAATATATAAAAGAAAATGTACCTGAAAAATATGATTCTATTTTTAGAGTTATGGAAAAAGGAAGCTATTCAGCTTATGTTGGTAGTGTCAACTCCGACAAAGGGAAAGTTAGAAGAGGGGTTAAGGATAGTTCTGGAGAAGAATTAATTAATAATATAAAGAAAATATTAAAAAATCTTGAGGATAGCAAAGAGAAAGCATATAT
>JADIMX010000001.1 GCA_017694425.1 Candidatus Fimicola merdigallinarum
ATACAGGATTATATCGAGGTTTTCGAAAAAAATCTTAGAGAAGAAAAAGACATTATTTGTATATGCATATCCTCAAAACTTAGTGGTTCTTATTCAAGTGCTATAAATGCAAAAAACATACTATCCGAACAGTATCCAGATAGAAAAATAACAGTAATAGACTCCTCACTTGCAACAGGTTCTGAATATTTATTTATACGACAATTAATAAATATGAAAAATAAGGGCTTTTCATATGAAGAAATTATCGAAAAATTAGATAAAATCAAAGAAACTGGCAAAGTTTACTTTACTGTAGATTCTCTTGACCACTTAAAATATGGTGGAAGAATCGGAAAAGCTAGTGCTTTAGCCGGAACATTATTAAATATAAAACCTATAATAATTGTAAAAGAAGGTGAACTTTTCCCTGGAAATAAAGTAAGAGGACATAAAAAAGCATTACAGTTTATTATCGATACTGTAAAAGAAGATTTAGGCGAAGAAAAAGATAAGTATGATGTATGCCTTATAACTATATCAAGAAATGACTCAGTAGAATTTATAAGACACGAATTCGCAAAGTCAGGACTTAAATTTTTAAATAATACAGTTATGGTAGGCTCTACAATAGGTAGCCACGTAGGACCTACAATTGTAGGTGTGTGTTATATTAAAAAGTATGAATATGTTTAAATAAAAAATCTCTTTTGTTAGATTCTTTCTAGCAAAGGAGTTTTTTTTATTATAAAATCAATTTTTATAATTAAAACCTCCCATCGAACAGGCAGTTTGCTAAATTTTTTTCTTGTTTTAAACCTATAAAGAGGCACTGAACAGTATAACAATTACACTACTATTTCTTACCTCATATATTTGAGCGAAAATACTATATGATATTTTCATCTCCATTTATAATGAATGAAAGATTTATATCTTTAACGACAAAATCTCATTTAATTTTATGCTATCATAGGAGATTTTTACTTTTCTATAAGAATTTTTGCCTACTACAAGCACAGTTTGTGGTTTGTATATAGCCATTCGTTGATACTTAAAAATGAAGTGTATAAAAATTATGACCAATTTTTATAGCTTAAATTTTTCGCCAATTTCATTTAATTTTTAATTCAAATTTTAAACCTATAAAAAGAAACTGAACAGTATAATAATTACACCACTATTTCTTACCTCCTATATTGGAATGAAAATACTATATGATATTTGTATCTCCATTTATAATGAATGCAAGATTTATATCTTTAACAACAAAACCCCATATAACTTTATTTGGGGTTTCCAAAACAATTTTATTATGTAATAATAAGTTTTTACTTTTCTATAAGAATTTTTATCTACTACTAGCACAGTTGGTGGTTTTGTATATAGCATATTAGTTGACAATTAAAAATCAACTATATAAAAATTATAGCCAATTTTTATATTCTTTAAATCTTTTCATAAATTTTATATTTAGGTTTTAATTCAAGTTTACACATTATCTATATTTATAAATCTATTGAAATTGAAATATAAATATCTACACATTTTTATAGCTTAAATCTTTTTGTCAATTTTATATTTAGGTTTTAACTCAAATTCAAACATTATCTATATTTATAAGGCTATTGAAATTGAAATATAAATATCCACACTTTTTATAGCTTAATCTTTTCATCAATTTTATGCTTATGTTTTAATCCAAATTCAAACATTATCTATATTTATAAAGCCACATAAAATACTATCTATAATCATACATAAAAAATGCACCTCGAACATCTATTCAAGGTGCATTTATATCTAATTATTTTCTACCAGTTGAGCCGAAACCGCCCTCGCCTCTAACTGTTTCAGAAAGCTCTGAAACCTCGTTAAATTCAACTGATAAAAATGGTGTTACAACAAGCTGTGCTATTCTTTCAGAAACCTCTATAACAGCATCTTTATCGCTATGATTATGAAGAAAAACAAGTATTTCCCCTCTATAATCTGCATCTACAACTCCAACCTTATTAGCTGGTGCAAGACCTTTTTTTGTAGCAAGACCACTTCTAGCATACACAAGACCTGCATACCCTTCAGGTATCTCAACAGCTATACCTGTAGGAATTTTTACTGTTTCTCCCGATTTAACAGTAATGTTTTCATCTATGCAAGCATATAAATCATATCCTGCCGCAAACTCACTACCTCTTGTAGGTATAGTAGCTTTTTCATTTACTTTTTTTAAATTAATAATCATAGTTTAAAACTCCAATATCTTTTTATTTTTCTGTGTAAAGAACAACCTCATTAGAATCAATGCTTTTTTTAACGTCAATAATTCTCTGATTTGTACTTCCTGCCCAATGATATTTTGCATTTTTAAGTTCAGCAACAAACTTTCCATCAACTAAAACATCTATATATTTCATAAACGGAAGATTTCGTATTTCCTCCCATAAAAAGCCTGTGTAAAGCCATACAGTTTTTGTAGGGTATTTATCCTTTATCTCCACAATAAAGTTTCCTATATCCCAAATATTGCAAGGGTGTAAAGGGTCACCACCAGAAAGAGTTATACCACTTATATAATCCTTATCAAGCTGTTCAAAAACTTCCTTTTTTGCATCATCATCAAAATCAACGCCACTATCTATATCCCAAGTAATAGGGTTATGACAGTCTTTACAGTGGTGAGTACAACCGGAAACCCAAAGAACAACTCTAAGACCTTCGCCGTTAAGCATATCATCTTTTGTTATATTATGAAATTTCATATTACATTGATTTCCTTTCTGCGATTTCTGCCATCTTAGCTTTGTTAAGACGTGTATCACCTTTTACTCGTGAGTATGAAAGATATCCATTCATTCTGTCTATCTTTGTAAGGTTTTTACTGCCACATTTTGGGCATATGTCCATTTCAAGCTCCTGATGTCCACAGTCATCACAGTAAGATAATGATAAGTTAACTCCCTCATAGAATCCCATTTTCATAGCACGTCTAATAAGAGTTTTTACAGCCTCTTTATTATAGTCAATAGGATATTTTACATACTGTATTTTTCCACCGTTCATAAGGTCCCAGAATCTTTTTTCTAAATCCTGTTTCTGTATAGGTGTTATATCCTCTGCAACGTGACAATGGAATGAGTTTGAAACGTAAGCTCTGTCAGATACGTTTTCAATAATTCCAAATTTCTTTCTAAACTGCTCAACCTGTAAACCGCAAAGGCTTTCGGCAGGTGTTCCATAGAGAGCGTAAAGTCTTCCGTCTTCCGCTTTAAATTCAGCAACTTTTTTATTGATGTATTCCATAACCTCAATAGCAAAACTTCCGTCTTCAACAAGTGATTTTTTATTGTGAAGCTCCTGAAGTTCGTTTAAAGCTGTAATACCGAAAGATGCAGTAGCTGTTTTTAAAAGTGGTTTAATCTTATCATTCTGATTAAGGTTACCACCGTAGAAACCGCCCTCACAGTATGCCATAGGGTTTGTTGACGCTCTCATCTCTCCTAAATAGTCATATGTTTTAATATGTATTCTTCTTATCATTTCAAGGTAGTAATCTAAAACTTCGTAGAAATCTTTGCTTTCAGCCTCAGCTTTAGCATAAATCATAGGGAGATGAAGTGAAACAGCACCTATATTAAATCTACCAACAAAAACTGGTTTGTCGCTTTCATCAGCAGGAGTCATTCCACCTTTTTCATACCAAGGTGAAAGGAAAGCACGACAACCCATAGGGCTTATAACTTCACCGTATTTTTTATACATTTCTGAAACGTATCCCTCACCTGTAAGACTTAACCAGTCAGGATACATAGTTTTTCTTGAGCATTCAACACCTTCATTGAACACATCTTCAAGTTCGCAACCTTCACCGTGAAGATTTTCATCATATAAGAATACAATTTTAGGGAATAATACTGGTTTTTTATTGCCATCTTTACCCTGTCCGTTTCTATGAACCTGAAGCATTGTTATAGATGCCATTTTTGCAAACTTGCTCTTACCTAAACCTATTGTCATTGTAACAAAAGGATAGTCACCTCTTGATGAGCCAACAGAGTTAAGTTTGTACTCAAGTCCCTGAAATCCCTGTTCAAAATCTCTCTTAACTTTCTTAGTTGCCACTTCATCAGCAAAAGCCTCATCTTTAACGCCGTAATGCTCCTGTTTTTCAATTTCTTCAGCGTAATACTTTTCGTAGCTTAATTCAGCATATGGTGCAAGTATAGTATCTATCTGAGGTACTGTAAATCCGCCGTATTGCTGAGCTGCTGTTGAAAGTATAACGTCACCAATAACGTCAAAGGCAACATCAAGTGTTTTTGGTTCATTATACCAAAGGTTACCCATTTCAAAGCCACCTTTTAATACATTAGCCATATCAAAAAGACAGCAGTTCATTGTATCACGTCTTGCTGACATATCGTGAATATATATATAACCGTCACGACAAGCCTGTAATTCCTCTACATTTAATGAAAATTTCTGATAAAGCTCTTTATTTAACTGATTAAATATAAGACTTCTTTTTGTAGCAACAAGGGCACTATCTGTGTTAGCATTTTCCTTGTCACCTATGTACATAATAGACTGTGCTTTTTTATATACTCCGTCAAGCATATGAACAAAGTCCTGTTTATAATTTCTGTAATCTCTATAGCTTTTTGCAACAGCAGGGTTAACACTTTCAAGGGCACTTTCTACAAGGTTGTGCATAGTCTGAATAGGAACAAGTGTAAGTTTCTCCTCTTTTATATGCTCCTCTACATATTTGCAAATATTTTTTAAATCTTCATCTGTAAGTTTTATCATAACTCGTTCAGCAGACTTATTAACTGCGTTAGCTATCTTCTGAACATTAAATGTTTCAAGTGTATTATCTTTTTTTATAACTCTTATCATTAATATCGCCTCCTAATCTAAGACACAACATATTGTTGTCTGCATACTACTATACCACATATATTGCTATTGTCCATACCTAAATATATTTTTAGCATATTAACCAAAGTTATCTACATTTAATTTTATAAAAAAAGTAAAACTTATTACTTGACACTACTTATCAATTGTCATTGAAAATTAAAATTTATTTTTTTTATTTGTAAATATTTTTTTATTAAAATGTTAATACTATAATTGCAATTAAAAATCATCAAATTTAAGGAGGACTTCAAAATGGATAAAGCAAATAAATCTATCAGATGTTCAGTAAGCCAGTGTGCATATCATTGTGGAGATAAAGAGTACTGTTCTCTTGACTCAATCAAAGTAGGAACACACGAAATGAATCCTACACAGAAAGAATGTACAGACTGTGAATCATTTGCATCAAGAATTTAATTTATAATTTATCTCTATCCTCTTAATAGGTATGCCTATAAAGTTAGGTATACCTATTTTTACTTATATATAAATCCACCTAAAATTTTAATATGTTTTTGTACATATTTTTATCCATAGCATTTATAAGTTTTAAAAATCGTGTATATGTAGAACTTCCTTCTTTAGCATTTTTAAAACCTGTTATACTTTTATTTTTAATTGAAGAAATCTGAATAACTACTTTTTCAAATTCCATATTTAGAATAATTACTATTTTTATTAGTAAGTAAATCTTCAGATATATACAAATCCTTAAGCCTATTCTCAAATAATGAAAATGACGTCGAACCTTTTTTAATTTAAGTTGTATCTTTTCACAATTATGTATTGTAGATTTAACTATCTTTAACGTATTATCTATTTCTCCCTGTGTAAAAATATCATTTACCATATTTAGTACTTTTTCCTATTTTAACACTTGTCCTCTTTTCTTCATATAATATATAAAAAGGAAAGGAGGATTTTTTTATGGATATTTATACTGATAAAAATCCTTGTTGTAAACTTTTTAGTGATATAGAAAAAACAAAGCTAGGGTTTGCATATTTTTCAAACTCAAAGGAGCTTATTTTCGACCCAAAAACAAAGTCCATACTATTTAATGACGTTCCTGTTATGACAGATATTTTTGACTACGAAAATGGCGTTGTAGAGATAAAAAGCTCTGGCTGGTATTATATACAATATATATTAAATATTCCTTCTACAGCTCAAATAACATCTATTTTTTCATTATATAAAGATGACCTACTTTTAGAGGGAAGTATTATAAATATATCCAAAAAAGATACAAAAAATTCAATGTGTTTTTCTGCCCAAACAATACACAAGTTAGAAAAAAATTCAAAACTCAGTATAAAATCTACTTTACCTTTAAATATAAAAAATTCATTAAACTACGAAAATATAGTATCCCTATTTATATTAAAACTTATGTAATAGCTAAAAATAAACGGTATAGCCAAAAGCCATACCGTTTGTTGCATTTTAATTTTATTCTTCTTCTGGGAGATGATGAAGCTCGTCAATATCATCTACTGGTTTTTCAAGTCCCTCAATTACTATGTTGTTTTTCTCTGCATAGTCCCAAAGAGCAGCGTGAAGTGCCTCCTCAGCAAGACAAGAACAATGTACTTTTACTGGTGGAAGTCCGTCTAATGCTTCCATAACAGCTTTATTAGTAATTTCAAGAGCCTCTTGAATTGTTTTGCCTTTTACAAGCTCTGTTGCCATACTACTTGTAGCAACAGCAGCACCACAACCGAAAGTTTTGAATTTAGCATCTTCAATAACTCCGTTTTCTATTTTAAGATATACTTTCATTATATCTCCACATTTAGCATTACCAACTGTACCAACACCACTTGCGTCCTCAATTTCTCCAACATTTCTTGGGTTCATAAAGTGGTCCATAACTTTTTCGCTGTATTCCATAACTATATCCTCCTATATATCGAACATTTATACTTTAAAAT
>JADIMX010000015.1 GCA_017694425.1 Candidatus Fimicola merdigallinarum
CTCATTAACCTGATTTTTCAAAGTATCATTTTCTTTAATTAAGCTGTCAATATCATTCTTACTACCTTCTACTCCATTTTCATTTAAAGAATTAGTAAGATTATTTATATGATTATCTCTGTTTTCAACCATAGATGGAACAACAAGTGTAAATAATAACAATGTTGTACATATACCACCTATTAAAAATGCTATTATCTCCCCTCTGCCTATTGGAGAAAATCTTTTTTTATGCTCTCTGTAAGTCAAGTTATTTTTCTTGTCTGTGTTATCCTCTATTTCTACATCTTCAGGATTATTTTTATTAGATTTATTTAAACTATTTATATATGATATATACTTTTTAGTTATCTCATTATTACTATCTATTTTTATAGCCTTATTCAAATATTTTTTTGCTGTATTATATTTTTTTGTTTCTATATAGCATAAACCAAGAAGATTATAGGCATCTACTAACTTCTTGTTAAAACCCAATGCTTTTTTCAAACCTATTATAGCAAGGTCTACACTACCATTTTTTATATGTACAATAGATTTATTATACATTCTAACAGCGTCATTCATCTTATCCATTGAACGTGCATTCTTATATAGATTTTCGACATATTCTGATGCTCTGTTATTTTCTTTCTTTATAGAAGAGCTTATAACCCACTCTTTTAAAGCATCTCCAACCTTACCTTTTTCTAAGTAAACAATTCCTAAAAGATTTCTAGCGTCTACATTATATTTATTAAATTCTATACTTTTTTCGAGATTATTCTCTGCCTCTGATAAATCTCCCGTTTGGACTAACTCAAGAGCTTTATTGTAAAGTCTTGTAGAGGCATTTACAGTTTTTATATAAAGATATATATCGGAATTACATTTTTGGCATACTCTACCATTTTCAAATAAATACCCACAATTTGGACACTTCATATACCTCTCCTCTTTTGTTTGCTTATTTATAATCGTCTATATTTTTCTGTTTTGATATGTAGGAAAGCATATCAAGTATATCTTTAAAATCATCATTATTAATTGAATCCTCTATATCATCTATTTCAAGTAGAGGTTTAAAATTTTTGATTTCATCTTTTAAACTAATCATATTTTATCACCTATTTTAATATTTTTCTTATTTCTCCAACCATATATAAAGAACCAGCACATACAATAACATCATTATCATTAGATATATTTTTAGCTAAATCAATAGCCTTTTCTATGTCTTTTTCTTTATGCAATTCTTTATTATATACGGATACATACTGTTCTAATTTCTGTAT
Source organism: Candidatus Fimicola merdigallinarum (assembly GCA_017694425.1). Lineage (GTDB taxonomy): Bacteria > Bacillota > Clostridia > Lachnospirales > Anaerotignaceae > Fimicola > Fimicola merdigallinarum. Next base: position 1,275 of record JADIMX010000015.1, read on the forward strand.
ATCTAGCTTTCTATAACTATGAGGTTCTGTAATTACAACTCTATCAGCCATAGGAATAATAAGTTCTATCATCTTTTCATACTCTTTATCTCCTAAAACACCAAGTACAAGTGTTATAGTTTTATCTGAAAAATATTCGCTTAATGATTTTGAAAGCATACTTATTCCATCAATATTGTGTGCTCCGTCAATTAATATAGTAGGATTTTTGCTAAGTATCTCCATTCTACCGTTCCACTTTGCATTTTTTATACCATTATATATATTATCATCAGAAATATTAACACCACTATCTCTCAATGCAGTACATATTAAAAGAACGAAAGCACAGTTAAACGGCTGATAATTGCCTATAAGTTTCATTTCTATATTTTCATAATCTATATACTGATTTTTAATTGAAATTATAGTTTTTTCTAAATCTCTATAATTAATTTTAACACCAGCATTTTCTGTAAAATATAATTTAGAATTATTTTTATCAGCAATATCTTTAATTACATTATATACTTCTTTACTCTGAGAGTACAGAACAACAGGACAATTTTTCTTTATTATTCCACCTTTTTCAAAGGCTATTTGAGAAAGTGTACTACCTAAATATGCCGTATGGTCAAAGCTTATAGATGCAATACAAGAAACTATAGAATTTTCGATTATATTAGTTGCATCAAATCTACCACCTAAACCGACCTCAAGTACAACAAAATCTACATTTTTATCATAAAAATAGCAAAAACCTATAGCTGTAAGTATTTCAAAAACTGTAGGTCTACCATACTCACTATTTTCCATATCGTCACATATAGGTTTTAATTTTAAAGTATAATTTATAAAATCTTTGTCAGATATAGTAGTATTGTTTATAGTAATTCTTTCATTATATTTATCTAAATGTGGTGATGTATATATCCCAACTTTGTACCCAGAAGATATAAGTATACTACTTAACATTGCACAAGTAGAACCTTTTCCATTAGTTCCGGCTATATGTATAAATTTCAAATTTTTATGTGGATTACCCAACCTGATTAAAAATTCTCTCATTCTTTCAAGCCCTGCTTTTGTTTTATGAGAACTTCTATTTTCTATATACTGTATAGCCTCTGCGTAGTTCAAAATTCATTTCCTCCAAACAATAAAAAATAAAGACCTTATGATTATATCACAGGTCTTTAAAATTTTTGCAAATTATTCAAGAAATTCTTTTATAAATTGTTCTTCTGTTATAATAGGTATTCCAAGTTCCTTTGCCTTTTTATTTTTAGATGATTCAGATAAAATATCATTATTAATAAGATAGTTAGTTTTCTTTGTAACGCTACCTGTAACTTTGCCACCTAATAACTCGATTTTATTCTGAAGCTCTTTTCTATTCTTAAATTGGTTTAAATCTCCTGTGATAACAAATGTATTATCTCTTATTTTATCATTATTATCACTTACAGACAATTCTATTTCATTAAATTTAATTATATTTAAGATTTTATTAATAAGCTCTCTATTTTTTTCATCAGAGAAATACGAAACTATACTGTGAGCTATTATTTCTCCAAATCCATCTATCTGTATTAATTCATCTTGTGTAATACCAAAAAGTTTATTTATATCATAATCTATATTTTTACATAATAACTTAGCATTACTAAGACCTACGTGGTTTATTCCTAAAGCACATATAAAGTTAGGTAAGTCTACATTCTTTGAATTTTCAATAGAATTTATAAGGTTATTGTACGATTTTTCACCAAAACCCTCCATACTTTTAATTTCATCAGCAAATCTATCTATTTCATATATATCTGTATAGTTAGATATAAAGCCTTTAGAAACAAATTTCTTTATTGTTTCTTCAGAAAAACCATCTATATTCATAGCATCTCGTGATACGAAATGAGAAAGCGAACGTATCTTTTGTGCTGAACAATTGGGATTAGTACAGTATAAAGCCTTGCCATCTCTTATAACCCTAACTTCAGTTTCACCTTTACATACCGGACACTCTTTAGGTATTTCATAATTATTGCTTTTTGTAATATTTTCAGCAATTTGTGGTATTATCATATTAGCCTTATAAACCTTTATAGTATCACCTATGCCGAGCTGAAGCTCCTCAAGTATACTTATATTATGAACACTAGCACGATTTACAGTAGTTCCTTCAAGCTCTACTGGGTCGAATACAGCAACAGGATTTATAAGTCCTGTTCTTGATGTGTTCCACTTTATCTCTCTAAGAG
>JADIMX010000016.1 GCA_017694425.1 Candidatus Fimicola merdigallinarum
ATACTATTAATTTATAAATAAAAAGGAGAGATTTAAAATGACAAAATATGCTTACATTGATAAAGGTGGAACTTTACACGTTGTAGAAAATAAAAAGACAGCTGAAGAATATTCTGCAAATGGTAAGGTTGTAGAAACAGAAATTCCTGCAGAAAGAGGATTTCCGGTATCAAAAGGCGAAGGCATTATCGTTCATTCACCGGAAGATATGCGTTTTAGTGCTACTGGTGGCAAAATTACACCTATTAAAGAATTTGCAGATTTATATATGGCTTTAAAAGAGAGATAAAAAAGAGGTGTTTATGAATATAAAAACAATTTTTATGACAGTAACAGGAGTATTAGGTAGCTTAATATCAGGGCTATTCGGAGGTTGGAGTGCTGGAATGAGTACCTTGCTAATATTTATGATTATAGATTATATTACAGGCTTAATGACTGCGTTTATATTCCATAATAGTCCTAAAACACAAAATGGAGGTTTAGAGAGTAGAGCAGGATTTAAAGGATTATGCCGAAAGGGTATGATACTAATGATAATTCTTGTAGCTTGTAGATTAGATATTACATTAGGTACTAATTATATAAGAGATGCGGTTGCGATAGCTTTTATTGCTAATGAATCTATATCTATATTAGAAAATGCTGGATTAATGGGTGTCCCTATTCCAAAAGCACTTAAAAAAGCAATAGAGATTTTAAAATCAAGAGAGGAGGTAAGAGAAGATGAAAGTATGTATTGACGCAGGTCACGGTGGAAAAGACTCAGGCGCTGTAGGTGGAGGAATTAAAGAAAAAGATATTGCTTTAAGTATATCTAAGAAACTGCGAGATTACCTAAAAAGTTATAATGTAGATGTTTATATGACTAGGGAAACAGATGTATATGATAGCGTTACAACAAAGGCTAAAAAAGGAAATAGTTCCAATGCCGATTTATTCTTGTCTATACACTGTAATAGTGCTACTTCTGAAAGTGCCAACGGTGTTGAGGTTCTAGTTTATAAAAATACTGGAGATAACAAAAAGGCAGGGGAAAGCATATTAAATTCTATTGTAGAGGAGCTTATATTAAGAAACAGAGGAGTTAAAGAAAGACCAGATTTAGCAGTTTTAAGAGATACGAAAATGACAGCAGTTTTAGTGGAAACTGGATTTATCTCAAATGTAGGTGATAGAGCTGTCCTTTTAGAAAAACAATCAGAATTTTCAAAAGCCATAGGAGATGGAGTTTTAAGATACTTTGGAATAGAGGTTAGAAAGGATAAGGATATGGAAAAGAGATACAATACAATAGAGGAAGTGCCAAGCTGGGCAAGAGAAAAGGTTAAAAAGCTTATTGATGAGGGTAAATTTGCTGATGTTAATAAACTTGATTTAAGCTATGATATGGTTAGGCTGATTGTAATTTTAAGTTGATTTAGGGGTGTGAAAGCACCTCTTTTTTATTACTTAAAAGTTGGGACTTTTTTATACTTTACCTGTGATACAATAGTTATAGGAATATTTTTATTTTTGTTTCTAATTTATCCACGTCCCATTGCACAGTATAGTACCCACACTCTGTAGCTCCCTCTATAACCTTATTGTCATATTCCCCAAAGGGAGGTCTAAAAAGTATCATTTCCTTGCCTGTAAGATTTTTAACTTTTTCGTGAGCAGTCATAAGCTCCTCTTTTATCTGTTCTTTTGTAAGCTGGCTCATATGAGGGTGGGTTGAGGAGTGGTTTCCCAAGTCGTGACCTGCCTCAGCAATTTTTTTAACCTCCTCCGGATAATCGTCAACCCAATAACCACACATAAAAAATGTTGTAGTTACATCATTTTCTTTAAGTATTCTTAAAAGTTCGTCAGTATCGTCAGCACCCCAGTCTACATAAATTTTGCGATTACTATGATATATCGTTATTTTTAAGCATACGCCAAAGGGTGCTACGGCTTATACCTAATCGGTTAGCAGTTTTTTCTTTATTATAATTTTCTTCCTTTAAAACAATTTGTATAACATCATAATTTATTTCGTGTAGTGTTTTATTTAAATCTATAGATTTAGTTATATCTTCTTGTTTTGTGCAGTATTTTAGTGATTTAACAGTATCTTCCTTAGTTATATAAGGTGTTTTTGTAGATGCAACTAATTCACGAATAATTCGCTTTAATTCCTCTAGGTTATAGTACCACTTATATTTTTTTAATTCTTCCATTGCATCTTCTTGAAATCCTACAACTTGTTTTCCTAGCTGAACTGATATCTGATTTACATATAAAGTTGTTATATTAGATATATCTTCAATTCGCTCTCTTAAAGGCGGTATTCTTATTAACATACAGCCAAATCCGTTTATGACCATATCGTATATTTTTTTGTTGGAGCTACTCATATTTATATCTTCTACCATAGAAAATATAAATCTTAATCTAGATTTAAAATTGCTTTCTTTCTGCCATTTTAAAAGTTTAACAATTTGATTTTCGGATAAGAAATTTATATCTTTCCAAAAAATAGTTGTATTTATTGTATATAATGGTGAGTTATCGCTATTTAAAATGGTATGAAATTTTTTGTCATTTATAAATTTGCAATCTATTATATAAAATGGATTATTTTGCAGTGGGCTATTTTCGTATATCATACTTGCGGTTTTATCTTTACCTACAGCATTTTCACCTAATATAAATATGGGTAAATTTGTTTTTGAATATTCAAGCGCTTTTGACGCTATATCTCCTACATAACTAGCACTACTATAAGTATCATTAAAAGAAAGTATATTTTCTTTATTATATACATCATACAATTTTTCTTTACCATACATAATATAAGGCTCTGTTTTTATTGTTATCATAACATATTTTTTATTATCATAGAAATAGTGTTTATTTGAAAAAATATATAATTTATCACATATAACTTTATTAATAACACAATTATCTATTTCAAAAAAACGATTTATATATTCTGATATAATTTTTACTGAATCTAGCTTTATTTCTTCGGATATGAAATTAGAAAACCACTCACTTTTATCATTTTGATATATTATAAAATTTTCTGTAGTATTAATAATGATGCTTTTAAACAAATCTGTTTGCTTATTTAAATACTCAAAAGCATCTATAAGTTTTATAGTTTCAACAAAAACTTGTCGCACACTTTCTATACCGGAGGATAAAAGAATGGAGTTCATTCCTAATTTTCTTGCAGTCATAGAACCAATCATATCCGAAACTATTAAAGAAAAACCATTATCTTTTATATCTTTTATTTTTTCAAAAACATCATCACCGTTTTCAAATGTAACTATAGGTATTTTATAATTCATAATGTCACAAATCATTTTTGCATACTCGGTTGTATTTGAAAAACCTGCAATAACAAAACTTCCGTTATAATTTTCGGCAGTTTTTATAGCTCTTAATACATCTTGAGCAGATATGGAAACCTCCAAAACAGGGATTTCAACAATATCTCTTATAAGGTTTGCAGTACCGCCTCGTGATATAATTACATCATATTTATTATGGATTTCTCTATTTACTATATCTACACCTTCGTATAAATTACCTGTAAATGATGTTATATCTAATCTATCAAACTCAGTACCTACTTCGGAAAGAAGTTTAGCCATTCCTTCATAGGGTGAAATTGCAAGAACTTTAATTTTTCTCAAATTATAAACTCCTTTCAATATAATAATACCCGTATTATACCATATATAATTAGAATTTTTAATTATATCATTTTATAAAATATAAAAAAACACACTCCTAAGAGTGTGTCATAATTTAAACAAAAAACTTATCCAATATTTTCTCGGCTATGCGTTTTTCCTGATTAGCCTTTATAGATGAGAGAAGAACCGTCAATATAAGCATAATATTTTCTTTATTTTTAATACTATCCTCTGTTAAAATTTCGTTTTGTATTTCAGACAATATAAAATCATTTTTACGGCTTGTCTTTTGTAAGACTGTAAAATATTTATACAAAGTTTCAAGCTCTGTAGATTTCTCATTATTTACAATATTTTCAGTAATAGGCTTAAGCAATTTGTTTATATCGTTTATAGATAATATAGATTTAAGATGGTATATAATAACCAAAAGCATAAGATGATTTTTAGTATATTTTTTCTTCAAAGGAGATGGAAAAAGTTTGGCCTTGGCATAGTTATTAATCATAGTTTTTGTAAGGACTTTATCTACAGGATATCTTTTATACGACTTAAGGCTTTCCTCCATAAAAGTTGTAACTTGGTCCATATACAAATCTATATTAGGTATATCGCTAAGCTCTATTGTTTCTTCTTTTATACTTTCATTTATGATAACTTCTAAATTTTTAATAAAACCTTCCATTTTTTTCACCTTGCTTTATAAAATAGCGTTAACACTAAATATTATATAGCAAAAGGTTTGTATTATCAATAAAAAATATTAATATTTATATATTATAGTTTTAATAATGTGATATATAGTTTTAAAAATCATATTGCTTTTTTAGTTGAAATATGGTATAAATATTAACTGAAAGAATGATAAATGCTGTGATAAGGAATAGTAGATTTAATTCTTTTTTTAGAGAGCTGTCGGTTGGTGCAAGGCAGTACTAGAATTTTTTCGAACTCGCCTTTGAGCATCACCTCTGAACATTTTAGTAGGAGGTGGCGTATACCTGCGTTAAAGGTTTTGAGTGTGCATTTACAATATTTTTGTAGGTGCAAAATAGAGTGGTAACGCGAATAATTCCTTCGTCTCTACAATGGGGCGAAGGATTTTTTATTTATTTAAGGAGGAAAATTTTTATGAATGCTCGTTATGAATTTAGCCAGATTGAGAAAAAATGGCGTGCAGAATGGGAAAAAAATCCTATAAACAAAGAAGATGACAAAAAGCCTAAATATTACTGTCTTGATATGTTCCCATATCCATCAGGCTCCGGACTTCACGTAGGTCACTGGAGAGGATATGTATTAAGTGACGTTATAAGCCGTTACAAAGTACTTCAGGGGTATCAGGTGCTTCACCCAATGGGTTGGGACGCTTTCGGACTTCCGGCAGAAAACTTTGCTATAAAAAACAATATGCACCCGTCAATAGCAACAGCTACAAACATAGCTAATGCAAAAAGACAGCTCCACGATATAAGTGCCATTTATGACTGGGATAGAGAGGTTAACACAACAGACCCTTCATACTACAAATGGACACAGTGGATATTTGTTCAGATGTTCAAAAAAGGTCTTGCATACGAGAAGGAAATGCCTTTAAACTGGTGTCCAAGCTGTAAATGTGTTCTTGCCAACGAGGAGGCAACAAACGGTGTATGTGAGCGTTGTGGCTCTACTGTAACAAAGAAAAATCTCCGTCAGTGGATGTTAAAAATAACAGCTTACGCAGAAAGACTTTTAAATGATTTAGATAAACTTGAGTGGCCTGAAAAAGTTAAGAAAATGCAGTCCGACTGGATAGGTAAAAGCTACGGTGCAGAGGTTGATTTTGCTGTTAAAGATACAGATAAGAAAATAACTGTATACACAACAAGACCTGATACACTTTTCGGTGCAACATTTATGGTGCTTTCGCCGGAACATAGCCTTGTAAAAGAGATAACAACAGATGAGCAGAAAGAGGAAATGGAAAAATATTGTTTCCTTGCATCAACAAAGTCTGCTGTAGATAGAGTTACAGATAAAGAGAAAACTGGCGTATTCACAGGTAGATACGGAGTAAATCCATTAAACGGTGCATTAGTTCCGATTTGGGTATCAGACTATGTTCTTTCAGATTACGGTACAGGTGCGATTATGTGTGTTCCTGCCCACGACCAGAGAGATTTTGAGTTTGCGAAAAAATTTGACCTTCCAATAATACAGGTTATAAAAGAGGAGGGCAAAGATGAAACAGAGCTTACAGAGGCATACACAGGCGACGGAATTATGATTAATTCTGGTGAATGGAATGGTATGAAAGCCTCTGAGGCTAAGGCAAAAGCTCCTGAATACCTTGAAGAAAAAGGACTTGGCAAAAAAACAGTTAACTATAAACTTCGTGACTGGGTATTCTCAAGACAGAGATATTGGGGCGAGCCTATTCCAATTGTTCATTGTGAAAAATGTGGTGCTGTGCCAGTTCCGGAGGAACAGCTTCCGGTACTTCTCCCAAATGTTGAGTCCTACAAACCAACAGATACAGGCGAGTCACCACTTGCAGATATAGATGAGTGGGTAAACACAAAATGCCCTTGCTGTGGAGCAGACGCTAAGAGAGAAACAAACACAATGCCACAGTGGGCAGGTTCATCTTGGTACTTCCTCCGTTACGTTGACCCACACAATAATAATGAGCTTGCAAGTAAAGAGGCACTTGAGAAATGGGCACCGGTTGATATGTACGTTGGTGGTATAGAACACGCTGTATTACATCTTTTATACGCACGTTTCTATACAAAATTCCTCTATGATATAGGAACAGTTTCATTTGACGAGCCATTCTTAAAGCTCTTTAATCAGGGTATGATTACAAAAGACGGTAATAAAATGAGTAAGTCAAAAGGTAATGTTGTTTCTCCTGACGTTTTAGTTGAGAAATATGGCTGTGACTCTTTAAGAATGTATGAGCTTTTCGTAGGACCACCAGAGCTTGACTCAGAGTGGGACGATAGTGGTATTGACGGTGTATTCCGTTACCTTAATAAGGTTTGGAAACTTGTAGCTAGCTATAAAGATAAAGTGGTTCCAGCCACAAAAGAAATGGAATTTATAAGAAATAAAATGGTGTATGAAATAACTTCACGTCTTGAGGCTCTTACAATGAATACAGTTGTAAGTGGATTTATGGAGTACACAAATAAAATGATAGATGAGGCTAAGAAGAACGACGGTATCGATAAAGATAGCTTAGAAACTTTAGTTATATTGCTTGCACCATTTACACCTCATATAGCTGAGGAAATGTGGAGAGAGCTTGGTCACGAAACATCAGTATTCGAGGCAGGCTGGCCAAAATTTGACGAATCAAAACTTACAGTTTCAACTGTTGAAATACCTGTTCAGATTAACGGTAAAGTTAGAGATAGTATATCAGTTGATAAGAGCGAGGCTAAAGAGGTTGTCCTTGAAAAAGCTAAAGAGCTTCTTGGCAGTAAATTAGAAGGAAAAACAATCGTTAAGGAAATATACGTTCCAGCAAGAATTGTAAACTTCGTAGTAAAATAATATGATTATAAAAGGGTGGGCGAAAGCCTGCCTTTTTTTATTTAAATTATCCATAAACTGACCTTTTTTATAATAAATATTAATTTTATTATTGTATGATTATATAAAATATTGTGTTTTTTAATAAAATCTTGCTAAACTATTGATATATTTATTAAAAAATGGTAAATTTAAATTAGTAATGTTATTAATTTTTGTAAAGAAAGGGGAATTTATTATGGAAGATAAAAGAATTTTTAAAACTATTGCTGTTATTTTAGGATTTTTATGTGTAGCAGTTTCAGGGATTGCTTTATATTTAGTCAAGAAATCATCTGATGAAGATGAAATGTATTTTTAAAATAAAGCCTACTATCAGAGGATAGTGGGCTTTTTTATATATTTTATATTTTTTATAGTTGACATAACTACATTTTTCAAAAAACTCTAGCCTAAATTTTTTATATCATATCATAAATCAAGT
>JADIMX010000017.1 GCA_017694425.1 Candidatus Fimicola merdigallinarum
TATGTAAATGTATCCAATATGTAGTACATCTTATATCCGTCTATCTTAGCATTAGCCACTACACTATTTTTAGGTGTCTGACCGAACTGGGATAATAATTTTTTTCCCTCCCAATTTATATACTGAAAACGTATATTATCATTGTCAATATCCATATCTTCTGGAACAATTATAAGATATCCATCTTCTGAAACGAACTTGCCTTTTTCTCTTAAAAGACCTTTTTCAGTATTAGGGTTATCGCCATAAACTTCTATATATTCACTACCAACACCAGTCTCACTCATTTCAGCTACATACCCGTGGTAGTAAAATTCGCCGTCTATGACTTCATAGTATACAAGACCTATTCCATTACCTGTGGCTTTTTTCTCCTCCGGACCTATCCAGTCACCGTAGTAAGCCCAATTATAGCTTGCCATTTGTATATCTGTCTTAGTAACCATTTTAAATGGGAAAGTCTGATTTTTCAAAGTTTCGTCATAAGTATACTGCTCTCTTAGTTTGTTCTTCTCAGATGAGAACTTATTAATCATTTCATCATATGATATAATGCTTATACAACTTATAAGAATATCGTTCTCGCCTTTGTTCTGCTCTAAGTATACGTTGTCAGTACCTGTCATAGGTATATAATCAGGCTTTTCAGCAACGTATCCACCAGTAGTTTTGCCCTCCACATTACTTATAGAGTAAGTTTCATCAAGCTTATAAGCACCACCAGTAGCAGAGCCTATCATACCACCGGCAACTCCACCACCATACACAGATACAGCAGAAAAGCTATTGTTAAGCTCTGTTTTTTCGGAGTTACATTCACCTATTATACCACCGGCTATACCCTTATCACCTTTTGAGGCAACACCATAAAAGTTTGTTTTCTTACCCTCTTTTGTATATCCTCCTGTATAGCTATTGGCTATATTAATATAACCACCGTTAACCATTTCAGCCTTACCTACAAGACCACCGGCTATACCATTATTACCAGCATACACAGGCACAGATGCAAAGGAATCAATTAAGTTTGACTTACTAAATAAGCCTGCAAGACCTCCAACACTTCCTCCCTCAGTTTTAATTACATAACCTGTTCCGGAAGTATCGTTTTCTGCATTATAGGAAGCCTCCTCGTAAAGTTCCCAAGATTTTTTATCCTCTGTATCTCTTATATAAATGCCACAACCCTCTATCTTAACATTGTTCATAGTTCCACCAAGACCGCCGGCATTAACATTTTTATCAGAATGTACATACGCATTTATAACGAATACATTTTTAATCTCTAAATTATTTGCTTTACCTAAAAGAGTACCTATATTTCCATCGTCTTTATCGCCAACAACTTCAAAATTACTTAAAATTAAGTTTTCAACTACGGTATCTTTAACGTCGTTACCCATTTCGGCAAATAATCCGGCATTTCCGTTACTGTTAGATGTAATATAAAACTTATCTAAAGTTTTACCGTTACCGTTACCCTTATATCTATCAATAGCCTGATTTGTTATACCTACAAAGCTGTACTTTTTAGCAGGAGTTTGACTATCAATATCGCTATTATATAAGTATATACTTGTTCCTACCTCATCAGAGAAGAAGTTAGGTAAACTTAAGTCTGTTGACTGTTCTACCGTCTTAACAATAGGATATCTACTATTATATGGGTCATTGTCAATGTTAGATACTGTCGGCTCTAAATTCTGAAGGTGACGCACACTAGAAATAGTCGCTACATACTTTTCAACAGTTCCACCATTTTCAACAGGTTTAGTCTGTGCAAAAAGGCTATTTGTTCTTCTACCCTCTACGGACTTAGGACTTCCAATACTATCAACAGCCACAACCTCTGCTTTTATAGTAATATCCTCTCCTGGATAAAAATCCGGAAACTTATCTGCAAAGTGTCCACCTTTAACTCGTATATCGTCTAATACAACGTGGTATGTTGTAATTCCTCTCTCTTTTTCCACAGTCCACCACTTATTATCGCCAAAACGTGATGTAAAACCTCTATCCCCTTCCCTAAGGGCAACTTGGCTTTCTGCTCCACTCTGTACACCTTTAAAAGTAAGGATAACCTCAGTTTCTACTGTATTTTTATCCTTTATTACAGCCTCTAAAATATCGCCGTTTTTAATTTCAAGCTCTAAATCCTCAAGCTCAGTAAAAGCTAACTCTTTAGCAAAAGCACCACCATAGTAACCTATTATTACATTCTTACCACTAGAGTTTTTATAGTTTTTTCTAGCATTCTTACCTACGGAGTAGCTATCACGCCCCCCACTTTCGTCAAGTCCGCCAGAACCCATAATATCACCCTCATAGCTAAATTTTTCGCTATTATCGGTGTAGAAAACTCCATAAACTGTGGCAGTTTTAACGTCATACTCTATTACATATGTACCGTCAGCCCTTACTTGCTCCTCAATAGAGCCGAAAGGTAAAAGCATACTTAAGGCAGTATCTGTTAAATCTTCCTCTGAACCACTATATCTTATATATCTATAATCGTGAGTATCTGATGACCACTCAGCACTATCTGTATAATCATCAGGCTTTTGGCTCATTTCTTTGCCGAAAAACTTTTCATATTCTTCATCATTACCCTGAAGTTCACTTATCTTTGTTTCCCAGTCACCATAGGATTTGGCAGAAGTCAAATGGTTTTGGGCAGAAACGAATATCTTCTTGGCTGCCGAATCCATTTCCAAAAGCTTTAAGCCCTTTGTGTAATGAGCCACACCTACAAAGCCAAAACCTGCAAGTATGGATATAATAGCAATAGTAACAAGAAGTTCAGCAAGACTGTAACCTTTTCTATTTTTAAAAACCTTTTTAATAGGATTAATCCACGATACCATCATAGGACCTCGCCTCTCCCATCTTTTCGCTACTCTTTAAAGTTTCCAAAACATCAACATTTTTGCCCTCTGACTGAATTTTGTCATTAGGTGCTTCAAAAAATGTCATATCAAGGGTAACATCAACACTATTCGAAGTGTATATTTCACCGTCTTTAGTTGTGATATTAACATTTCTTAAAAGTGATTTATACTTACAGTTTTTAAGTTCCTCTAATATCTCCTTTGCACCCTCATAACTTCTAGCCTTAAAGTAGATATTTATATTACGTCTAACAATATCACCGTCTGAAACCGCATTATCGAAGTTAAACTGATACTCTACAGCTTTAGAGAATATATAGCTAAGCTCTGTAATCTCATTCTGAAGATTATTGTAATCAGCCACAAATGAAACACTCTCGCCATTTTCAAGAGCCTGTTTAATCTCAACAATTTTTAATGCTCTAAGCTCGTAAGCCATAAGCTCGTCTTCAAGCTCTACTGTGCTGTACTGACTTATTTCGTCTTTTGTAGGCATATATATAAAGTAATAGTATATAAGACCTACTATTAAAAGGATTATTAAAATTACTATACCCATTTCCTTTTTTGTGAACTTTCTCTTTGCCTTGCCTAATAAACTCATTATAACTCACCTCCAGATTTTAAATGTACAACAATATATGCTGATACTAAATCTAAATCTTTTTCTGTCCCTGCAGTAGTTACAGTAACATAAGAAGTTTTATAATTGTTCTCCAAGTCTGCAACTATTAAAGAAACATCAGAGAGAGTAGTATTATTAAGTGTTATAGTAAGCTCATTTGATGCAATATCGATACTTTTTATATCGGCTCTATCCTGAACGCACTCCTCAGCAAGGGCTAACACATCCATTCTATCCTGCTCGTTACTTTCTTCTTCTGATAAGAATTCATTTGTAAAGTATCTGTATTCGGTGTAAACATCGTTATAGTCCTTTGTAGTATTTTTCAAATCCTGAATCATTGCTTGCATAGAATAATACTTGTTTTTCGCCTCATCAACTTGTCTATATCTGCCTAAAATAGCGAAGTTTACAAACAATGCAAGTATAAGCAAGTAAACAAAAAAGTATGCAAGCTGTAGGGCTACACCAGCACCCTTTTTTCTACTAGCAACAAAGTTTAGCGTTCTTTTAGTAGGATATTTTTGCTTTATAAACTTCATATTTACACCTCCTCATTCCAAGTAACACCGGCACCGGCAGCACCGTAAACCATAGCTTTCTCATCATAACAAATATCAGAGAAAAGCTCGTAAAGACCCTCAACCTTTATACCTACCGTATCCCTTATTGTGTCTTTTAATGGATTAATTGAAAGACCACGACCACAACAATAAAGTGTAGTAAGTGTGTTGTTAGGGTGGTTGTAATGGAAGAAACTCATAACACGCATAATATCAAGAGCAAATCTACCATATACCTCCATACACTCAGGGTCCTCAAGAGCCTCTTGAAGTTTCATTTTATTACACTGTTTCCAGTCGTCTATTTGATACTTATTTCTAAGAATATCGTAAATAGGTGCAATACCCGGCTTAATCTCCTTACCTGTTTCATAAACTCCGTCAGTATAAATTCGTAAGTTTATAGCACCATATCCCATATTTAATATGGCAAAGTCTTTACCCTGTTTTTCAGGACGCATATTCAAATATTTTTTAACTATGTTCTGATAAGCAACAGACTCAGGCACAGCAATTCTAAGTTTAAGTTTGCAAGCCTTTATCATTTTCTCATAGTTTTCAAAGTCCTCAATAGCCATAGCAGATGCCATAATCTCCATTGTACGCTCACCTGAAGCATTAGGCTCATTAACCTTAATAAGTGCGTAGTCGTATATGTAATCCTCCTTATTTCCGGATATAAAGTCGTGGAACTCGAAAGGAAGATTAAATCTAAGCTGAGGTTCTGTCATATAAGGCATAGTAATTTTTCTAACGTATGTAAGACCCTCTGGTATTACTAATGCCACATCTTTACAGCGAAGTTTGTCTTTCTGAAGTGTTCTTTTTAAAACCTCTGTCATTTCAACCCAGTTCACAATACGGTCATTTTCCACAATTCCCTCTGGAATACGCTCTATAAAAACTTTTTTAATCGCTCCTCTTTCGCAGACTACAACTTTTAAGGCACGACTACCAATTTCTATTCCCAAATAATTTTTTATCATTGTTACTCACTCCCCCATTTTCATAAAAATAGGCCTAGATACCACGAAATGATTTCTGACCCACAGATTAGCGTTATCCAAGTGGCTATTGATATAGCAGGGCCAAATGGAATTTTATTCTGTTTCATTATAAAAATTATAAATAATCCTACAAAACAGGAAATAATAAGATTTAAAAGTCCTAATGGAATACCTAAGTAAAGACCTAGAACGAAGAAAAGTTTTATATCTCCTCCGCCCATACTTTCCTTTTTTAAAAGTATATCCATAATAAGTGACAAAATAAAAATACCGCCACCTATGGCAACAGCACCTTTTAAACCTCTACTTATATAAAACAACGGGCTATCTAAAAAAGGAAGAAATACAGCCCAATTTATAATTGCTAACACAAGAAATACGTTAGGTATTTCATATGTTTCTATATCTATAAGTGATATTAAAAAGAGTATACAAAAAAGTATAATATACTGAAGTGTAAAAAGGGATATGCCGTACTTATAAACAGTAGTGGCAAATACAACACCCATAAAAAGCTCTGTAAGGAAATATCTTTTAGAAAATTTTGCCTTACAGTATCTACATCTACCTTTTAAAATCACATAGCTAAAAAGAGGTATTAAGTCGAGTAAGCCTAAGGTATGACCACAGCTAGTACAATGACTTCTGCCTTTAAAAGGGTTTTCACCTCTAACTAGCCTATAAGCAACACAGTTTAAAAAGCTACCGAAAACAACGCCAAAAAGTAACGATACAAACATTATATAAATTGTAAAAAAGGTATCAAAACCTGTCATATCATTCTCCTTTAAACATAATAAAATTGTCTGAAGCTTTCCGAAACACCTAAAACCTAGCCAAAATAATTTTAGCGCAAGTTTAAGGTGTATCGGAAAAATCCAGACGGATTTTCCCCCATACCCCAGAGGAATGCAACCCAACACCCCTCAGGTACGAAATTGTTTAATTGTTAAAAATAGCTAGGCTAATACTTACTCCCAAGCTAATGTTACATCACCAGTAGCACTAACATTTACTTTTAAGATATTATCTTTAGGAGTACCACTAGCACCATCAACTGTGCTAGATGATTTACCATATGCTGTAATTTCAGCATCACTATCTTTTAATATACCATTAACTGCATCATAATATTTATTAGTTACTGCTCCACCATCTTCTAAGTACTTTGAAATAGCAACTGCTCTAGCTGCTCTAATGTTAGCAGCGTCAGTATTTTTCTTAGCCTCATCAATTTTTGATGTGAAGATTGGCACTGATATAGCAACAAGGATTGCAAGGATTGCAACAACTACTAAAAGCTCAGCAAGTGTGAAACCTTTTTTGTTAAGTTTTTTTGTCATTAAACTTTTAAACATTTTCTTTTTCTCCTTTTCTTTTTAAAACATAACTTTATTTG
>JADIMX010000018.1 GCA_017694425.1 Candidatus Fimicola merdigallinarum
GACGGCATACGAGATCTCCGGTATGTCTCGTGGGCTCGGAGATGTGTATAAGAGACAGGTTGTAAAGTGGCGAAAGGAGATTTAATTATGAAAAAAAGATTTTTAGCGTTTATTATGGCAGTTCTTTTAATGTTAGTTTCTCTTGTAGGTTGTGGCGATAGTAAAACTAGCAGTAATGATTTAGAGGAATTTAGCATTGTTCTTGACTGGTATCCTAATGCTATACACAGTTTTATATACAATGCCATTGAAAAAGGATATTATGCCGAAGAGGGTCTTGATGTTAAGGTGTATTTCCCATCAAATGTTAATGATGCCATATCACTTCCGGCAGTAGGCAAGGCTGATGTAGGTATATATTACCCTAATGACGTTATAAGAGGTGTTGCCAATGAAGATATACCGGTAAAAATAGTTGGAAATGTGGCACAGTCATCTTTAAATATTCTTTCATCACTTAAGAGTAAAAACATAGTATCTCCGGAGGACTTAAAGGGTAAAATAATAGGATATAGTGGAAATGAGTTTGATGAGATATTAGTAAAAACTATGCTTGAAAATGTAGGTTTAAGCACTAATGATGTAGAACTTATAGATGTAGGTTTCGACCTTATGACAGCTATGACAACAGAGAGAGTTGACGCAACAATAGGCTGTATGGTAAACCACGAAATACCTTCTATGGAGGAACAAGGTTTTGAAATGAACTACTTCTTCCCAGCAGAATATGGTGCTCCTGAGTACCCTGAGCTTGTTTTCGTTGCAGGGGATAAATTAATTGAAGAAAACAGAGATAAACTTGAAAGATTTCTTCGTGCCTCTAAAAAAGGTTTTGAGGATATGAAAAATAATCCTGACGAGAGTATAAAAATACTTATGGAAAATCAGAATGCTGAAAATTTCCCATTAAATGAAAGTGTGGAAAAAGAAAGTGTGGAAGTACTTTTACCTATTATGGAAACAGAAAACTTATCTTTCTTAGCTCAGGATATGGAAGCGTGGCAGAAAGATGTTGATTGGTTAAAATCTGAGGGTCTTATAGATAGAGATTTAAGCGTAAGCGATTTTGCAGTTGAAATAATTAAATAATTAAATAATATTAATATAGGTCTACTTTTTAGTAGGCCTATTTTTGTGTTAAAATAACTTAAGAAAAAATTTGAAGTGGTGGTAAAAATGACATTACAACAGTTAAAATACGTTATAACAGTATCTGAATCTGGGTCTATAAGTGAGGCGGCGAAAAGTTTATTTATATCACAGCCTAGCCTTACAAATGCTATAAAAGATTTAGAAAAGGAAATGAATATTTCCATATTTACAAGGACAAATAAGGGTATAGCCATATCTAAAGAGGGCGAAGTGTTTTTAGGCTATGCAAGGCAGGTTGTAGAACAGGCTAACCTTTTAGAAGATAGGTACATATATAATAATAGTGGAAAACAGCATTTTTGCGTTTCTACACAGCACTATTCTTTTGCTGTAAATGGTTTTGTGGACCTTATAAAAGAGTATGGCCATAATGAGTATGACTTTAGCATAAGGGAAACTCAGACTTATGAAATTATATCTGATGTTGCCAATATGAAAAGTGAAATAGGTGTTTTATATCTAAATAACTTTAATGAGGTTGTAATAAGAAAAATACTTAAATCCCATAACCTAGTTTTTAATAGCCTTTTTGTTGCAAAACCTCATATATTCGTAAGTAGTAAAAATCCTTTGGCAAAGAAAGATAAGGTTACTATGGAGGAGCTTTGGGACTATCCTTATTTATCCTTTGAACAGGGAGAGCATAACTCTTTTTATTATTCTGAAGAAATATTTAGCTCCGTTAACCGTTCCAAAAATATACGAGTTAGGGATAGGGCAACACTTTTTAATCTGTTAATAGGTCTTAATGGTTATACAGTTTGTAGTGGTATAATAGATAAAAAATTAAATGGAAAGGATATTATATCCATACCTCTTGATGAGGAGGGCGATATGAATATAGGCTATATAACAAGGAAAAATGCTGTTATGAGTAGACTTGGTAAGGCTTATGTGGAGTCGTTAAAAAAATATGTGAGTAAATAGGTCTGGTATAGCTTTAAACTATATCAAAGGTGTTTTTTTATGTATTTTACAAAACACATAATGGTGTATAAAATAAGTTCATAAATAAACGACATATATTTATTTATGACAGGGGGAATTAATAATGGGGAAATTAAATGCACCATTTCGTTTTGATTACGTTGGAAGTTTTTTAAGACCAGAAAGATTAAAAGATGCACGTGAAAAATTTGCACTCGGAAAAATCACAGCAGATGAATTAAAGAGTGTTGAAGATGAAGAAATAAAAGACTTAATCGAAAAACAGAAAAAAGCAGGATACAATGTTATAACTGACGGCGAGTTTAGAAGAAGTTACTGGCACTTAGATTTTATGTGGGGGCTTAACGGAGTAGAACACATAGAGCTTGACCACGGTTACTTCTTCCACGACGAGGAGACTACAAAAGGTTCTATCAAATTGACCGGAAAAATAAGTGGGGAGAACCACCCATTTGTAGAGCATTTCAAATTTGTAAAACAGTTTGAAGACGAAAATACAGTAGCAAGACAGACTATACCGGCACCGGCACAGTTACTATCAGAGTTATTTAGAGGGGATAATGGAAAAAATACAGTTTCTGTTTATCCGGATTTAGAGGAGCTTATACAGGATATAGCTAGTGCGTACAAGACAGTTATAAAAGATTTATATGATGCAGGTTGTAGAAATATTCAGCTTGATGACTGTACTTGGGGAATGTTCTGCGACAAGAAATATTGGGAAAATAGACAGGCTAAAGATGTAAGTGTTGAAGATGAGGCTAGAAAGTACCTTAGATTAAATAATCTTGCATTAGAGGGCAGACCTAGTGATTTAGCTTTAACAACTCACGTTTGTAGAGGTAACTATCACTCAACTTGGGCATCATCAGGTGGATATGAGCCAGTTGCACCATTTTTATTTGCTGATGAAAATGTTGATGCTTACTATCTTGAGTTTGATGATGAGCGTTCCGGTGGTTTTGAGCCTTTAAGATTTGTTTCAGGCGATAAAAAGGTTGTTCTTGGTCTTGTGACAAGTAAATCACCTAGACTTGAAGATAAGGAAGTTATAAAGGAAAGAATAAAAGAGGCTACAAAGTATTTACCTCTTGAAAGACTTTATTTAAGCCCTCAATGTGGCTTTGCTTCCTGCGAAATAGGTAACAAACTTACAGAGGAAGAACAGTGGGCTAAACTTGAATTAGTCAAAGATATAGCAAAAGAAGTTTGGGAATAAATTATATTTTGATAAAAGACAGTAAATTTGGGGGAGTTTGCTGTCTTTTTTTATTTTATATTTTTTTAAATTTAAGTGTATATTTTACCTTACTTTACAGATAATAGACATAAAGACATAATTTCTAATAAAACAGAGTGGAGGAATTTTTTATGAAAGCAACAGGAATAGTCAGAAGAATTGATGACTTAGGGAGAGTTGTTATACCTAAAGAAATAAGAAGAACTCTTCGCATTAGAGAAGGAGACCCTCTTGAAATATTTACTGATAGAGAAGGTGAAGTTATACTTAAAAAGTATTCACCGGTAGGGGAGCTTGGAACATTTGCCAAAGAATATGCCGACAGCTTATCACAGACTGTAGGTCATATTACTTGTATTGTGGATAGGGACCATATTGTAGCTGTTTCCGGTGGGTCTAAAAAAGATTTCTATGATAAGAATATAAGTGCTGACCTTGAAAATTGTATAAATAAGCGAAATACAGTTATTGCAAAGAGAAGTGACAGTAACTTTGTACCTGTTCTTGAAGATGATTTAGAAGATGTTTATAATACCCAGCTTATATCACCTATTATATCTGAGGGAGATGTTATGGGAGCTTTACTATTTTTAGCTAATGATAAAACTATGGGCGAGGTTGAGGGAAAACTTGCCCAGACTGCTGTTAGCTTTTTAGGAAAACAGATGGAGCAATAAAATATAATACTATTTACCATAAAAAGGGCTGTCTATTTTTAGATAGCCCTTTAAAATTAAGTTTAAAATAAAATAGTTTTATGGTAAAATAATTAATATGACTTTTTATTTTAGAGGTAATTGGTATGAAAGGTTTGTTTATAACTATTGAGGGAACTGACGGAGCAGGAAAGTCAACTCAAATTGAACTTTTAAAAAAATATCTTGAAGATAGAGGAAAAGACGTTTTAGTTACAAGAGAACCAGGTGGAACACCTATAAGCGAGAAGATAAGAGATATTATACTTGATAGAGAAAACAGCGAAATGAGTAGCATTACAGAGGCTTTGCTTTACGCATCATCTAGAGCTCAGCACGTTAGCGAGAAGATAAAGCCGGCTTTAGCAGAGGGTAAAATTGTTATCTGTGATAGATTTGTGGATTCAAGTATTGCTTATCAGTCTGTGGCTAGAGGTCTTTCTACTAAGCTTATAGAGGATATAAATAAGTATGCTGTTGACGGGCTTACTCCTGATATAACATTATATCTGTCTCTTATACACATCTCCGAGCCCACGAGACATACC
>JADIMX010000019.1 GCA_017694425.1 Candidatus Fimicola merdigallinarum
CGTTTTCAGTATATAAATTGGGAGGGAAAAAAATTATTATCCCAGTTCGGTCAGACACCTAAAAATAGTGTAGTGGCTAATGCTAAGATAGACGGATATAAGATGTACTACATATTGGATACATTTACATATTCAGATTATATATATATAGGTAAAGCTGAAGGCGAATGGAGTGGTTTTATAGAACACGTTAAGTTTGCCTATAACCTTCAGCTTGGTGACGCTGTTGGACCTGGTACACAGCCTTTAAAAACTTATCAAGTTCGTTCTGCAAGACAGCTTGCAAAAACTAGCCAGCATATGGGTAATATAGGTGATGGTAAGTTGGCTAATATGTCTGGTAACCAGCTTATACAGACTTTAGATATCGACCTTAAAAAGAAAGATATTACAAGTAATGGCGACCCGATAACATATACTTATGGACCTATTGAGCATATGTATGCCTCATATATATCTGAGGGATATAGTAATGGGTATTGCAGTATATCTGGGCTTGAAACACCATTTATAAGCTTTATTGATAAAGATTCTTTAGTACGAGGTGTAACTATAATAAACAGTAGCCTAAATTATGGAGATAATGCAGGGAATGGAATGCTTGCTAAACAGAATAACGGCGGTACTGTTGAAAACTGTTCTGTTACAAACTCAACTATTAATGGTGGAGCGGGCTTTATAAATACAATTAATAATGGTAGTACTGTTAAAAACTGTTCTGTTACAAATTCAAATATTAATGGTGATGCAGGCTTTGTAAATCAAATTAATGGTGGTACTGTTAAAAACTGTTCTGTTACAAATTTAGATATTAATGGTGGAGTAGGCTTTGTAAATCAAATTAATGGTGGTATAATAGATAGCTGTTATATCTCAAATGCTACTGTAAACAATGGTGATGCAGGCTTTGTTGGAACAAATAACGGAGTGGTAATTAGAAATTGTAAGGTTATGGATACTACTGTAACAAATGGTAAAGCTATATTTGTAAATGAAAATAATGCTCTTATAGAAAACAGTTTTGTTAGAGCAAGTACACCTAGCAAAGATGCCTATGATGATATTATGATTTCTGGCGATAATGTAGGTGGTTTCGTATACAATAATAATGGTGCTACTATAAAAAACTCATACTTTGTAGGTAAGGTAACTGGTAATAATGTAGCAGGCTTTGCTTATAAAAATGTTGGTATAATAGATAACTGTTATACTAATGCCATAGTATGGGGACAGACAAATTCATCAGGTATGGTTGATGATAATAACGGTGGTACAATAACTAACTGTTTTGTAACTGGTGACGTTACAGGTCAGGGTTCAAATACTCTTTCAAGTGGATTCTTTAGATATGCTGGGGGCAGTACAGTTAAAAACAGTTATACAGCATTATTTAAGCTTTCAGGTACGAATGTAGTTTTCTTCGGTAGAAGTAAAGGAGGAACTTATACAGATTGTAATTGGCTTGGCAATTCTACAATTGTAAGTGGAAATACACTTGTTGATGAAAACATAGATATAGGTTCACCTTTATCCTATAGCGAATTAACAAATACAGGTGCTAAGCCTGATACTAAGATATACTTAAGTAGTGGATACTTAAACACAGAAAAAGATAAAGATGAACAGTATCCATTTAAATTTAACTTTAATCCAACTGCAGATTATAAAATGGAATTCTGGGGCGACTGGCCAGCACTTACAGCTGGTTGGGACGGTGGATTTATATACTATGAAATTGTAGATAATAAATTCTACTATCACGGATATGTAACTACATTTAGCCCAGAGGGTAAAACTTCAAATCATATGGAGATATACTCATCTAAGCCAAATACAGATAAAGGTCTTTTAACTGACCCTAATAAGAATATTTCAGAGTGGGGATATCTTTTCCTTCTTCCTACTGCTGACCACCCTAACTTTACGGGTGTTTCTGTAACGGCAAATAGAAATAACTACGGTAAACCTACAAGATTCCAGCAGTACAGATATAAAGTTACTGATACAAGGATTATAGGTGACTCATCACTTTCTAAGGATTATCAGATTTATTATACAGAAAGTAGCTTGCCTTCACCGAGTGCAGGAAATAATCTGATTTATGCCTTTGTATTAGAAAGAGGTAGTGGTAGCTCCTTTGCTGATTATGCTGTTTTAGGCTTTAATCCTAAAGAAAAGGATACTGTAACTCCGGTAGATTGATAAAAAGACTAGATGATTACATCATCTAGTCTTTTTTATTGTCGCCTAATTTAGCTATGCTGGTGTAGAGCAAAAATAAAATTATAGGAGATTTGCACCTGAGAAATAATAGTGTAATTGTTAGACTATTCAGTTCCTATTAGAGGTTTATAACAAGAAAAATCCCTGTAAGGGCTTTAGCAAAATACAAGTTCAACGGGTGATTTTTATTCGTAGAATAACTAGCTATGTTGGTGTCAACCAAAAATAAAATCAGATATAGGAAAATATTAAAAATGTTATGTGAAAGTGGTTAAAATAATACAGGCATAAACTTTCAAAGACCATATACATATGTTATTAGAAATACCGCCTTATTTAAGTGTGGGATATTTGGTGTAGGGGATAGTATTTAGATACATTAGGTAGAAATCAAAATTTGCTAAAAGAATATATAAACCTATTTATGGATAGCTAGAGTAAGTAAAAAATAGCCACGTTTAGTGTCATACAAGAAATAGTATTTTAATTGTTATACCACTGGTTTAAAACAATAAAAATACCCATTTAACGGGTGATTTTTATTTGCTGAATGGCTAGATATAAACTAATAGATATACTGGTGGTAGGTAAAAATAAAATTATAGGAGGTTTGCACCAAAATATAGTAGACAAGAAATAATAGTGTATAGAGGTTAAAAAAAGCAAAAAGCCCCCATAAGGGCTTTATCAAATCACTTGTTTAATGATTAGTTTTGATTTTAATTTATTAAGATAATTAAATAAACTTTCTAAGCTATGAAAATTAGGCTATTTAGAGTTTACAAAGTAAATTATACCTTAGTTTTACAAAACAAAAGTCTTTTGCTATTTTAAATATTTAAGTATTATACTGTACTCCTCAATAAGCTTTTCTGTGCTATATCTAAAGTTTGCAGGGCTAGTTGATGGTAGACTTATAGCCTCTATGCCCACATTTTCAAGACACAATTTATTGTAAAGCTCCAAAGCCTTCTTACCCGTTGTAAATATATGTTTTATTTCCGATTTATCAACTATACTTTTTATATCATTAGGCACAGGGTTTTTAATAGAATTATCTGATGCCCCCTCTATATCACAGGAATGAAGTACGTCCCATAAAGCTATATTATATTTTTTTAGAAGTTCTATTTTTTCTAAATTAGTATTTGGTAAGTTTTCTTTCAATATAGATGATAAAACAGTCCAAAAACGATTTTTAGGGTGACCGTAGTATATTTTGTTTTCTCTTGATTTAGGCGAAGGCATAGTGCCTAATATTAGTATTTTTGAGCTAGGTGTAAATATAGGTTCTATTTTGTGCACTACTTTCATAATTAAACCTCCTATAAAAAAAGGTATACCCTTTAGTAGGATATACCTTAATATTTTATTTTCTTTTATCGTGTTCTTTTGTAAGTTCGGAAACAATTTTACTAAGGGCAAGTACACCTAAAAGGTTAGGTATTACCATAAGCCCGTTAAACATATCTGAAAGACTCCATACAAAGTCTACATTTAAAGTTGAACCGATTACTATTGCCACAACTACGAGAGCTGAATATATCTTAACAGCTTTATTACCAAAAAGGTATTTTACATTGACTTCTCCGAAGAAATACCAACCGATTATAGTTGAGAATGCGAAGAAAAGCATACATATAGCTATAAATATATTTCCGAATGAGCCGAATGTTGTGCTAAAAGCATACTGTGCAAGAGGAGTTGCTGAAAGTCCTGTTGATACAGAGCCTGTTGTTATAATTACAAGTGATGTAAGTGTAAGTATAATAAATGTATTAAATACTCCGATTATAGCAACTATACCTTGGTCACAAGGGTGGTCAACCTTTGCTCTAGCGTGAGCGTGAGGTGTTGAACCCATACCAGCCTCGTTTGAGAAAAGTCCTTTTGACATACCGTAATATATAGCATTTTTTATAGTAACACCGGCAACACCACCAGCTATAGCCTGTGGTTTGAAAGCAAGTATAAATATCTGTTTAAATGCTGTTCCAAGACTGCCAAAGTTTAAGAATATTATTATAAGGCTTCCTGTAATATAGAAAAGTGCCATTATAGGTACTAATTTTTCTGTTACAGATGCAATTCTATCAGCACCACCTAAGAATATGAATGCAGCCATTATTGCAACAATTATACCTACAACTAAAGGACTTACACCAAAAGCCTCGTTGAATGATGAGCCTATAGAGTTAGCCTGCACCATATTTCCTGTAAATCCAAGTGCTATTATTATAGCTATTGAGAAGAATGTAGCAAGGAATTTACCGAACTTTCCTTTGTAAGCCTCTCTTATGTAATAAACAGGTCCACCTGTTATTTCGCCGTCTATTCTCTTTTTGTATTTCTGAGCAAGAGTTGCCTCGGCATATATTGTTGCCATACCTAAAAAGGCACTTACCCACATCCAAAATACAGAACCAGGACCACCGGAAGCTATGGCTACTGCAGCACCAGTTATATTACCTGTACCTACCTGCGATGCTATGGCAGTTGTAAGTGACTGGAATGAACTCATACCGTCTTTGTTTGCCCTTTCACCGTTTAGCGAGAACCCACCAAAAACGGATTTTATACCTGCACCAAATTTTCTTATCTGTACAAATCTAAGTTTTAATGTAAAATAGATACCTGTACCACATAAGAGTATTATAAGTACATAGCTCCAAATAAAATTGCTTATGGTTGTTACTATTTGTTGTAAAGTTTCCAAAATAAACACCCCTGTTATTTTTACTAAAAAAAGTTTTTTCGTAATGAACATTTGTCCGTCGTATAAAGCAGTATAACAAAAAAAAGCCTATATTTCAAGTATATAGGGGATTTAAAGTTTAATTTTTATTGCTATTGTACTATAATAAATTTTAAACAAAAATAATTTTGTGCATAATATAAGTAGTTATGTATTATAATTATTATGTTTATTTATGATATAAAATTTTAGTAGGTGATATTTTGAGTAGTGCAAAAAGTGGTGAAAATAGGTTTTTATTTTTTATTAGAGAGCTTATAAAACGATATTTTATTCATAGAGTAGGAAGGTCGGCAGCAGCCTTAGCATATTACTTTGTATTTTCTGTATTTCCTTTTTTCATATTCTTAAGTATGTTTGTAGGTTATATGGATATACAGCTAGATGTAGTTACAGAGGGACTTTCAAGGTTTGTGCCAGATGATGTTATAAACATAATAACAGGGTTTATAGCCTATGTTACAAGAGAAAGAAATTCTCAGATAATGTTTTTTGGAGCTTTCTTTTCTGTATATTTTCCTATGCGAGCAGTAAGTTTTATTGTTGAGTGCATAAATAGGGCTTATGGAATAAATAAAGGTGGAAATATGATTTTACATAGGCTTATAATATTGTTAGTTACGGTATTATTTATTTTTTCTATACTGGTATCGCTAGTTCTTGTGATAGTAGGCGAAAGTTTATTAGTCTTTATTTCTAATACTTTTCATTTCTCAAATCCATATATAAATGTGTGGAATGTAATGAGATTTTTAATACTTGCCTGTCTTTTATTTTTTGTTCTTTATATACTTTACTATGTAACGCCATATAGAAAGTTTCCTAGAAAGTATGTATTTTGTGGAATAGCCTTTTCTCTTGTATCTTGGCTTACAGTTTCAATGGGATTTTCTTTCTATGTTGAAAATATGGCTAGTTATTCCGTTATTTATGGCTCTATCGGTGCTATTATAGTTTTACTTATGTGGCTATACTTTAGTTCGCTAACCATAATAATGGGTGCTGAGTTTGCTCACACACTTATGATAACTGATGAGTATTTTGATGATTTCTGCGATTAAGGGGACTTTTATATGGATATTAAAAAGATTGAGCATAATTTTTCAGTTTGTAAGGTTTCGGATTATTCCCTTGTAAATTTTGATAGTGAATACGTTTTTATAGGTAAGACAGATAATGAGAACTCTCTTGTGTGTATTACTGAAGATGTACCTATAAATGCTATATGTAGAGAGGATAACTGGAAAGGCTTTAGAATAGAGGGAGTACTTGATTTTTCCCTTGTAGGAGTACTAAATAATATATCATCTATATTGGCAGATAATAATATAAGTATATTTGCAGTTTCGACCTACAATACAGACTATATTTTTGTTAAATCTAAGGATTATGAAAAGGCTTTAGATTTGCTTAGAAAAAATGGATACAATATTTTATAAATATGGTTACAGAGAAATTAGTCGATATTTTTTGTAGAATATATATTAAATGTAATGGTTTCTGAATTAAAAGTATTACTTTTACAAATCTATGGAATAAAAAAGTGTAAAAATATACTTGACTAATAGGAATAAGAATGTTACCATAAACATAAATAGTGTGTTACTGAAATTCAGGCATTAACTATTCAAAAGGGTGTATTATACACTTTTTTGATGGTTAATGCCTTTTTTTATTTTCATAACACCATAAACTAAATTTTTATAATTATTGAAAGGAGATGTCTAAACTATGAAAGACAAAATTTTCGGTGTTTTACAGAGAGTAGGACGTTCATTTATGCTTCCTATCGCTGTACTTCCTGTTGCTGGTCTTCTTTTAGGACTTGGTAGCTCATTTACAAATGCTACAACAATAGAGGCTTACGGTCTTGAAAGTATATTAGGGCAGGGTACTGTACTTTACGCACTTCTTACTATTATGAGTAAGACAGGTAGTGCAATATTTGATAACCTTCCTATCATATTTGCCGGTGGTGTTGCTCTCGGTATGGCTAAGAAGGAAAAAGAGGTTGCTGTACTTTCAGCTATTATAGCATTTTTCGTAATGCACACAGCAATCAATGCTATGCTCGTTATAAACGGTGCTATTCTTCCAGATGGTAGTATTTCTGGTGATGTTTTAAGTGGTACTATTGCGTCTATGTGTGGTATAAACACACTTCAGATGGGTGTTTTTGGTGGTATTATAGTAGGTCTTGGTGTTGCTAGTCTTCATAACAGATTTTATAAAATTGAAATGCCAAATGCGTTATCATTCTTCGGTGGCTCACGTTTCATACCTATTATATCAACAATAGTATACCTTTTTGTTGGTATCCTTATGTATTTTATATGGCCAGTAATTCAGAATGGTATTTATGCTTTAGGTGGTCTTGTAACAGGTACAGGCTACATAGGTACACTTATATTCGGTATTACTAAACGTGCCCTTGTACCATTTGGTCTTCACCACGTTTTCTATCTTCCATTTTGGCAGACAGCTGTTGGTGGAACAATGGAGGTTGCAGGCAGAATTGTAGAGGGTGGACAGAATATTTTCTTCGCTCAGCTTGCAGACCCAACTGTAACACACTTTAGTGCAGATGCTACACGTTACTTCTCAGGTGAGTTTATATTTATGATGTTCGGTCTTCCTGGTGCTGCTCTTGCTATGTATAGATGTGCAAAACCGGAGAAGAAAAAAGTTGCCGGTGGTCTTTTACTTTCAGCAGCTTTAACAAGTTTCTTCACAGGTATTACAGAACCTATTGAGTTCTCATTCCTTTTCGTTGCACCAATGCTTTTCGTAGTACAGGTTGTGCTTGCCGGTGCAGCTTATATGGTAGCTCATATTCTTAATATAGCGGTAGGTCTTACATTCTCTGGTGGTTTTATCGACTTATTTATGTTCGGTATACTTCAGGGTAATGCTAAGACAAGCTGGTTACTTATAATTCCGGCTGGTATAGTATATTTCTTATTATACTACTTTATATTCAGCTTCCTCATTAAGAAGTTTGACTTAAAAACTCCTGGTCGTGAAGATGATTCAGAAGAAACAAGACTTTACACAAAAGCTGATGTTAACGCAGCTAGAGAATCTAAAGCAAATGGCTCTGATGACAGTAGTGATGATATGGTTTCAAAACTTATCTGTGCTGGTCTTGGTGGTAAGAAAAATATTTCAGACGTTGACTGTTGTGCTACAAGACTTCGTTGTACAGTTATAGACCCAAGTAAAGTTGATGAGGGTGCTTTAAAACAGTCAGGTTCTGCTGGTATAATTGTAAAAGGTAACGGTGTTCAGGTTGTATACGGACCTAGAGTTGCTGTTATACGTTCAAACCTTGATGATTTCCTTGCAAGTCCTGAAAGTGACAAGGAATTTGTTCCTGAAACAGCAGAGGCTGTAAAAGTAGAGGAAACAAAAGATGAAACTACAAATAGTGGAGTGGCTGAATCTTTTGCAAACCCTATAAAAGGTAAAGTTTGTGATATATCAGAATCTCCGGACCCTGCCTTTGCAGGAAAAATAATGGGAGATGGTTTCGTTGTATTCCCAGAGGATAACACTGTATATTCTCCTTGTGACGGTTCTGTTGAGGTTGTGTTCCCATCAAAACACGCTATAGGTCTTAAGACAGAAAATGGTACAGAACTTCTTATACACGTTGGTCTTGATACTGTAACACTTAACGGTGAAGGATTTAACGTATTTGTTGAAGCTGGTGATAAAGTTAAAAAAGGTCAGAAACTCCTTGAATTTGATGCTAAATTAATAGAATCAAAAGGACTTAAGACAGCAACTCCGGTTGTTTTCACAAATATGTCAGAAAATCAAAAAATAGAGTGGACAAAACAGGCAGGTAATATATATAATTTTAATGAAGACGTTATTACATTAAAATAATATATAAATATAAAGCCGTATGAAATTCTTAATGGTTTTATACGGCTTATTTATTTTGTATTAATAGTTATAGCTTTTTCAAATATTTTATACGAGAGCAGGGGTATATGTGTATAAAATTTTAAGAGTTTTAAATAACAGTGGCGTACTTGTAATGGATTTGGATACAAAGCAAGAGATTATATTTATTGGGAAAGGTATCGGCTTTGGCAAAAGAGTTAGTGAAAATGTTGAGAGTTTTGAAGATTCTAAAGCATACTTTTTTGAGAAAGAAAACCCTAGAGGTAACTCTATACAGATGATAAAAAGCCTTGACGGTGTTTATATTGAGATAGCCGGTAATATTATTGAGGAGGCTGAAAAGGTATTTGAAAATGTTGATAACAATATTTTATTACCGTTAGCTGACCATATTGCCTTTGCCATAAAGCGAATGAAAGATAATATGGAAATAAGAAATCCTTTCGCTAATGAGCTTGAGCTACTATTTGAAAAGGAATATGGCGTTGCTCTTAAGGGGAAAGATATTATAAAGTCTAAACTTGGAATAGATATAAGTAATGACGAGGTGGGGTATATAACACTTCACGTTCATTCGGCTGTTACAAGTGATGATATATCTGATGGTATAGATACTGCTTTGATAGTTAAAGAATCAATGAAAATGATAGAAAACTCTATACCTAACGGATTAGAAAAGGACTCTCTTTGTTATGTAAGGATTATGACGCATATAAAATATATGATTGCCAGATTAAAAATAGGTGAAAAACCTAATATAGATATGTCACAATACATTATAGAGAACTTTCCAAATTCATACAATATTGCCTGCAAAGTATGTGATTTTATTTCTAAAAAATTGGATAAAAGTATTACAGATATTGAAAAAAGCTACCTTGCAATACACATAGAGAGAATAAAAGGGTTGCAGTAAATAAAAGGTATCGGTTATAACCGATACTTTTTATTTTTTTGTCGTAAAATGGGTAGGAGATAAGAATCTTTATATAAAAGCAGAAATCTTTTATAATAGAATAATTTATACCTATTTTCATAAATCTAATTTTATATAAAAATAAAAAAGATAGCCCCTAAGGGCTATCATAATACTTATTTCCAAAAATCTAATGTATTTATACCATTTTTTCTAAGGCATCTGTAAAGTATAGAAAGAGGTAAGCCTACAACTGTGTAGTAATCACCACATATAGAGTCTATAAGTAATGCACCTTTTCCCTGTATTCCGTAGCCACCGGCTTTATCGTAAGGCTCGTCAGTACTAATGTATGACTCGATTTCGTCATCTGTGAGTTTGTGCATAGAAACATCAGTGGCATCAACAAAGTTTTCCTCATTTTCGATTTGTCCGTCTTTTCCCACAAATATAAGTGTAAGACCTGTGTATACTGTGTGTTTCTTTCCGGATATAGATGAGAGCATAGCTCTTGCTTCTTCTTTAGTTTTTGGTCTATGGAGTATTTTACCCATATAAGTTACTATTGTATCGGCTGAAATTATAACTGTGTCAGGTTCTACATTACCTGAACTTAAAACAGCGTGCCCTTTTTTAGATGCAATAGCTTTAACCCACTCATAAGGTGAGTTTTCGTTTTCTATTTCTGCCTGTTCGTCAAGGTTACTCTCTATAGCAGTAAAGGGAATACCTATTTGTTCTAAAAGACTTTTTCTTCTTTCTGATGCAGACGCAAGTATAAATTTTTTCATAAAAACACCTCTTTAAAGTTTCCTGTATATAAAAATTGATAATAAGAATCCTACTATACAACTTATAGTACAGTTTAAAGTTAGGGCAAAGGTAAGTTTTATAACCAATAGATTAAGTACAATAGGGTTTTCAAAACCTATTTCTTTGCCATATTTTAAAAAGCTAAGATACGGTATATTTCCTGCGATTTCTCCTAGTAACCCTCCTAGAATTATTCCTATAAATGCCACTAGAAAAAATATAGATACTTTTTTTACATCTCTTCTCAAAAAACATACCCCCTTAGTATATTGTTATTTAGATATTTTAACAGATATTTACAAAAAAATAAAATGATATTTATAACAAAAAAACGGTACTAAAAGTACCGTTTTTTATACTAATTTTATTCAGCCTTGGGAGCTTCTTCAGTAGGAGGAGTAACTCTCTTTCCTGTAATAACTCCTTTAGGACATTTATTTGCACACATACCACAGTTTTTACATTTATCGTAGTCGATAACTGCGATATTGTCGATAACGTGTATAGCATCAAATTTACAAGTTTTTTCACATATTTTACAGGATATACAGCCAACTGTACAATTCTTGATAACTGTTTTACCCATATCTTTTGATGAACACTGAACTTTAACCTTTTTGTTTAAAGGAAGTATTTCTATTATATGTTTTGGACAAATTGCAACGCATTTACCACAAGATGTACATTTTTCAGAATCTACAACAGCAACACCGTTTTCAATTCTTAATGCGTCAAATGGACAGGCTTTTACACAGCTACCAAGTCCAAGGCAACCGTATGAACAGCCTTTTGAACCGCCACCAGCAAGCTGGGAAGCGAATACACAGTCGTCCATACCGAAGTATTCATATTTATTTTTAGCTGTATCGCAGTTACCACCACATTTTACGAAAGCTGATGTTGGGTCTTTCTCCTCAACAACAACGCCCATAATTTCAGCTATTTTACTAGCTACAGCAGAACCACCAACAGGACAAGCGTTTACAGGAGCTTTTCCCTCTGCAATAGCAGTTGCACAACCACCACAGCCAGGGTAACCACAACCACCACAGTTAGCACCAGGAAGAACTTCTGTTATCTGACCGATTTTTGGGTCTTCTTCAACTGCGAAAACTTTTCCGGCAAAACCAAGGCCTGCACCAAAAACAAGGCCTAAACCGCCAATACTGAGTATTGGATTTATAATGTTCATTATATCCATTTATCTCAACTCCTTGTTTTTATCAAATTTTAATTAAACCTTGGAACCCTAAGAATGCTATTGACATAATTCCAGCTGATACAAGAGCAATAGGGAAACCTTCAAAAGCCTTAGGAATGTTGTTATGCTCTATTCTTTCACGAATACCTGCGAATAATAATATTGCAAGTGCGAAACCAACAGAACCACCAACACCATTTAATACAGCCTCGATGAAGTTGTATTCTTTCTGCATATTAACAACGGCAACACCTAAAACGGCACAGTTTGTTGTTATAAGTGGAAGATACACACCAAGAGCCTGATAGAGTGATGGTGAGCTTTTCTTTATAAACATTTCAACGAACTGAACGAGAGCTGCAATAACTAATATGAAAGCTATGTTATAAAGATATTC
Organism: Candidatus Fimicola merdigallinarum; assembly: GCA_017694425.1. Lineage (GTDB taxonomy): Bacteria > Bacillota > Clostridia > Lachnospirales > Anaerotignaceae > Fimicola > Fimicola merdigallinarum. Next base: position 12,218 of record JADIMX010000019.1, read on the forward strand.
TATATTAAGTGGAACTAATATAAGGTTATAAACAAGCCAAGTTGCAGCACAAGCTATTGTTATAACGAAGATAACGGCAACACCCATACCTGCTGATGTTTCAACTTTCTTTGAAACACCGAGGAAAGGGCAGATACCTAAGAACTGTGATAATACATAGTTATTAACAAAAATACCGGCTAAAACTAATAATACTAAATTCATTTATATTCCCCTCCCTTAAGCAGATTTCTTTTTGTTTTTAAAGTGATTTAAGAGTGCCATAAGACAGCCTAATGTGAAGAAAGCACCTGGAGCCATTACAAAGAGTAATGTTTTAGGGAATGCTTCCGGAAGTACAGCAAAGTTAAAGAGTGTACCTGAACCGATAAATTCACGAACAAGACCGATTACAGTAAGAGAGCAAGTGAAACCAAGTCCCATACCGATACCGTCAAAGGCTGAGTCTATTACAGTATTTTTAGAAGCGAAAGCCTCTGCTCTACCAAGAATTATACAGTTAACAACTATAAGAGGTATATAAAGACCTAATGAGGCATTTAAAGATGGTAAGTATGCCTGTAAAAGGAACTGTATAATTGTAACGAATGTTGCTATAACTACGATAAAGCAAGGAATTCTTACTTCGTCAGCAACTATTTTTCTTATTAAAGATATAAAGATATTTGAGAATACTAAAACGGCAGCAGTTGAAAGTCCCATACCGATACCATTTATAGCTGAACTTGTTACGGCAAGTGTAGGACACATACCGATAACCTGTACGAATGTTGGGTTTTCATCTATGATACCATTTTTAATTATTTTAATTGGATTTGCCATTAGTTTGCACCTCCGTTTTCGCTTACCCATTTAAGAGCTTCGTTAGCACCGTCAGATACGGCTCTTGATGTTATTGTTGCACTTGTAATTGCTTCTACCTGACCACCGTCTTTAGTAACTTTTACATCACCTGACATACCAGTGAACTGTTCATAGAAGCTAGGCTCTGTTGATAAAGCACCAAGACCTGGAGTTTCAGAGTGTGAAAGAACACGAAGTCCTGTTATAACACCGTCTTTATCTACACCTACCATAGTGCCTACTGCACCACCGAAACCACTAGGGTTTGTAGTAACTACGTATCCGGCTAATTCACCGTTAACTGTTGCTTTGCTAACCTTTGATATTGTGCCGGAAATTTCATCGCCTGCTGAAGTATCTTTTACGGTTTCAAATTCAACACCGTCAACAGGGAAAACCTGAGCCATAGCCTCGGCTTCAGTTTTTGCATTCTGTATAGCAATAGGCTCTTTTGTAACCTCTGAAACTATACCGAGAAGAGTAGCAGCTATAACTGTTATAGCTAATAATATACAAGCTGGTTTTACTATTGCTTTCATACTTTTTTCGCCTCCTTTGGTTTTGCTCCAAAGATTTTAGCCTTTGCAAATCTGTCAATAAGAGGTACACAGAGGTTCATAATAAGTATTGAGTATGAAACACCTTCTGGATAACCGCCATAAATTCTTATAAGTGTTGTTAAAAGACCACAACCAAAAGCCATTATAATCTGACCTTTTGCAGTCATAGGTGATGTAGTATAGTCAGTAGCCATAAAGAAAGCACCGAGTAAAAGACCACCTACAAGTATTTCGTAGTGAGGTACTCTTATACCATTTCTACCGATAAGACCTGTTAAAACAAGAACAGTAGCTATGTAAACAACAGGTATTCTCCAAGTGATTACTCTTTTAACAAGAAGATATATACCACCTAAAACCAGTGCTATTGCACAAGTTTCACCGATACAACCGCCAATGTGTCCTGTTAAAGCAGAAATGAAGTCAGCACTAGAAGGCTCAAATGTTCCTGTCTTTAAAAGAGCAAGAGGTGTAGCAGTTGTAACACCGTCAACTGTCCAAGTTGTCATAGCTGTTGGGTATGATGCAAGTAAGAACGCTCTACCTGCAAGGGCAGGGTTAATGAAGTTCTGTCCAAGACCACCAAAAAGCTGTTTTGCTATTATTATAGCGAAAGCACTACCAACTATAGGCATCCATAAAGGAGCTTCAGAAGGCATATTGAGTGCAAGTAAAAGACCAGTTACAACAGCACTAAGGTCATCTATTGTAACTCTCTGTTTTGTAAGTTTCTGATATAAAAATTCAAAAAACACTGCTGAAGCAATAGATATTGCAACAATTAAAAGTGCATTTATACCAAAGTATACAATACCCATCACAGTTGCAGGAGTAAGTGCAATTATTACATCACGCATAATGCCCTGTATGGAATCCTTAGAACGCACGTGAGGGGTAGCTGATACTACAAAGTTACTCATTTTTTTATCCCCCTTTATTTTTTCTCTCTGGCTTTGGCTGCTGCTGCAGCTTTTTTGCCCATTTCAATCTTTTTAGTTGCTCTTATTGACTGAGCTAACTGACGTTTTGCTGGACATTCGTATGAACAACTTCCGCACTCGATACAGTCAAGACCGTTGTTTTTAACGAAAGCATCTCCATCTCCACGGATAGCACACTGGTTAAGAACAAGAGGTTCAAGTCCCATTGGGCAGTGGTCAACGCATTTTCCACATCTTATACAGTTTCTCTCCTCAGGTATAAATGCCTCTTTTTCTGTGAAGCAAAGGAGAGCAGAAGATGTTTTTACTGTTGCAACATCAGTTGTAAACATAGCAGGTCCCATCATAGGTCCACCAGCTATTATTTTTACAGGAGGGTCATTTTCTTTAAATCCACCACAAGCCTCAACAATATCAGTAAATGTCATACCGATACGGATTTTATAGTTACCAGGATTTTTAACAGCTCCACCTGTTAAAGTAACAACTCTTCTCATAAGAGGTCTACCTCTAAATATGGCTCTTTCGATACCGATTACTGTATCAACGTTATTTATGATACAACCAGCACTTGCAGGTAAGCTACCTGAAAGAACCTCTCTACCTGTTACAGCGTATATAAGATGTTTTTCAGAACCCTGTGGGAACTTAGTAACAAGTGGCTGTACAGTTATGTTAGGAATACCCTCGCAAGCTTTTTGCATAGCTTCTATGGCTTTAGGCTTATTGTTTTCGATACCGATAACACCTTTTGCGTTAGGGTGAAGTTTAAGCATTACCTGTAAACCTCTAACTATTTTGTCGCTTTCTTCCAACATAAGGCGATAGTCAGTTGTAAGATAAGGCTCACACTCAGCACCATTGATTATAATATAGTCAATAGGCTGGTCTTTTGGAGGGTTAAGTTTTATGTGTGTAGGGAAACCTGCACCACCAAGACCAACGATACCAGCATTTTTTATAGCTGTAAGGATTTCTTCGTTTGACATAGTAGTGTAATCCTTAGTTTCGTTAAGGCCTTCGATTTCCTCCATTTTACCGTCATTTTCAATAACGATAGATTTTACAGTTGCCCCTCCGGGAACAAGCATAGGTCTGATATCTTTTACAGTACCAGATATACTTGAGAAAATAGGAGAAGACATAAACGCTTGAGATTCGCCAATTTTCTGACCAACTTTTACATAGTCACCAATTGCTACAAGTGGTTCGCAAGGAGCTCCTATGTGCTGTGACATAGGGAAGAAAAGTTCTGAACCTACTTTTGGCATAATAACCTTAATTGGCTGTTCTGCTGAAAGAGCTTTTCCATCTGGTGGATGTACTCCACGTCTAAAGGTTAAAGTTTTCATATTATCCCCCTTTTTTAAATTTTTTTGTACATATGCTACTTAATTGTATGCTTGTACATAAATTAAGATTATAAAAAATAAATGCGTTAAATAATCAACATTTATTATTTTAATATAAAAATACTTAATTCTCAACAAA
>JADIMX010000020.1 GCA_017694425.1 Candidatus Fimicola merdigallinarum
CATCTTAAGTTTTGTTTGTCAAGAACTTTTTTCAAGTTTTTTTGACTTAAAACCTTTTAATGTTTTAACGGCTGTTACTTACATTTCGCAGTCACGTTTATTCATTATATCAGGTTTTTTTAGTTTGTCAAGAACTTTTTTTAATTCTTTTTTAAAACTTATTTTTTGATGTTTCGTGTCGGCTTTTGTTTGCCGGTCACGAATATTAATTATACACATTTTAAAAACTATGTCAACACTTTTTTTCAAAATATTTTATAAAGTATTAAAAACCACAATTTTTCCTGTATATTTTTTATATTATACCATTAATATCTAAAAAATACAATAGTATTTTACCCAAAATAAAATAAAAAATACATTCTGATAAAAATCAAAATGTATTTTTTATAAATTATCTATCTTTAAGTTTTTTGTAAGGTCTTCTTGGAGCAACATTCATATAAGCCGGTCTTATAATCTTACCTGCATTTATAAGCTCCTCTATTCTGTGAGCACTCCAACCTGAAATTCTTGATATAGCAAATATAGGAGTATAAAGCTCTAATGGCAAATCCAGCATAGAATACACAAAACCACTATAGAAGTCTATGTTTGCACTTACACCTTTATATATCTTTCTCTTTTCACCTATAACCTTAGGTGCAAGTCTTTCCACCATTGAATATAAGCCATACTCGTCTTCTCTACCTTTTTCAACAGAAAGTTTCTTAACAAATGATGCAAAAACTTTGGCTCTTGGGTCTGATATAGAATAAACTGCGTGACCCATACCATATATAAGCCCTGCATTGTCAAAAGCTCGTTTTTCTAACAAAGCTTTAAGGTATTCGGAAACTTCTTCCTCATCATTCCAGTCCTTAATATTTTTCTTCATATCATCAAACATCTGAACAACCTTTATGTTTGCACCACCGTGCTTAGGTCCTTTTAATGAGCCTAAGGCTGCGGCTATTGCCGAATATGTGTCTGTTCCAGAAGAAGAAACAACACGTGTTGTAAATGTTGAATTATTACCTCCACCGTGTTCTGCGTGTAAAACAAGAGCAAGGTCTAGTATTCTAGCCTCCATATCTGTATACTTTCCGTCAGGTCTAAGCATAGCTAATATATTTTCAGCTGTGGAAAGCTCCGGCTTTGGTGGGTGTAATATAAGGCTTTTTCCATTGTAATAATGATTATACGTATTGTAACCATATACACTTAGTATAGGAAACATTGCGATAAGCTGTAAACATTGTCTTAATACATTTTCTATCGATATGTCATTGGAATTTTTGTCATAGGAATAAAGAGTAAGCACACTTCTAGCAAGACCATTCATCATATCATCACTAGGTGCTTTCATTATAACGTCACGAGTAAAGCTAGTTGGCAAACTTCTATACTTAACAAGGGTTTCATTAAATTCTTTAAGCTGTTTTTCAGAAGGAAGCTCACCAAAAAGAAGTAGATATGTGGTTTCTTCAAATCCGAAACGCTTTTCCTTTATAAATCCAGCCACAAGTTCCTCTACGTCAACACCTCTAAAATATAACTTTCCTTCACAAGGAATTTCTTTACCATCTATGATATCTTTAGATTTTACTTCAGAAATCTCTGTAAGACCGGTAAGCACACCTCTACCATCTAAATCTCTAAGACCTCTATTAACTTTATATTTCAAATAGAGTTCCTCGTTTATGAAGTCATTGTGCTTACAAAGACCTGCTAGTTTTTTAATATCATCAGTTATTTCTGAATAATCATATTTTATCGGTATATTGTAGTCGTTGTAATTACTCATTGCCATCACACTCCTTATTTAAATATATACACTATATAATACCATATCTGATAGACATTTGTCTATGAAATAAAAAAGACTGCCTTTTTATAAGACAGCCATTTTTTAATATATGCTTGTGTATTAACTTTTATTTTTTTATATTTATTTTCTTCTTATATTTAGCACCGGTTCTAACTACTGCAATTCCATATATCACTGTTAAAATACCACCTATTATATATGAAATATTCATAGGTATATTAAAACCAATTTTTGCATTTAAAATAAAAGTTGAAATTATAAAGCAATAGAACATACCCGGAAGAAGTGAACATATAAAGTTTCTCTTATTATTATAAAGATATACAGTAATCATAGCAAAAGCAAATATAGCTATTGTCTGATTACTCCAAGCAAAGTATCTCCAAAGTATGTTAAATCCGTTAGCGTTAAGTTTAGCAAATATAAGTATACCTGCAACTAATACAAATATTGCTGATGATAAAATAACACGATTTTTAGTTTTCTTCTGGTCATAATTAATATATTCAGCAAGCATAAGTCTTAAAGACCTTAAAGCTGTGTCGCCTGATGTAATAGGGAGTACAACAACACCTAAAAGTGCTATAATACCACCTACTGTGCCAAGCATATCTCTAGCAACAGTACCTACTACAGCTGTTGCCCCTGGTAAAACCGAACCTACTGGAAGTTTTGAGTATGTACCCATAGCAGCAGCAGCCCAAATCATAGCAATAAAACCTTCAAGTATCATCATATAGAAAAATGTCATCTTACCTTCTCTTTCATCAGTAACAGAACGAGCTATAAGTGTAGCCTGTGTTGAGTGGAAACCTGAAGTTATACCACAAGCAATTGTTACGAAGAATATAGGTAATATAGGGTCTTTATTTAATGAGAACCACCATTTAGCTTCTTCACCTAAGCCTGTGATTTCATAACCTTTAAAAAATAATCCTGCAAAAATTCCCACAGCTGATAAAAGAAGAATTATACCGAAAATAGGGTATATTCTACCGATAATAGCATCAATAGGGAAAAGTGTAGCTAATAAATAATATACAAATATAATTCCGTAAACAATCCAAACTGTTGGGTTTGTTGCACTTCCGTCTTGCCCAAGAATAGAAGTTACAAAGATATCTCCTGGTGTGTAAATGAAAACAGCACCAACTAAAAGCATTAATAAACATACAAATATGTTGTAAACTTGATAAGTTCCATTTCCAAGATACTTACCTATAAGTTTAGGCATCTGAGCACCATTTTCTCTGATACAAATCATACCACTCATATAATCGTGTAAAGCACCACTTAAAACACAGCCAATAGGAATAAGTATAAATGCGATAGGTCCAAAAAGAATACCCTGTATAGGTCCAAAAATAGGTCCTGTTCCAGCTATGTTAAGAAGTTCAATTAAACTGTTCTTCCATTTGTTCATAGGAACAAAGTCAATTCCATCATTCATTGTAATGGCTGGAGTTGGTCTATCGTCAGGCTGGAAAACCTTTTCACAATAGAAGCCGTAAGCTATACCACCTACAATAAGTATGAAAAGACCGATTAAGAATGTAGTCATAATAGTTCCCCCTTTTCTATTA
>JADIMX010000021.1 GCA_017694425.1 Candidatus Fimicola merdigallinarum
TCTTAACTCTATCTGTAATATCCTTATGTACTGTGCTTTTGCTTATGCCGAATTTTTTAGCCGTTTCTCTTACTGTAGCATTTGAACTTACTATAAAAGTTGCAACCTCAACAGCCCTTTCTTCTATATAATTTTTCAAACAAAAGGCACTTCCTTATTTTGTTTTCATATTAAATATATGTAATCTTTAAAAATACTATTACATAAAAGAAAAAAGCACTATACAAAGTATAGTGCTTTTTTTAAAATTTATATTATTCCCCCTCAATCTGAACAGAGTTTGATTTATCAATAGCTTTTTGGTCTTTCTTAGGCATTGTAACCTTAAGAATACCGTCTTCATATTTAGCCTTAACATCTTCGGCTTTAATATCACCAACATAGAATGTTCTGCTCATAGAACCAGCGTAACGCTCACGTCTTATATACTTACCGTCTTTGTCTTTCTCATCTTTATCAAGACCTTTAGCAGTAGATACTGTCATATAACCGTTTTCTATTCTTATGTCAATTTGGTCTTTTTTGAAACCAGGAAGGTCAATATCTACTTCGTAAGTATCATCAGTTTCACGCACATCTGTTTTCATCATATTTTTAGCGTGTTTACCATAAAGAGGATTTTTCTTTCCAAAAAATTCTTTTTCAAATGGGAAATCCATAAAATCATCATTAAATAAGTTATCTCCAAAAATACTAGGCATCATCATAAGTCATTACTCCTTTCAAATTAAAAGCATTACACTTTTTTCTAATCCATTTTTGTAATTTTTTAAAGTTTTAATCACTAGAACAAATTTTATTTAATCTCAGTTTTTATTAATCACTTCCTTTGTTCTGTATATAATATAGCACTTTGAAGAAGTTATTTCAATTGACAAATGATAACAATTTTACTATTATACCCAGTTAGGTTTTGTTAAGTTTTAAATTACTATTTAATATTTATGTAACTATATAATAATTTTATACAAAAAATGTTATTTCAGCCGGACGTTTAAATGATTTTTCTAAATCCTCTTTATGATAAATGTAACCTTTATCATCATAATATCTAGCTTGTTTAGGACATTTTTTAATACAAGCACCACATTTTATACAGATATTATTATAATTTGATACATTTTCATAGTCTATCGAACCCATAGGGCAAACATAAACACATTTTTTACAGTCATCACAATTACAATTAACCTTAGGTTTAACCTTTCTTATATCAATAAATTTTCCGTTTTCGTATTTTGGTCTGTAATAAGATGTAACTTCTCCACCGTCTACAACTATATTATCAAAATCACTTCCCATTTTATCATATACTTTACTTGCAAATTCTTTAGCTATGTTTAAATCATCTTCATTTGGTCTGCCCTCTCCTAATATATATGAAAAGGCGTGTTCTCCTACAAAAGCTCCTGCACCCACAGTTTTCATACCTGATTTTACGCATATTTCACACAATTCAAAAAGTGATTCGTCATAATTCCTATTGCCAAAAACAACTACAGGAACGGCAGTTGCACCATTACCCACTATTGTATCTAAGAATTTAAGCAACACATTAGGCACTCTACCGGCATATACAGGTGTACCTATTACAACAACATCTTCCTTATTGAATATAAGTCGTTTTTCTCTCCCTTTAGGTAATGTAAAATCGAAAATTTCCACAGGCAAAGAAGTTTTATCCCCTAAAACTTTAGATATGGTGTTTACAACTTTCTTCGTTGTACCTGTAGGGCTAAAATATACTGCACAAACTCTTTTATACATATAAATAACCTCCTTAAAATAGAAAAGGGAAATCGAAAAAAAACGATTTCCCTCAAAATTTATATTTATTTACAACAATTACAGCTAGAAAGCACCTTTTCTGCATAATACACAGATGCCATTGCATCTTTTACATACTGGTCTGCTTTTATCATATCGGCATACTCCTGTGTTAAAACAGCTCCACCAACCATAACTTTACAGTCAGGTTTTTTCTCTCTAAGTGCTTTTATAGTTTCCTCCATACTTGTAACAGTAGTTGTCATTAACGCACTTAAACCTACAAGTTTTACATCATTTTCAATAGCTGTTTCAACAACAGTTTCAATAGGAACATCTTTGCCTAAGTCGTAAACCTCAAAGCTATAATTTTCAAGGAGAACCTTTACAATATTTTTACCTATATCGTGTATATCGCCTTTTACTGTGGCAAGTATTACCTTGCCTTTCTTCTCCTGTACCTCTCCACTCTTATCCATAGCTGTTTTTATTGATTCAAAAGCTGATTTTGCCGATTCGGCAGACATTAAAAGCTGTGGTAAAAATATAGTTCCCTTTTCAAAGCCTTTACCTACTGTATCAAGAGCCGGTATAAGCTCACTATTTATAATGTCAAGTGGTTTCATTGTATTTGTCATTTCAAGGGCTATAATTCCGGCTTGGTCTTTAAAACCTTTTTCAATAGCCTCTTTCAATGTCATTTCAGATGAGTTTTGTGTCTTTACCTCTACATTTTTTACTTCACTTGAATAATGCTCTATATAATCTACACAGCTTTCATCTTTACCTGAAAGCACCTTATATGAATAGTATGACTTCATCATATCCTCTGATGCTGGGTTTATTATAGCTGAGTCAAGACCATTCATAAGAGCCATTGTATAGAAGTTGCTATTTATAATACCTCTCTGTGGTAAACCGAAAGATATATTTGAAACACCTAGTATTGTTCTTACGCATAATCGCTCTTTAACCATTTTTAAAGCCTCTAATGTTACAAGAGCCGACTTGTTGTCTGAGCTAACTGTCATACATAAAACGTCAATTACTATATCTTTCTTATCTATGCCGTAGCTTTTAGCTGTTTCAACAATCTTTTTAGCTACTTCAAATCTTCCCTCTGCTGTTTCCGGTATTCCTCCCTCATCAAGAGTAAGACCTACAACAACACCGCCGTATTTCTTAACAATAGGAAATACTGCCTCCATAGACTCTTTTTTACCATTGACAGAGTTTACCATAGCTTTTCCGTTATAATAACGCAACGCTCTCTCCATAGCCTGAACATTTGATGTATCTATCTGTAATGGTAGGTCTATAACACTTTGTAATTCCTTTGTCACAGTTTCCAACATAGAAACCTCGTCTATATCTGGAAGTCCCACGTTTACGTCTAATATATTAGCACCGTTTTTCTGCTGTGCAAAGCCCTCTCTTAATATATAATCAATGTCATTTTCCCTTAAAGCCTGTTTAAATCTTGACTTTCCTGTTGGGTTTATTCTCTCACCTATTATGACTGGTATATCGTCTATTTCAACAGCTCTAGCATAGGAAGTCACAATAGTTTTTTTATTAAACTCAATTTCTTTAGGCTTTATATTTTCGCACTTCTCTTTTAAAAGAGCTATATGCTTAGGTGTTGTACCACAGCAACCACCTATAACCCAAGCCCCAGCCTCTGCTATTTCTTTCATAATATCAGAAAATTTTTCAGGTGTAACATCATAAACAGTTTTTCCGTTTTCATTTCTAGGAAGACCTGCATTAGGATTTACTATAACTGGCACAGATGCTACCTTAAGTATTTCAAGGGCTATATCTTTCATCTGAACAGGCCCAAGACCACAGTTTACACCTAAGGCATCTATTCCAAGACCCTCAAGCATTCCAACAACTGTTTTAACATCTCCACCAGTAAGTAATTTACCTTTTTCATCAAATACAACCGTTGCAAACACAGGTAAATTTGTGTTTTCTTTTACCGCTAGTACAGCTGATTTAAGCTCGTAAGTATCGCTCATAGTTTCTATTAAAACTAAGTCTGCACCTGCTTTTTCGCCACAAATAGCAATTTCCTTAAAAGCGTTGTAGGAGTCATCAAAAGATAAATCTCCCATAGGCTTTAAAAGTTTACCTGTAGGCCCTATATCTAAGGCACAGAAAAGAGGTCTATCCTTTATACCACTTTCGGCCATAGCTTTCTTTACGTTATTTACAGCAGATGTTACTATCTCTGAAACTGTTTTACCTGTATCTTTAAGTTTTATACCATTTCCACCAAAGGTATTTGTAAGAACAATGTCTGCTCCCGCCTCAAAATATCTTCTGTGAATATCTACAAGGTCATCAGCTCTTTCTATATTCCAAAGCTCAGGTATTTCTCCTGCCTGAAGTCCTTTTTCTTGTAAGAGTGTTCCTGTCCCTCCGTCAAAGAACACAATTTTCTTTCCTAATATGTCTAATATACTCAAAATTTCAACCCCTTCTATATGCACAGTCTGTCTTTTGACACTCTTCACAGCCTTTTATATGACAGTCCTTCTTTTCCTTAGAAACTCCCATAACGGCAGTAACGGACTTTGAAGGTACAAGCATAAGACTTTCTGTAAGCATAAGACCTATTTTCTTCTGACATTCAAGCATATTTACAAGCATTTTTTGATTTTCTATGGAGAAATCTCCGTAACCTGGGGAAAATCTAGGGCGTATAAACTTATCTTCCTTAGAAAGCTTTTCCTCTATCTCTCTTTGACAAATGTCGCAGTATTCCTCTATTACAGTAGCCGAAACAGCTTGCAATATAACTGCATAGCTCATATCAAGTTTAGTGTACTTCTTTATAAGCATATCTACACCTGTGCCAAGGGTTGCACCGAATAACACAATACTTTCACAACCTGTAAGATTTTTAGAAAGATTTTTACTTGTCGCCTTAAAATGTCCGTCTATTTCTATAATATCCCCATTTACTGATAAATCAAAAATACGGTAAATACTTTTCATATCAGCAACATTTAAAACAAGGTCTATACATTCTTCAACTGTATCTTTCACTTTATCATCAGGTATATTTCTACCATATCCTAAGTATCTATATACCTCGCTTCTTTTTATGTCCATTACTGGTTATCTCCTATAATGTATGAAAGATTTCTTTTTATACTATCTGCAATATCAGGCTTGTTCATTGTGTATATATGTATACCCTTTACACCATTGGCTACAAGGTCTATAATCTGCTCAGTTGCGTAAGCTATACCAGCCTGTTTCATAGCCTCCGGATTGTCGCCAAACTTATCTACTATGGCTTTAAATCTTGTTGGAAGGTATGTACCTGAAAGCTGACATATTCTTTCTATCTGTTTTCCATTCGTAACTGGCATAATACCTGCTATTACTGGAACTGTTATACCCTGTTCTCTTATTTTGTAAAGGAAGTTATAAAGTACGTTATTGTCAAAAAACATCTGTGTTGTAAGGAAGTCTACACCACTGTCAACCTTTAACTTAAGATTTTTTATATCTTCGTCTTGGTGTGCACACTCTGTGTGTCCTTCTGGGTAGCAAGCACCACCTATACAGAAATCACCTCTTGACTTAATCTCTTTTACAAGCTCATAGGCGTATGTGTAATGCTCACCTACTGGTAAATTGCCGTCTTTTGGTATATCTCCTCTTAAGGCAAGTATATTTTCAATTCCATTAGCTTTCATCTCGTCAATAACACTAGAAACTTGCTCTCTTGTTGATGAAAGGCAAGTAAGGTGAGCAAGAGCTGTAACACCTAAGTCATTCTGAACGTGAGATGCTATTTTTACAGTATTACTGCTTGTTCCACCACCAGCACCGTATGTAACACTCATAAAGTCTGGTTTATCACTACAAAGTTTATCCACTGCATTTATTACAGGCTCAAAAGGTGTACCTGCCTTTGGTGGAAACACCTCGTAGGAAAGTGTAACTTTCTTGCTGTTTAAAATATCTGTAATTTTCATAATTTCTAATAATTCCCCTTTCAAAGCACTTACGCTTTTTTAATCTTATAAAACCCCAAATTTCATTACTGAAATAGTTAAATTTTATTATATCAAATGAAAAATATAAATTCAAATAATCTGTAAAAAATGGTATATATGTGGTATTATTTATACATTGAATAAAAGGAGGTTTTTTAAAATGAAATATTGTTTTATTGGTGCTGGGAATATGGCTGGTGCTATAATAAAAGGTCTTACTTTAGGTAAAAATCCTATTGATGGTAAAAATATAAATACTATAAGCAAAACTAACTCATCTGCTAAAAAACTTGCTGATGAATGTGGTATAAATGTTTGTGAAACCTATGATGATGCCATTTCTGGCTGTGACGTTTTAGTTCTCGGTGTAAAACCAAATGTATTAAGCGAGGTTGCACCTTTAATAAATGACGCAGTAAACAGAGAAAATCCGCTTATAATTTCTATTGCTATAGGTAAAAAACTTGAGTATTTAGAAAGTCTTTTCGGAAGTGATAAAAAAATAGTTAGAGTTATGCCAAATATAAATGCTGTTGTAGGTAGCTCTGTTTCCGGAATATGTGGTAATAAAAACACTACAAAAGAGGACATTGACGTTGTAAAAAATATATTTGAAAGCATAGGAAGCGTTATTGAACTTACTGAAGATAAATTTAGCATTTTCGGTGCAATAGCCGGTTCCTCCCCTGCTTTTGCTTATCTTTATATAGATTCTTTAGCTCGTGCCGGTGTAAAATACGGTCTTACAAAAAAACAGGCTCTTGATATTGCAACTCACACAGTTTTAGGAAGTGCTAAAATGATTGCAGAAAGTGATACTCACCCTTGGGAGCTTATAGATAGAGTTTGCTCCCCTAATGGCACAACAATAGAGGGTATATCTTCACTTTTAAAAAATGGCTTTGAAAGTGACGTTATAAGCTGTATTGACGCTGTTATGGAAAAGGATAGCAAAATTTAAGGGGTGTCATATGGAAAACAAACGAGTTTTAGGTATAGACATAGTTAGGTTTGTAGCTTTTCTATTTGTGCCTTGTGTCCATTTCTTTTTAAATAATGGATTTTACACCTACCCTATACAAGGCAAAAGAATATTTATAATGCTAAATATGAGGTGGCTTTTCTTTACCTGTGTACCTCTTTTTATGCTTTTAACAGGGTATTTAAACGGTAAGCGAAAAGTAAATAAGGAACATTACAAAAGCATAATTCCAGTACTTATATCTTATGTTTTTATATGCCTTATAACTATATTTTTTAAAATAAAATTTATGGGGGAAAATAGGACTATAATTCAATGGATACTATCTATATTTAATTATAGTGCCTCTAACTATGCCTGGTATATTGAAATGTATATAGGACTTTTCCTACTCATACCATTTTTAAATATAATGTATGATAGCCTTAAAACTAAAGGACAAAAATCTTTACTTTTAGGTATAATGCTTTTATGTACTGCACTTCCACCAGTATTTAACTTAAAATTTAAACTTTTGCCTGACTACTGGGTTGATATGTACCCTTTAACATACTATTTTTTAGGTAGGTATATTAAAGACTATCCTATAAAAATTAGAAAATGGGTTTGTGCCTTGGCAATACTTATCATATGCTTTATTGAATCTATTATATCATTTAAGATGTGCTACGGTTCACATTTTAGTTGGACTATACTAGGTGGGTACAATGCCCTTCCAACACTTATAGTAACTTTACTTATATTCTTACTGTTTTACGATATGGATATTAAAAATAGTGTGGCAAGGTTTATTATTCAAGATGTGGCAAAACTTTCACTTGATATGTATCTTATATCATATATATTCGATACTATTTTCTATAAACCTGTTTTAGAAAAAACAGAGTCTACAATAGAAACTTTGCCTTATTTCATACTTATAGTACCTCTCGTAATAATATTTAGCTATATAGTAGCATTTATAAAAAGAATTATATTTGAAAGTGTTAAATCAAGAAAATTTAAGTTGATGTAAAAAAAGCTGTCGGTTTTAACCGACAGCTTTTTTAATTACTGCTCTTCGAATACGTCTTTACCCTGTGCACAGATAGGGCATTCCCAATCGTCTGGTAAATCTGAGAACTTTGTTCCTGGAGCGATGCCGTGTTCTTCATCACCTAAAGCCTCATCATAAACGTAGTCACAAACTGTACATACATATTTTGCCATAATCATTTACCTCCATTTAAATATTCTATTGCTGAATTTACAGCAGTAGCACCATCAGCTGACGCTGTAATCAGTTGCCTAAGTTTTTTTACCCTGCAATCCCCTGCAACAAAAACCCCTGACACATTAGTCTTACAGTCCTCTGTTGCAACTATATAGCCTGAGCTATCAAGTGTTACAGGTGGGGAAAAAATCTCATTTTGAGGTATCTGTCCTATTGCAACAAAAAGTCCATTTACAGATAAATCCCTTATTTCTCCCGTTTTAAGATTTCTAATTTTTACTAAATTCAAAACCTTATCACCTATTATATCATCTACTACTGTATTCGTCAAAAACTTTATATTTTCTCTCTTAAATATTTCATTAGAAATAGCTTTTTCGCCTTTTAGCTTATCTCGTCTGTGTATTATATAGACAGTTTTACATATATCCGAAAGGTAAAGAGCGTCTTCTAGGGCAGTATTTCCACCACCTACAACGGCAACATCTTTACCTCTAAAGAAAGCACCGTCACAGTATGCACAGTAGGATAATCCTTTTCCTATAAGTTTATCCTCATTTTCAAAACCTAACTTTCTTCTTTTTGTACCTGTGGCTATTATAACCGTTTTCCCTATATACTCATTACTTTCAGAAATAACTCGCTTTATTTTGCCCTCTATATCCACCTCTATAATACTTTCATAGACTATTTTTGTTCCAAAAGCTTCAGCCTGCGAAAGAAGATTTGTGGCAAACTCAGGTCCACTTATATTCTGTATAGCAGGATAGTTTTCTATAAATGGAGAAGTTACAATAAGTCCACCGGCAAAAGAACCCTCGAAAACTATTACACTTTTTCCGGCTCTAGCACCGTATATACCTGATGTAAGACCTGCTGTACCTCCACCTATAATCATAATATCATAAACCATATAAATCACCTCTAAACTATTTTTAAATAGTTATAGAGTAATTATACATACGTTAATGGTTATATTTTTTCGTTATTGTCAAGTGCTTTTAATTCTCTAAGCACACCTAAAGTAAGTGGTATAGCTACAATAACTGTGAATATATCGGCTATTGGCTGGCAAATCTGCACACCTGTAAGACCGAAAAGTTTAGGTAATATAAATATTAAAGGTAAGAAGAAAAGACCTTGTCTTGAAGCTGCAACAATAGATGCTTTAGCTGATTTACCTAAGGACTGCAACATCATATTTGACATAACTATCCACGCATTTAAGAAAAATACTGATGACTGCATTTTTAAGGCAAATGAACCTATATTTATAACGTCAATATCATCTTTTCTGAAAATAGTTATAATCGGTGTTGAAAATACAACTCCAAATATAGAAACAAATATAAGGAATATAAAGGCGTATTTAACACAGAACCAAAAAGCCTCTCTAACTCTGTGATACTTTTTAGCACCGTAATTCATACCACATACCGGCTGAAAACCTTGGCCAAAGCCTATAAGTGTTGAGTTTGCAAACATAGTTACCCTAGAAACAACAGACATACCTGCAATGGCCGAGTCTGCCATTAAGCCACCATAAATACCTGCTGAAAAATTTAAAGCTATCTGCGATACACTGGCGAGCCCCTGTCTGCAAAGAGAAGGTAAACCACCTTTAAATATTTCTTTGTAATAATAAAAACTAGGCTTAAAGTCTTTAAATGATATTCTTATATTATTGCCTTTTTGACAGCCAAATAAAAGAAGTATAAAACTTACAATCTGGCTTAATGTTGTAGCTACTGCTGCACCTGAAATACCCATATTAAAACCATATATAAGTATTGGGTCTAAGGCTATGTTTATAACTGCACCTGTTACTATACCTGCCATAGCATAGGAGGCACTTCCCTGATATCTAAGCTGGTTATTTAATACGAATGATGATAGTATAAAAGGTGTGCCTATAAGTATTATACTTAAATAATCCTCTGTATACGGAAGTATGGTAGGTGTAGAGCCTAACATCATAGATATTGGTGTTAGGAATATAAGACCAACTACACATATTAAAATACCTACAAAAAAGGCACTAAAAAATCCGACAGATGCCATTTTTGAGGCGTCTTCATACTTTCTTGCACCTAGTTTTTTTGATATATAATTGCCGGAGCCGTGACCGAAAAAAAAGCCTACAGCCTGTATAAGTGCCATTATAGAAAATACTACACCTACTGCTGCTGTGGCCTGAGTATTAATTCTACCTACAAAAAATGTATCTGCCATATTGTAAAAGTTAGTTACAAGCATACTTATTATTGTAGGTATAGCCATATGGCATATAAGCGGTGGTATAGGCTCTGTTGTCAGATATGTTATTTTATCCTCTTGTGTCATAAATTTTGTTTTCATATTCTGTTCCCCATTCAAAAATTAATTTTTATATTATATAATTGATTATAACACTTTTTTAAAAAATATACATAATTCTATTGGGAAGGTAGGGGTATATACTTGAAAGCTATAAATATACTTGTAATTGACGGTCAAGGTGGTGGCATTGGGAAAGAGCTTGTTTATGGCATATCAAAAAAATTTAAACATTCAGTAAATATAATAGGTGCCGGCACAAACGAAATAGCAACAGAAAATATGAAAATTGCCGGTGCTAATATTTCCA
The DNA here is from genome assembly GCA_017694425.1 of Candidatus Fimicola merdigallinarum. Lineage (GTDB taxonomy): Bacteria > Bacillota > Clostridia > Lachnospirales > Anaerotignaceae > Fimicola > Fimicola merdigallinarum. Next base: position 10,608 of record JADIMX010000021.1, read on the forward strand.
TTTGTGGCGAGGATAATATTTTAAAATATGCAGATAAAGCACATATAATAACCGGTGCTATAGGTGTTATAACTCCCTTTGGAATAAAAGGCGAAATAACACCTAAAATATCGGAGGCTGTATTTAAAAGCCAAGCTATAAAGATAATGGTACCTATGAACAAATGTAATATAAAAGTTGCATCTAAAAATGAGCCTTTAAAAAATCATATTAATATGGCCATATCTATGATAAGTGATGAAATAGAAAAATATTAGTTATAGTTATTTTATGTTAACTAATTTTAAAAATAGTACTAATCTATTAAAATATATGTAGTTTTAAAATATATTGGATAATAGTTAACAACTGTGTTAATTAAATATTTTATTTTTAACTAAAAATGGCGAAGCATTTATATATAAACACTTCGCCTAAACGCCTAATCGGTTTGAGCATAATAAGCTTGATTAGGTCTGTAATTATATTATATGTACATCATTTAATTTTATACAATAAACGTTCTTTCCAATCATCAGGAAAATTCATATCACGCAAAATAACAACATAACTATTTTTTAAGATTAAATCATCTAATTTATAAACAAATCTTATCAATTCCTGCATTAATATAAGACTGTATCTGTTCTTCTATAGTTAATATTTGTTTCGGATATTGGTACATAAAACACTCCATAAATAAAAAAAGTCCCACCGGGTTGCGCATAAAAAATCAGAGGCGTGGCAGGTTCTATTACATATATTATAACTTTGCAAAGTCCAACTGTCAATACAAGTAACCACTACATTTTACAATACCACTTTTTAGCCAACACATACTATAAATATTAGTATAGAATATACAATTATATATCATAAACTTTTATTTATAAACAAAAAAATCATATTAATCTATACACAAATTACTATTTGTGGTAGAATGAAAATAACTGTCGTAATTGTAAAGTTTTACGTTGGGACACTCCACATAAAACACATTATATATATTTATCCTATACTTTCATATAAAACTTACTGTAAGTATGTTTCAAATCATAATTAGATTTTCAATATCAATATAATATACCTATTGGAATTATAAAAAATTAAATTATATATATGCTCTTACGATAGAGTTTTAACTAAATATTTAAATACAAGGAGTGAAAATATATGCTTAATATTACTTATATACACCATAGTGGTTTCGCTGTGGAAACAGACAAAAATGTACTCATATTTGACTACTATACAGAAAACGGCAAAATAGAGCCTATAAACCTTGATGATTTTAATGGTAAAGATATATTCTTCTTAGTTTCACATTCTCACGCAGACCATTTCGATAAAGCCATATTTGATTTTAAAGGCAAAAATATATATTACATCATTTCTGATGACGTAAAATTAAATAATGTAGATAACGAAACAACTTTAATTGTAAAACCACACGAAAAATACAATTTTAAAAATTTAAAAATAGAAACATTATTGTCAAATGATATGGGTGTTGCCTTTTTAGTAGAGGTTGATGAAAAAACTATTTATCACAGCGGTGATTTAAACTGGTGGCATTGGAACGGCGAGCCTGACGAATGGAATAAGTCAATGGGTCTGTCTCTTATACACATCTGACGCTGCCGACGAACCTCAGAG
>JADIMX010000022.1 GCA_017694425.1 Candidatus Fimicola merdigallinarum
AATATATTTTTTATTTACCATTTTCTTTAAAGCCTTCAAGTTTTGCTTTCTTGTATTCTGCGAATGTTCCATTTTCAATAGAATCCCTTATTTCTTCCATCATTGTATTGAAGAAATGAAGATTATGCATAACGCAAAGACGCATAGCTAACATTTCTTTTGCTTTGAAAAGATGTCTTATATAGGCTTTTGTATATCTACGGCAAACTGGACAGTCGCAAGTTTCGTCAATAGGAGTATCATCAAGCTCATACTTAGCATTCATAAGATTTAACTTACCTTTATTTGTATAAACATTGGCGTGACGACCATTTCTAGCCGGAAGAACGCAGTCGAAGAAGTCAACACCTCTTTCCACAGCCTCAAGAATATTTTCCGGAGTTCCTACACCCATAAGGTATGTTGGTTTATTCTGCGGAAGATGTGGCACTACTGCCTCTAATATGCGATACATTTCCTCGTGAGTTTCACCTACAGCAAGTCCACCAATTGCATACCCGTCTAAATCCATATCAGATATAACTTTTGCGTGTTCTATTCTTATATCCTCATAAGTAGCACCCTGATTTATACCGAAAAGCATTTGTTTTTTATTAATTGTATCATCAAGACTATTTAATCTGTCCATTTCGGCCTTTGAACGAGCAAGCCATCTAGTAGTTCTGGCAACAGACTGTCTTACATAATCTCTCTCAGCCGGTATACCTATACATTCATCAAATGCCATAGCAATAGTTGAAGCAAGATTTGACTGTATTCTCATACTTTCTTCAGGTCCCATAAATATTTTTCTACCGTCAATATGAGAATTAAAGTAAACTCCCTCCTCTGTTATCTTTCTAAGTGATGTTAATGAAAACACCTGAAATCCACCAGAGTCTGTAAGTATAGGCTTATCCCAAACCATAAATTTATGAAGACCACCTAACTTCTTTACAACCTCATCACCCGGTCTTAAGTGAAGATGATATGTGTTTGAAAGCTCAACCTGACACTTAATCTGTTCTAAGTCCTCTGTCGAAACAGCTCCCTTTATAGCTGCAAGAGTTCCAACATTCATAAATACAGGAGTTTGTATAACTCCGTGCGGAGTGTGGAACTCACCTCTTTTTGCTCTACCACAAGTTTTTAATAATTTATACATTTAAACTCTCCATTCCTTTAAAAATAGATAAATCAATTAATAATATACATTTAAACATTGTTTTTTTCAAGTATAATTAATTATGTATATGACAAAATGATTTTTTTTGATATAATAAAAACCAAATATAAATTCAATGGAGAAAAATTTATGGGAAAAATAAATCTTATTGCAACAACAACATTCGGTCTTGAGGCCGTTGTAAAAAGAGAGCTTATGGCTCTTGGTTTTGATGACATAAAAGCATCTGACGGAAAAGTTGAATTTACTGGCGACGAAAGCACTATTGTAAAGGCTAATATGTGGCTTAGATGTGCCGGTCGTGTTTGGATTAAAATGGGCGAATTTAAAGCTGTTACTTTTGACGAGCTTTTCGAAAAAACAAAAGCGCTTCCTTGGGGCGACTGGATACCTGTTGACGGAAAATTTACTGTAGTAGGTAAGTCTGTAAAATCAACTCTTTTTAGCGTTTCTGATTGTCAGGCAATAGTTAAAAAAGCTGTTGTAGAAAAACTTAAACAGAAATATAAAGTTGACTGGTTTGACGAAACAGGGGCAGACTATAAAATACAGGTTTCTATTTTAAAAGATACTGTAACTCTTGCCATAGACACATCTGGTGATAGTCTTCACAAAAGAGGATATCGAGCTGATGCTATGACTGCCCCATTAAAAGAATCTTTAGCATCTGCTATGGTTCTTTTAAGCTACTGGAGAAAAAATAGAATTTTACTTGACCCATTCTGTGGTTCCGGAACAATTCCTATTGAGGCCGCTCTTATAGGCAGAAATATTGCCCCTGGGTTAAATAGAAAATTCGCCTCTGAAGGCTGGGAAAGAATAGACCCTGCACTTTGGAAACAGGCTAGAGTTGAGGCTTACAAAGCTATTGACTATGATACAGAGCTTCATATTTACGGAAGTGATATTGACGAAGAGGCAATAGCAGTTGCCAAAGAAAACGCAATAAAAGCTGGTGTTGATGACTGTATAACATTTGAAGTTAAGCCTTGTCAAGAAATTGAGCTTATGGGAGATTACGGTGTTTTAATTACAAACCCACCTTACGGTGAACGTCTTGGAGAGCTTAAGGAAGTAGAAAATCTCTATCGTGCATTAGGTAGAATTATGGCAGAGAACACAACTTGGTCAACTTACCTTATAACATCTATGGAATATTTCGAAAAATTGTTCGGAAGAAAAGCAGACGCCAAAAGAAAATTATTTAATGGTAGAATTAAAACTGACTACTACCAGTTCTACGGTCCACGACCACCAAAAAATAACTAAGTATAATTATATAACCCCTCTATTTTTTATATCTCAGAGGGGTTTAATTATTTTTACTCATATAAATATTTCAATTCATATGTAAATCATAAACCAAAATAAATTTATTTACTCGCATAATTAAAAGTGACTAATACCAGTTCTGCGACC
>JADIMX010000023.1 GCA_017694425.1 Candidatus Fimicola merdigallinarum
AGACTTTTGGCGAAATATGTATTATAATATTTAAGTTAGGAGGTAGTATTATGAAAAAGATTATATATTTAGTAGCAATCATAATTTTAATGAACTTACTTTCTCTTAATATAGACGCTAATGAAAGTATATTTGCTACAGGATTTATACCAAAATATGAAGAAAGAGAAAATTTTTATATAGATAAAGGTGAACTATCAAAATATATTTCAAATATGTACGAAAACCTTTCACAAACAAAACTTCCTGATGCACCTAATCACTTTGTAGATGTAGACACAAATATATATAACTATATTCCTAAGCTATACAATATGGGAATTGTAACCGGTGTATCTGATGTTAAGTTTGGTGTAGCTAATACTGTGACTTACAATGAAATATGTAATATGATATATAATTCAGTTAAACTTATATATGCTGATGTTCCTTTAGGCGATAACCCTTTAAACTTTGCAATAAGCCGAGGTTTAGTGCCACAAGACATTAATCCAGACGACACTATAACTTTAAAAAATGCCGTTGATATAATGGGAAAAACTATGATTTCAGCACCACATTTTGAGGTTGTTGTTAATATTGAAGATAAAAAAGATGAGCCTGTTGTAGAAGATAACACTAATGTAGAAGAAGGGCCTACTGCGTACTTAACATTTGATGACGCACCTTCCGAAAACACTATAAAAATATTAGATACACTTAAAAAATACAATGTAAAAGCTACTTTCTATTTAACAGGTAATGCTGACCCTGAAATAGTAAAAAGAATGGTGGCAGAAGGTCACGCTGTGGGAAACCATACTTTCAGCCACGACTACGCATACATATATTCAAGTGTAGAAAATTTCTTCAATGATTTCTATAAAGAAGAAGCATACCTTGAAAGTATCCTTGGTTATAAAACAACTCTTGTACGACTTCCAGGTGGTTCAAATAATAGTGTGAGTAAAAAATATGGTAGCAGTGATATTATGCAGAAAATTACTGCCGAGCTTACTCAAAGAGGTTATACTTATACTGACTGGAATTCAGATTCAAAAGATGCCTCTACAAAAAATATAACTCCTGAACAGGTTAAGGCAAATGTATTTGAAACTGTTAAATCAGATAGAGATGCAGTTGTTCTTATGCACCAAACTAAAGGTAAGGAGGCTACTGCTGAGGCCTTAGCATCTATAATAGAAGAATTTAAAAACAGAGGATTTAAGTTTGATACTGTATCTGAAACATCATTTAATGCACACTTTACTATACGATAATAATAAAAGCCTTAGGTTGACTAAGGCTTTTTATATATTTAAACTTATTACTTTATAATCTAAACTATGCATTTTTCATTGTGTTTAATTATTTTTAGTTGATTATTCTGATTATATTTCTTTAAAAAATCTAATTTTTAAACCCAGTAGTGCATTAATATTGCACTTTTTTGGAATATCTTTAGATATAAAAAATAAAATATTTTTTTATTAAAACATATTAAAAGCGTGATATATAAAAAATTTAATAATACGAAAAAGCAACTGTTGAATTAGTGGTTTGCTTAAAGTTCTTACAAGGCTTTTTTCTTATTGTAAATCTCTAAATAGGTACTTAATAGCCTGACAATTATAATACTAATTCTTGCTTTATATATTAGATTGCAAATACTATATGACATTTACATTTAGAATATGATGAACTATTTACGTATTTAATGATAAAATCTCCTACAAATTCATTTTTACTTGCCATAGCAATTCTATCATATGAGGGTTTTAGTTTTTTATAAGAATTTTTATCTATAGTCCATTCGGCGACAATTAAAAAATAGTGATATTAAAATACAATTTTTATAATATAAATAAAATATTAATTTCTTAAAACATAATTATATAATGTATTAACCCTACCATTAAATACTATTAAATACAATTAAATATAATTGTTACTGCATTAAAAACACTTATATCAATTCAAAAAATATATAAAACTTAATACTAATTACAGGATTTATTTTAATGAAATTATTAAAGCTATGATAAATTCAATTATTTATGATTTTAACAAAACCTATGTTATATAATCTAATGTTATATGCTAACTTTTTAAATATCTTTTCTTTGAGTTTTACCATATCTGCATAACCTAATATAATATAATTACTACCTCTTTTAAGTTTCCACATATTCAAATAAGCATAATCTAATATTAAATACTAAATTTTTAAACCCCTTTTCTTTGGTTTTACCATATCTGCATAACCTAATATAATGTAAACACTACCTCTTTAAAACTTCCACATATTCAAATAAGCATAATCTAATATAATATTAAATACTATACCTTTAAAATATCAAAGCATAGATTTTGTTATAGTGTCAAATCGTAAATAGTTTGATTTAATACAATTTAATTCATCTCAAATTAGTATTATTTTTAATATTGTATATAAATACATAGTCTGCTATTTTAACTTAAAACAACAAAACTTTTTTAATAAATAGCATAGATTGTAAAATATTATTTATTTTAACCAAAAAAACAAAACCCCGAGATTAATCTCAGGGTTTAAATTTATTATGATAATTTCCAAATATCTTTGTTATATTCTTCGATAGTTCTATCTGATGAGAAGAAACCTGCTTTAGCTATATTAACAAGTGTCATCTTAGCCCACTTCATTCTATCTCCGTAAACTTCTATGGCTTCATTTTTCTTAGCTTTATATGAATCGAAGTCAAGTAATGTCATAAACCAGTCTTTATTTATTAACTCATTTTTGATACGTTCTAAGTTTTCTTTAGAGCCAACTTCAAGCATTTTTTCGCTTGTTATAAAGTCAACAGCTCTCTTTATAGCTGGATTATTTTCATAGTACTCTTTTGATACATAGTCAGCTTTTTCATAGTGTTTGATAACTTCATCACTTGTAGCACCGAATATGAATATATTGTCGTCGCCCACATTTTCGTGAATTTCAACATTTGCACCGTCCTGTGTACCAAGTGTAAGTGCACCATTAAGCATAAACTTCATATTACCTGTACCACTAGCCTCTTTTGATGCTAATGATATCTGCTCTGAAATATCACAAGCAGGTATTAATTTTTCAGCTTTTGTTACATTATAGTTTTCAATCATAACAACTTTAAGGTATTTGCTAACCTCTGGGTCATTGTTTATGATTTCTTCCATACAAAGTATCATATGGATAATATCTTTAGCTATTGTGTAGGCTGGAGCTGCCTTAGCACCAAAAATTGCTGTTATAGGTGCTTTTGGTATTTTACCCTCTTTTATTTCTAAATACTTATCGATTATATAGAGAACATTTAACTGCTGACGTTTGTACTCGTGAAGACGTTTAATCTGTATATCAAATATTGTATCAGCGTCAATTTCAACATTCTGAGTTTTCTTTAAGTAATCTCTTAATGTTTCTTTGTTTTTGTGTTTAATCTCAATAAGTTTATTTAAAACTTTCTCATCATCTTTGAAAGCTAAAAGTTTTTCAAGCTCTGTTGCATCTTTACGGTAACCATCACCGATAGTTTCATCTAATAACTCGGCAAGTAATGGGTTACAGTGCATAAGCCATCTACGGAATGTAATACCATTTGTCTTATTATTAAACTTCTCTGGGTAAATTTTGTAGAAGTTATTAAGCTCTGAATTCTTTAAGATATCTGTGTGGAGTGCAGCAACACCATTTACGCTAAATCCGTAGTGAATATCAATGTGAGCCATATGCACAACATCATTTTTATCTATGATAGCAACACTTTCATCATCAAATTTTCTTCTTACCTTATCATCTAACACTTCGATAATAGGCATAAGGTGTGGAACTACTTTATTTAAGTAGCTAATAGGCCATTTCTCAAGAGCCTCTGCTAATATTGTATGGTTTGTGTATGCACAAGTTTTTGATACTATTTCGATAGCGTCGTCCATTTCAATTCCACGTTCTACAAGAAGGCGGATAAGCTCTGGAATTACCATTGTTGGGTGAGTATCGTTAATCTGAATTACTGCATACTCTGGTAAATCATAAAGATTTGAGCCTTTAGCTACACACTCATCAAGTATGAGCTGAGCACCACTACTTACCATAAAATACTGCTGATATATTCTTAATAACTTACCTTTTTCATCACTATCATCTGGATAAATAAAAAGTGTAAGGTTTTTCTCTATATCATCTTTATCAAAATCAATTCCATTTGATACAATATTTTCATCTACTGAATCAATATCAAAAAGGTGTAATTTATTTGTTCTGTTATTGTAACCTGTAACCTCGATATCGTACATTCTAGCATTAACATTTAAACCATTAAAGCTAACAGGATAAGTAACATCTGTTTTCTTTAACCAAGAATTTTTACTAATCCAAGGGTTAGGTGTTTCTTTCTGTAAGTTGTTTTCAAATACCTGTTTGAAAAGTCCAAGGTGATAATTTAAGCTGATACCATCACCAGCAAGACCAAGTGTTGCCATAGAATCAAGGAAACAAGCTGCAAGTCTACCTAAACCACCATTACCTAAAGATGGTTCTGGCTCTACCTCTTCTATTTCACAAATATCTTTTCCATTTTCTTTTAAGATATCTTTAACTTCGTTATAAATTCCTAAGTTAATCATATTGTTTGAAAGTAATTTCCCTATAAGGAATTCAGCTGAAATATAGTATACTTTCTTTTTACTGTCGTTTTTTTCATTTTTAGATGCCATATCTTGTACTATTTTAAGGAGAGCATTGTATATTTCCTCATTTGTAGCACTTGAGATAGCTTTGCCTAAAGTATCTTCTAATCTATTTTTAATATCCATTTTTATATCTCCTTTTGAATATTTAATATTAAATTTATTCTTTATATTATGTATTTTAATATTATTTTTAATATTTTTCTTGCAATTTACTTTCATATTATTGTACAATACTATCATTATGATAGTTTTATAGAAAGGATTATACAATATGAACATAAATGAGTATCAACTATACGAAGAAGTTAAGGAACATACTCCGACAAATTTTCCATATAACACCTATATATGTTCAATACCCTTAAATTTCAAGGAAGTTCCATTACATTGGCACTCCGAAATTGAGATTATAGCTATTAAAAAAGGGGCAGGTATTGTGACAGTTGATTTAGATAGAAAAACAGTTACTACAGGCGATATTATATTTATACGACCAGGACAGTTACACTCCATAGAGCAAGACGGCACAAATAGTATGGAATACGAAAATATACTTTTTAAAAAAGAATTGCTTATATCCGGTCAATATGATTTATGTGCCACACAATTTATATTGCCACTTATGAAAGGTAATATACATACAACTACATTTTTCACTCCTGTACTGCCCTATTATGATGATATTTCAAGTTGTATTGAAGAAATAGATAAACTTTCGGACAAGAAAAAAGACGGGTATCAATTAATGCTTAAAAGTACACTTTTTAAATTAATTTTTTCTATAATTTCAAATAAGGATACCGGAGAAAATACAACAAATATTCAGACAAAATCATTGGAGAAATTAAAATTTATACTTAAATATGTTGAGGAGCATTATTCAGAGCATATAACAATAGAAGATATGGCAAGCCTTACTTTTTATAGCAAGTCACATTTTATGAAGTTCTTTAAATCACATATAGGTACAGGGTTTATAGATTATCTAAATAATTATAGGCTTATGATGGCAGAACAGATGATTAAAACTTCAGACCTTACTATACTTGAAATAGCACAGTTAAGCGGTTTTGACAATATATCATACTTTAATAGAATGTTTAAGAAAAAGTACGGCGTCTCCCCATCTAATCTTAGAAAAAATATTAAAGGTTAGGGGTATTTTAAACTGGCGGTTTTAAATTTTGCAAAATAAATCGAGAGTTTTTTATTTAAAATTCAAGAGGTATGTTTAAATTTATGACTATATATTAT
>JADIMX010000024.1 GCA_017694425.1 Candidatus Fimicola merdigallinarum
TAAAAAATCATAATTATTTTTATATAGTTACGATAATTTAATAGAATATTTAAGTTTATTAATATATACAAATAGTTATAATTATATATAAAAAATGCACATATATTATAAAATGTAAGCTAATTCTAACAAATTTAGTATACAAAATATTGTTTTTATTCTAATACAAATAGTATTGACAAATAGGATTAGTTTTGTTAAGATTACCACAGATAAAGTTTGGCATAGCTAACATATGTCAATCTTATTTTTTTGTCATATAGTTAGCTAGTGCTAACTGAATAAGGAGGTAATATTATAAAAAGGTATAGTACAACAATTATATTGTTATTTACACTTATTATTTTATCTATAGTTTCACTTTTTATAGGTGTTATTGATATTGATATAGCTTCTCTATTAAGTGGCGATATGGAACAATGGGGAATATTCATAATATCTCGTTTACCACGATTACTTGCTATATTATGTACGGGTGTTGGTATGAGTGTTGCAGGTTTGATTATGCAACAGTTATGTATGAATAAATTTATCTCTCCGACAACTGGTGCTACAATATCATCAGCACAGTTTGGTATTTTAATAGCTCTTGCATTTATGCCTAATTCAACAATATGGAGTAGAGCAATATTCGCTTTCATAACAGCTATTTTAGGAACTTGGCTTTTTGTATGGTTTATACAGAGAGTTCAGTTTAAAGATGTTGTTATGGTTCCTCTTGTAGGTATAATGTTTGGAAATGTTATCGGTGGAGTTACAAGCTACATAGCATTTAAGTATGAATTAAATCAGGCATTATCAACTTGGCTTGTGGGACATTTCTCTCTTGTATTAAAAGGAAGATATGAGATTGTTTATCTTACAGTGCCTTTAGTTATACTTGCTTTTATATTCTCAAATCATTTCAATATTGTTGGAATGGGTAAAAACTTTTCAAAGAACTTAGGTGTAAATTACAATTTTGTTTTATTCTTAGGTTTAACAATAGCAGCAATGATTACAGCTAGTATAGTAGTTGTTGTTGGTTCAATTTCATATATCGGTCTTATAGTTCCTAATATTGTTGCTATGTTCAAAGGGGATAAGATAAGAGGAACATTAGTTGATACAGCCTTATTCGGTTCTATATTTGTTCTTGTTTGCGATATGTTAGGACGTGTAATAATATTCCCATATGAGCTTCCTATAGAACTCATAATCGGAATACTTGGAAGTATTTTATTCGTTGCATTACTTCTTTATAGATTAAAAAACGGAAGAAAGAGTATAAAAATAAAATTTGGTGGAAACGGAGGTAGTTGTTCTTGAATACAAGTGCAGTAATGAAAAACAGAAAAATTCTTACTTTTATGACTATCATTACTATAGCTATAACGATAGCATATTTCTTATTTGATACAAATATGAATAATCCAAAATTATTTGCTTATGCTATGAAAATCCGTACACCAAAAATTATAGCTATGCTTATATCAGCATTTGCAATAGGTTCAGCATCTATTGTTTTCCAGTCAATTATAAATAATAGAATTGTAACACCTTGTCTTTTAGGTATGAATTCTATGTATACACTTATACATACAGCTATTATATTTGTAGTTGGTTCTGGAAGTATTTTTGCTACAAATTCTAACTTAGCTTTTGCAGTTGACTTAATATTAATGGGTACTGTAGCTACATTAGTTTATAGCTATTTGTTTAAAAAGACAAATCATAACGTACTTTATGTATTGCTTATAGGTACAGTTATGACATCATTTTTCTCAAGTATACAGACAACTATGACTCGTATTATGGACCCGAATGAATACGATACTCTTTTAGCTACACTTGTTGCTAGTTTTAATAATGTTAATTCAGAAATTATCATTTTTTCAGTTTTAGTTTTAATAGCTGTGGTCGTTGTATTAAGAAAAGAGATATCTTTATTAAACGTATTAACATTAGGAAAATCACAGGCTATAAACTTAGGTGTAGATTATGATAAATGTATTCGTAGATTACTTTTAGGGGTAACACTTTACATATCTGTTGCAACAGCTATGGTAGGTCCAATATCATTCTTAGGTTTGATTATTGCAAACCTTTCAAGACAGCTTTTAAAAACATACCGTCATAGCCAGTTAATATACGGCTCAGTTATATTTGGTATGTTAACACTTATGGCAGGTCAGTTTGTAGTTGAGCATATATATTCATATGCTATACCTATAAGTGTATTTATAACAACAGCTGGTGGTATATATTTCTTATACTTATTATTAACTAATAGGAGTGTTTAAATATGAACATAAGAAACTTAACAAAAAAATATGAAGATAGAGTTGTTGTTGATTCTGTCAGCTTTGATATTCCTAAAGGTGCTGTAACTTCTATGATAGGACCTAACGGTGCTGGTAAGTCAACAGTTTTAAATATGATTTCCCGTCTTATATCTAAAGATGGTGGAGAAATCCTTTTCGAGGGAAAAGATATAAAAGATTGGAAAAGCAATGAGCTAGCAAAGAAAATTGCTATTTTAACTCAGACAAACAATGTTCAGATGAAATTAACAGTAAGAGAGCTTGTTGCTTTTGGTAGATTCCCTTACTCAGGTAATCGTCTTACAGATGAAGATAATGAGATTATAGATAAAGCTATATCTTATATGGAGCTTGAGGATTTTCAGGATAAATTTATAGATGAGCTTTCTGGTGGTCAGCGTCAGAGGGCATATATAGCTATGGTAATAGCACAGGATACAGATTATATTTTCCTTGATGAACCTACAAATAACTTAGATATTTATCACGCTACAAATATGATGAAGATAGTACGTCGTCTTTGTGATGAGCTCGGCAAAACAGTCGTACTTGTACTTCACGAAATTAACTATGCAGCATTTTATTCAGATTATATATGTGCATTTGTCAATGGTAAAGTAGCTAAATTTGGTAAAGTTGAGGAAATTATAAATAAAGAAACATTATCCGATATCTATAGAGTTGATTTCGAGATAATGGAAATAGAGGGAAGACCACTTTCTATCTATTATTAAAATTTGATTTTTTAGGAGGAAACTATGAAAAAGATATTTACATTAATAAGTGCAGTTGCAATTGCATTTTCTGTTGCTGCTTGTGGTAGCACAAATACTACAACAAATACTACTACTGAAGAAAAAAAGGAAACTATAACTATAACAAGTTTAAATGGAAATAAAGAAAAAATAGATTTAGAAGTTCCTTTAAATCCTGAAAGAGTTGCTGTTCTTGATATGGCATCTCTTGATATTCTTGATAATCTTGGGGTAGGAGATAAAGTTGTAGGTACAGCTAGTACATCTCTTGACTATTTACAGGAATACATTGATAATGAAAATGTTAAAAATATTGGAACTATAAAAGAAGCAGATTTAGAGGCTGTTATGGCTGTTGAGCCTGATGTAATTTTCATTGGCGGAAGATTAGCATCTGTTTATGATAAATTAAGCGAAATTGCACCAGTTGTATACTTATCAGTTGATACAGAGTTAGGTGTATACGAAAGTACAAAACAGAACTTAGAAACAATAGCTAAAATGTTTGAAAAAGAAAATGAAGCTAGTGAAAAAATGGATGGCTTAAAAGCTCGTATAGATAAATTAGCAGAGTTTGCTAAAGGTAAAACAGCTATTGTAGGACTTGCTACAAGTGGAAGTTATAACTTATTAAGCAATGATGGACGTTGTTCATTAATAGGTCGTGAAATAGGATTTGAAAATGTAGGTCAGGGACTTAATGATGACGCTACATCAACACACGGTAATGAAACATCTTTTGAATTAGTTTCAAAATTAAATCCTGATTATATGTTTGTATTAGATAGAGATGCAGCTATATCAAAAGAGGGTGCTCAGCTTGCAAAAGATATAGTTGAAAATGAATTAGTTAAACAGACAGATACATACAAAAATGGACATATAGTATACCTTGCTAATCCATCTGTTTGGTATACAGCAGAGGGTGGAGTAACAGCTTTAGATTATATGTTACAGGATTTAGAGTCTGAACTTTTAAAATAATTTTTAATAAAGAATAAAAGCCACCATAAAAGGTGGCTTTTCCTATTTTTAATAAGAGTGAGTCCAAAAGATACCTTTTCCATTTGATGTTATTTTTGCATCAGCGATATAAACTTCACTTTCATTCCAAACTTTACCCTCTTTATCAATAAATAAAGGGTAACCCATTTCCATATGAAATCTTATAGCATCATTATCTTCTTCTGTTAGACCTACCATTGTATCATAATTAAATTCTTCCATAAATCCATACCTCCTTATATAATAATTATATTTTATAGGATTTATATTGTCAAAAAATAAAATTTTATATTAGTTATTGAAATAAAACAATATCTTATGTATAATATCTTTTAATTAAAAATATATAAACGAAATTTTAAATATACAAAAGGGGTACAATTATGCAGTTATTAAAGGAGAGAATTGTAAAAGACGGTGTTATTAAGAAAGGTAATGTATTAAAAGTAGATAGCTTTCTTAATCACAAAATGGACATTCAGCTTTTCGCAGAAATCGGAAAAGAATTTAAAAGAAGATTTGCTGATTGTAACATAAACAAAATATTAACTATTGAAGCATCGGGAATAGGAATAGCTTGTATAGTAGCTCAGTATTTTGATAATGCTCCTGTTGTTTTTGCAAAGAAAACACAAAGCATAAATATTGACGGTGATGTGTATAGTACAAAAATTGAATCTTTCACACATAAAAAGGTTTATGATGTAATAGTTTCAAAGAAATTTTTAAACAAAGATGACAGAGTGCTTATAATTGATGACTTCCTTGCTAATGGCTGTGCATTAGAAGGTCTTGTTGATTTAGTAAAAAGTTCAGGTGCTACAATAGAGGGTATCGGAATTGTAATAGAAAAAGGATTCCAAAGAGGTGGAGATATGATAAGAGAAAAAGGTCTTCGTCTTGAATCATTAGCTATTATAGACTCTATGGACGATGAAAAAGGGACAGTTAACTTCAGAGAATAATAAAAAAAGGTGTATTGAAATTCAATGCACCTTTTATATTTCTTTAATTTTAGTCAACATAAAATAATTATGGTTAACTATATATTAATAATTCTGTTTAGGGTATACCATATTTTCTTCTTTTATATTCATAAGAACTTCATCATAGAATTTTTTAGCCTCTATCTGTGTTATAACAAGATTATGGTCAAGATAGTTTCCGCACATATATGATTTAGTAGCTGGTATTTCTTCATTAAAATCTATTATATATTTATAACAGTCTTTAAGTTTTTCGATAATATCACTAGGTTCAAGGTCGCCTTTAAAAATAGCATACATACCTGTTCTACAACCCATAGGACCTATGTATATTGTTTTGTCTGCCCATTCGCTATCACTTCTGAAATAAATTGCCATTAAATGCTCAAGTGTATGCATTACAGAAGTATCCATAACTGGTTCACGATTAGGCTCTTTCATTCTTATATCAAATGTAGTTAAAACTCCATTTTCTCCAACTGTGTCTTTTCTTGAAACATATACACCTCTTAAAAGTATATCGTGATTAATTCCAAAACTTGTTACGTCCATATATAAATCCTCCTTTTTTAATTTAATCATATTTTATAATATTTACGTTTTTAAAACAAGTTTTATTTTTATTTTGAAATACTATAGATTTTGATGTAAAATATATACATAAATTTATTTATATAAAGGTGAATTATGAGAAATTTTAAATTAACTATACAGTATGACGGTACTAAATATAATGGTTGGCAAAAACAAGGAAACACAAAAAATACACTCCAAGGAATTTTTGAAAACATTATATCTAAAATGTTCGGTGAAGAAATAGAGGTTTTTGGTTCTGGAAGAACAGATGCAGGTACTCACGCAAAAGGTCAGGTTGCAAATTTTAAATGCAAGACAGATATGACTGCAAATAGTATAAAAGATACTATAAATAAGTATTTGCCTAAGGATATAGTTGTAACAGAGTGTGAGGAAAAAGAACTTCGTTTTCATAGTCGTTTAAATGCTAAATCTAAAGATTATTTATACATTATAGATAATGGGACTAATAGAGATGTTTTTATGAAGAATTATGCTTTCAGAGTTGATGAAAAATTAGATATAGAGCTTATGAAAAAGGCTACTAGTTATTTTATAGGTGAACACGATTTCAGAGCCTTTTGTTCAAATAAGAGACATAAAAAATCAACTGTGAGAACTATATATTCAATAGATGTTTCTGAGGAAAACGGAAAAATTTATATACTATTTAAGGGTAATGGATTTTTATACAATATGGTCAGAATACTTGTAGGAACCCTTATAGAAATAGGCTCTAGCAAAAAGAGTATTGATGATATAGAAAAAATATTTAAGGGTGAAGATAGAAAAGATGCAGGTTTTACAGCACCGGCTTGTGGATTATATCTTATGAATGTTTACTATTAATATTTTTAGTAAAACTATTTCAGTTTATAATCATATGATAGTATAAACAATATAAATAAGGTTGTTTATATGAAAAATAAAAGAAGATTTTGTATGTTTGATTTTTTACTACTATCATTTATTATATCTGTAATATTCTGTGTTTTTTCTGTGTTAAGCTCTGATAGTGTATTTTTAGATACCATCATAACTAAAGCTGAAATAGAAACAAAAAATACAGCTAATCTTATGATAAATGACGCCGTAAATAAGACTATAAATGATATGAATGTATCTTCTAGTGATTTTTTTGAAAGCAATGATATTAATGGTACATTATCTATATCGGCAAATACAATTTTAATAAATAAATTTTGTGCAGATATAAGTAATAATATTACAAAGAATTTTTCATTATACGAGGAAAATATAGTTCAAATACCTTTAGGTGTTATGCTTGGGATAGATGTATTTTCAAACTTTGGCCCTGATATAGATTTTGAAATAATACCTTCTAAAGAAGCTATAGTTGACTATGAAACATCATTTACATCTTCCGGTATAAATCAAACGAATTTTAAAATATGGCTAAGTATAAAAACAAATGTTAGAATATTAAATCCTATACAGGATAAAGATATTTCATTTGAAAGAAAAATTATGCTTGTCGATACTATTATAAATGGTAAAGTACCTACAAATTTTATTGGAATGAATAAAGGAGAGTATACTTATGAATGATTTTAGCTATTCTATGCCTACTAAAATTTTATTTGGGGAGAACTGTATTTTAAAAAACAGTAATATTTTTAAGAAATATGGTAATACTGCACTTGTTGTAACTGGTAAAAATTCTGCAAAAGTTAATGGTTCAGAAAAAGATATAAAATCAGCTTTAGAAAAAGAGGGGATAAATTACATTATTTTTGATGATATAAAAGAAAATCCTGATATTAATATGATAAAAGAAGCTTCTGAATTGGGGAAAAGAGAGAAAGTTGATTTTGTAATAGGTATTGGTGGCGGTTCTCCTATGGATTCATCAAAAGCTATTGCCTGTCTTATAGCTAATCCTGATTCTGGAGAAGAAATTTTATTTGGAGAACAGGCTAGTCATTTACCAGTAATAGCAGTACCAACAACAGCGGGAACAGGCTCTGAGGTAACACCATATTCTGTATTAACTTTGCATAATCAGAAAACAAAATCTAGTATAGCTCAAAAAATATTTCCTGATTACGCTTTTTTAGATGCTAGATATACAGAGAATTTATCAGCTAAAATAACAAATAATACAGCAATAGATACTCTTTCTCATTTAGTAGAGGGCTATCTTTCAACAAAATCAAACTTCTTTAGTGATATAATCGCTGAATCAGGATTAAGATTATTTAAAGAATGTATTATTTCTATATCAAATAGAGATTACACAATGGAAATAAGAGAAAAACTTCTTATTTCTTCTACAATAGCTGGGATTGTTATTTCTCAGTCTAGTACATCTATTCCGCATACACTAGGATATCAGATTACTTATAATAAGGGCATTCCTCACGGGCCTGCTACAGGTATATTCTTGAAAGAA
This sequence comes from Candidatus Fimicola merdigallinarum, assembly GCA_017694425.1. GTDB lineage: Bacteria > Bacillota > Clostridia > Lachnospirales > Anaerotignaceae > Fimicola > Fimicola merdigallinarum. The sequence continues at coordinate 8,039 of JADIMX010000024.1, forward strand.
TATCTTAAGCTTTTTGGAGATAATAACAAAGTTAAAAATATACTTGAAATTTTAGGTTTTGAAAATTTAAATGACCTTGATGAATTTATTAGAAAAGTTATTTTTGAATACTGTGATGAAAAATTTACAGATGATGATATCTCTTGTTATGCAGAGACTACTTATTTAAAAAAAGAGAAATTAAAAACATTCCCTAATGAATTATCATTAGATGATATTAAGAAATTATATAAAGATAGTTTATTATAAACGTTACAAAAGTGCATATATTGCACTTTTTTATTTTACTGTAAAACTTTTGGTAAAATGTATTCGTATTATATTTATAAGTATATATTAGTAATTAAAGGTTATAAAGTCATTGACACAAAAATAGTTTTATTATAAAATCAAAATAAATTTTATTATAAAACTATTTTAAGGGGTGTTGTTTATTGTAAATGTAGAATATGTATATAAAGATTTATCTAATTTATTAATAAATATTGCTATATGGAGAACAATGACTTTTGAAAATTATTTTAATATAAACGGAAAGAATAATGATGGTTTAACTTTACACCAATTCAATATTCTAAGTGCTATTTTTTATGCCGGAATAAATACTATAAGCTCTTTGGAGAATATATTTGGTATAAGTAAAAGTAGCTTATCTATCACTATTAAAAAGATGGAAAAAGAGGGTTATATAACTAAAAAATCTGGAATAGATAGTGATGGTAGAAAAGTTTATATTGAAATAACTGAAAAGGGCATAAATGAAATGAATGAAAAAAATAAAATGATGTATAAATTATTCAAAAACTTTTTTAATTCATTAAGTGAAGACGATAAAAATAATCTTAGTGAAGGTATAGAAAGTTTTAGTAAAATATTTAATTCTGATTTGAAAATAATGCCCAAAACTTGTAGACTGGAGGATTTATAAATGAAAAAAGCATTAATTACGAGTTTATTAGTGGCTACTTTATCCCTTTCTTTTATAGGTTGTAGCTCTAAAACAGATGATAGTCAGGTAAATACAGAACCTGTGAAAAAAGGTGTATCTGTTGAAGTTTTATCTGCTACTAGAAATGGTATTGAAGATGTATACAAATTTTCTGGTAAAGTTGAACCAAAAGAAACGGTATCAGTTGTTAGCACAATTCCAGGAAAGGTTGCTAAAGTAAATTATAAAGTTGGAGATAAAGTATCTAAAGGCAGTTTACTTTTTACAATGGACACAACTGATATATATAATAATATAAATGTATTAAAAGCATCTCTTGTATCAGTTGAAGCACAGATACAATCTGCACAGACAGGGTTAGATACTGTAAATGGTGCATCAATGCAGACACAGATACAGTCAGCAAAATCTGCTCTTGATGCAGCCGAGCTTAACTATAATAACAATAAGACTACATATGAAAATAACGAGGCTCTTTTTAATGCTGGTATAATATCAAAAGCTGATTTTGATAGAATAGAATTAGCTTTTAAAAATGCTGAATTACAGTATAATCAGGCACAAGAACAGTATAATTTAATTTCTGTTCAAATGCCGGAGGAAAATCTTAGAAAGGCTCAAGACGCTTATAATCTTGCTGTTTCATCAAAAGCATCTATAGAGGCACAGATAAAATCAGCTGAAAAAAGTTTAAATGACGCAAAGGTAACAAGTCCTATTAGTGGTGTTGTTTCTGCGTGTAATGTAGTAGAGGGTACTGTTGCATCTCAGTCTATGGCTGCATTTACTATTATGGATACAAGCTCATTTAATGTTAGTGTAGAGGTTTCTGAAGCTATAATAAATTCAATAGTTTTAGGTGATGTTGTTAACCTTACAATAACAGCTTTACCGGATAGTGTATTTCAGGGTGTTGTAAAAACAATTAGCCCAGCAGCAAATCCTACTGGTACATATACTGTGGAAGTTGAAATACCTAATAATGATGATACACTTAAAGTAGGTATGTTTGGTGAAGTATCATTTGTAAATCAGAAAAGTGATAGTACATTTGTTGTTTCAAGAGATTCAGTTATAACAAAAGACGGTGAAACTTATGTTTATGTAGTTGAAAATAATAAGGCTAAAAAAGTAAATGTTCAGACTGGTATTGATAATGGCCAAGAAATAGAAATAACAAGTGGTATTGTTGACGGTATGGATATAGTAGTAAAAGGTCAGGCATATATTACAGATGGAACAGATGTTGAAGTTGTTTCTTCTGAAAAGGGGGAATAATAGATGTTTTCCAGAATATCAATAAAACGACCTGTAACTACAATAATGGTTACACTTATGGTTATAATTGGAGGTTTAGTTGGTCTTAGAGCCTTAAAACTTGACCTTATGCCATCTATGGACATTCCAGTTGCTGTTGTTAGTACTACATATATTGGTGCAGGTCCTTCGGAAATAGAAAGTCTTATAACAGAACCTCTTGAGGGTGCTTTGGGAACGGTAAGTAATGTTGAAAATATATCTTCAACATCTTCAGCTAACTCATCTGTTATAGTTGTTCAGTTTGAAGACGGAACAGATATTGATATGGCATCAATAGATATGCGTGAAAAAATTGACCTTATAAAAGGTTCTTTGCCAGATGGTGCAAATGAACCTATGGTTATAAAAATGGATATGGAAATGATGTCAGCAATTACTGTCGGTGCTTCATCTAGTAAATATGATTTAGCTGAACTTAACACTTTATTAGAGGAAAATATAGTTAATCGTATTGAAAGAATAGAGGGTGTTGCCTCTGTATCATTAACTGGTGGTATCGAAAATGAAATAGAGATTACTGTTAAACCTGAAAAAATGCAGGGATATGGTATAACTGAATCAACTATTTCTCAGGCATTGGCATCTGAAAATCTTAACTATCCAACAGGTAGTATTGAACAAGGTAAAACAAGTATGCAGGTAAGAACAACAGGTGAGTTTAAGTCTGTTGATGAAATAAGAAATTTACCTATAAGAACAGCATCTGGTGCAGTTATTCATATAAGTGATGTTGCTGATGTAAATGAAGTTGAAAAAGATATGGATTCTCTTGCTATTATAAATGGAGAACCTAGTATTATGCTTTCTATACAAAAACAGTCAACAGCAAACTTAGTTGATATATCTGAAAAAATCAACAAAGAATTAGAAAATATTCGAAATGATTATTCTGATATAAATATATCTATGCTTACTGATACAGCTGAATACATTCAGACATCTATAGACAACATAGTTTCTACATCGTTTCAGGCTGCTATAATGGCTATTATTGTACTTTTTGTATTCTTGAGGGACCCTAAAACATCTCTTATTATAGGTGTTTCAATTCCTACTTCCATATTTGCTACATTTGCCCTTATGTACATATTCGGTATGAGTATGAATATGATTTCTATGGGTGGTCTTGCTATCGGTATAGGTATGCTTGTAGATAACTCTGTAGTTGTTCTTGAAAATATATTTAAGTATTGGAAAAATGGTATGACTGGTAAAAGAGCGTCACAGGTTGGTGCTAGTGAGGTTGGTATGGCTATTACAGCCTCAACACTTACAACTATAGCAGTATTCTTCCCACTTATGTTTGTAGGTGGAACTATCGGTCAGCTTTTTAAAGATTTATCTCTTACAATAACATTTTCTCTTTTAGCATCTATTATTGTCGCTCTTACTTTTGTGCCTATGGCCTGCTCTAAACTTTTAAGATATACAGAAGTAAAGGCATACAAAAAAAGAGGTAATATATTTAGTAGGATTTTAGATTTATGGGGAAAAGCTATAGATTTATTAGATAAAGGTTATAAACATCTTTTAAAATATGTACTTGCAAGAAAGATAAGAGTTATAGTTGTATTTATCGGTGCTTTTATAGGAACTTTAATGCTTATTCCAATAATAGGTGTAGACTTTATGCCTCATATGGACCAAGGCGTTGCCAATATAACAATAGATTTACCAAAGGGAACACTTATTGATGAGGTTGAAACAGTTGTATATGATGTATTAGATAAAATTGACGATATACCAGAAGTTGAAACTACTTATGCAACAGTTGGTGGTGGTATAACATCATCAAGTGCTGATAGTGCTAGTATAACTATGAATATGGTTCCTATTGAAGATAGAAATCGTTCTACTGATGATATTGTTGATGAAGTTAAAGAAAGATTATCCGGTATTGCAGGGGCTGACATAACTGTTGAATCTTCAAGTTCTGCTATGGGTTCATTTGGTGGTTCAGCTATTAGTATTCAGATTATAGGTAATGAAATAGATACTTTAAATGCTATTGGTGATGATATAATTAATATTATGTCTAATATTAACGGAATTAAAGATATTTCAAGTTCATCTGAGGAATCTGTACCTGAAGCTAATGTATCTATAAATAGAGCTAAAGCATCTATGTATGGTGTATCTTCAGCACAGATTGCAAATGCTGTAAGTACAGCTGTAACAGGTAGCGTTGCTACACAGTATAAAGTTGATGGAACTGAAATTGATGTAAGAATACGTCAGGCTGAGGATAATGTAAAATATCTTAATGACCTTAAAAATATTAAGATAACAACTCCTACTGGAGCAATTTTACCGCTTTCTGAAATAGCTGATATAGAAATAAAAGACAGTGCTGTATCTATTACAAGAGATAATCAGCGTCAGTATATATCAATTACAGCAGATACAGATAATAGAGCTTTAAATGAGGTTCAGGCTGATTTAACTTCAGCTCTTGATAGTTATGACTTCCCAGATGGATATTCATATGCTTTCTCAGGTACTATGGATTCTATGGAGGAAACATACGAAAATCTTATGATAGTTTTCGTTGTGGCCATACTTCTTGTATATATGATTATGGCATCACAGTTTGAATCACTTATACACCCATTTATGATTTTATTCTCAATACCACTTGCTATAACTGGTGGTATATTAGGGTTATTCATAACAGGAAAAACCATAACAGTAACTGCCTTTATGGGATTTATAATGCTTTCCGGTATGGTTGTTAATAATGCTATTGTTCTTGTAGACTATGCTAATCAGTTAATGAGCAGAAATAAATGTACTGCAGATGAGGCTCTTATAGAGGCTGGTCCTAATCGTTTAAGACCTATTCTTATGACTACACTTACAACTATTTTAGGTCTTGTTCCTATGGCTGTCGGAACAGGTGAAGGTATGGAAATGCAACAGCCTCTTGCTATAACTGTTATATTTGGTCTTACAATATCAACAATAGTAACACTTGTATTTATACCTGTTCTTTACTCAATAATTGATAATATTAGATATAAAAAATATAGAGATAAAAGAGATAAAGAACACAAAAAAAGACACGAAACAGTAGAAGACATATTAGAAGAATCTTTTTAATTAAAATAGAATCCTCTTATGATTTTCATAGGAGGGTTTTATACTATTGAATAAAAAAACATTGTATGATATACTAATAAATTGAAAAACATAGAAAAAACTGATAATAGAAAGGAAATTTTAATGACTGAAAAAAATTATAATTCTTTGTTTGAACAGCAGAAGAATTATGTATCTCAGATAAATGATTGGAATAATGAGTACTTTAAATTAAATGGAAAACGCCGTAAGTTTTACTGTTTAACAATGGGTTGTCAGATGAATGCCCACGACTCAGAAAAAATTATAGGTATGCTTAAAGATATGGGATATGATGAAACAGCTAATGAAAATGAAGCTGATTTTGTTATATATAATACTTGTTGTGTCCGTGAAAATGCAGAAATGAAAGTATACGGAAAGCTTGGTTGGTTAAAAAATCTTAAAAAGAAAAATCCTGAGCTTTTAATAGTGCTTTGTGGCTGTATGGTTCAGCAGGACACAGTAATAGAACAGCTTAATAAAACATATAACTACGTTGATATTATATTTGGAACATATAATCTTTATAAACTTCCTGAGCTTATTGCTACAAGAATAGAAACAGGCTCACAGGTTTGCGATATATGGAAAGAACACGGTGAGATAGTTGAGGACCTTCCAACTGTTCGTGAATACAAATATAAATCAAGTGTAAACATTATGTATGGTTGCAATAACTTCTGTACATACTGTATTGTGCCTTACGTTCGTGGTCGTGAAAGAAGTAGACAGCCTGAAGATATATTAAAAGAAATAAGAGAGCTTGTCGCTGATGGTGTAAAAGAGATTATGTTACTTGGTCAGAATGTTAATTCATACGGTAAAAATCTTGAAACACCAACTACTTTTGCACAGCTTTTAAGACAGATAAATGAAGTTGAAGGTCTTGAGAGAATTAGATTTATGACTTCTCACCCTAAAGACCTTTCTGATGAGCTTATAGAGGCTATGAGAGATTGTGATAAGATTTGTAAATATCTTCATCTTCCAGTTCAGTCAGGTAGCTCAAATGTTCTTAAAAGAATGAATAGAAATTATACAAAAGAGCATTATCTTGGACTTGTTGAAAAAATCAAAAAAGCTATTCCTGATATAATGCTTAGTACAGATATTATTGTAGGTTTCCCAGGTGAAACAGAGGAAGATTTCCAAGAAACTCTTGATATAATAAGAAAAGTTAGATATAGTACAGCTTTCACTTTTATATATTCAAAGAGAACAGGAACTCCTGCTGCTAATATGGAAGACCAGATACCTGAAGATGTTGTTAAAGATAGATTTGATAGAATGCTTAATGTATTAAATCCTATAATTCACGAGATTAATAATTCTCAGGTTGGACAAGTTCTTGATGTACTTGTTGAGGATACAAGTAAGCAGGACGAAAATATTATGACAGGGCGTGCAAATAATAATAGTCTTGTACATTTTGAGGGTTCAAAAGACCTTATTGGTCAGATTATAAAAGTTAAAATAGTTGATAATAAAACATTTTATTTAATAGGAGAAAGGGTTTGATAATATGACAAGAGTATATGATTTAGCTAGAGAATTAGGTAAAGAAATATTAAAAACTGAGGAAGTTACAAAACTTATGGAAGCTAAAAAAGCATTTGATGCTGATGAGGAAGCTGTAAGACTTCTTAGAGAATATACAGAGCTTCAGCAGGAAATGCAGATGAAGATGGCATCAGGTCACTTAAGTATGGAAGAAGAAGATGAAGTTAAAAAGGTTCTTACAGAAAAAAGTCAGCTTATTCAGAAAAATACTGCTGCTATAAATTTATTTTCAGCAGAAACTGAATACAATAACTTCATCAACTCTGTGTTCTCAATTATCCAGTCAACTATGTCTGGTGAAGAAGAACAGTGTGGTGGTGGCTGTGGTTCAGGCGGTTGTAGTGGTTGCAGTGGCTGTCACTAATTCACTTGTTTGATGTTAAATAAAATTTTATTATTACTACCCCAAAATTTATATAGTTTTGGGGTAGTGGTGTTATATAGCAAAGGGAGATAACGATGGCAAAACTAACTCCGATGATGGAACAATATTTTGAAATTAAAAATAGATATAAATACTGCCTTCTTTTCTTTAGACTTGGTGATTTTTATGAAATGTTCTTTGATGATGCGATTATAGCATCAAAGGAGCTTGATTTGACATTAACAGGCAGAGATTGTGGGCAAGAAGAACGCGCCCCTATGTGTGGAGTACCTTTTCACTCTGCAGATGGATATATAGCAAAGCTTGTTGAAAAAGGTTATAGTGTTGCTATATGTGAGCAGGTAGAAGACCCTAAAAAATCAACAGGCATTGTTAAAAGAGATGTCATAAGAGTAGTTACACCGGGAACCGTTCTTGATAACTCTATACTTGATGAAACAAAAAATAATTATATTATGTGTATATATGCCGATAAAAGTGGTTTCGGTATTTCTATATGTGATGTTACAACTGGAGAATTTCAAACATCTGAATTTGTAAGTGTTAATGCATATAATAAAATTTTTGATGAAACAGCAAAATTTAAACCTGCCGAAATAATTTGTAATGAGTATTTCAAAGATTTTGGCGGTGTTTCTGAATTTAAAAATAGATTTGATATAAAAATAACTGTAAATGATGACTGGACATTTGAAAGAAATAATGCATATAAAATATTGTGCGACCATTTCAAAGTTTTAAATCTTGATGGCTTTGGTTTGACAGATAATATATATTGTATAAAATCTTCTGGTGCACTTATGCAGTATTTATATGATACGCAAAAAAATGATTTACATCATATATCAAACTTAAAAAAATACAGTTATACAGATTTTATGCTTATTGATATATCCTCACGAAGAAACCTTGAGCTTACTGAAACAATGCGTGAAAAGGCTAGAAAAGGTTCTCTTTTATGGGTGCTTGATAAGACTAAAACAGCTATGGGTGCAAGACTTTTAAGAAAATGGGTTGAGCAACCTCTTATAAATATATCTGATATACAGAAAAGGCTTGATGCTGTTGATGAACTTAAAACAGAATTTTTTATAAGAGAAGAGATAAAAGAAGTACTTATCACAATTCGTGACTTTGAAAGAATAATGAGTAAAGTTGTTTACCAAAGTGCAAATTGTAGGGACCTTGTATCACTTAAAACATCAATAGAGAATTTACCTCTTTTAAAAAATGTATTAAAGAAATGTAAAAGTAGTTATCTTGTTGAGCTTTATGATAAACTAGATACACTTGAAAATATACATAGCCTTATAGATTCATCAATAGTAGATGAACCACCATTTACCGTTAGAGAAGGTGGAATGATAAAAGAGGGTTACAATAGTGAGCTTGATGTTTTATTACAGGCAAAAACAAAGGGTAAAAATTGGATTGATGATTTAGAAAATGATGAGAAAGAAAAGACAGGTATAAAAAATCTTAAGATAAAATATAATAAAGTTTTTGGTTATTATATAGAGGTAACAAAGTCAAATCTTTCCGATGTGCCAGATAGATATATAAGAAAACAAACTCTTGCCAATTGCGAACGATATATAACTCCTGAACTTAATGAACTTGAGGAAATTATACTTGGTGCTGAAAGCAAAATTGTAGATTTAGAATATAATATATTTACTGAAATAAGAAATGCTATTGCTGGTGAAGTTGAGCGTATACAATACTGTGCTTATATTATATCTGTAATTGATGCAATTCAATCGCTTAGCGAAGTGGCACAGAATAATGAGTATGTAAAACCTACTATTTCGGATAATAAAGTTATAGATATAAAAGATGGGCGTCACCCAGTTGTAGAGAAGTTAAGTAATTCTATGTTTATTCCGAATGACACATATTTAGATAATAGTGATGACATACTTTCTATAATAACAGGACCGAATATGGCTGGTAAATCTACATATATGCGACAGACTGCTCTTATTGTGCTTATGGCTCAGATAGGAAGTTTTGTGCCAGCAAGCTCTGCTCATATAGGTGTTGTAGATAGAATATTTACTAGAGTAGGTGCTTCTGATGACTTGGCTTCAGGTCAAAGTACATTTATGGTTGAAATGACGGAAGTTGCTAATATATTAAATAATGCAACAGAAAATAGTTTGCTTATTCTTGATGAAATAGGTAGAGGTACAAGTACATTTGATGGACTTAGTATTGCTTGGGCAGTTCTTGAATATATAGCAGATAAAAATAAAATAGGTGCTAAAACATTATTTGCTACTCATTATCACGAGCTTACAGAGTTAGAGGGCAAACTTAGTGGTGTTAAGAATTATTGTATATCTGTAAAAGAAGATGGTGACGATATAATATTCTTAAGAAAAATAAAACGTGGTGGTGCTGACCATAGTTACGGTATACAGGTAGCTAGATTTGCCGGTTTACCTAATGTTGTAATAAAGCGTTCAAAAGAAATACTAAAACAGCTTAATGCTGCTGATATAACTAAGAAAGCTAAAAAAATTGCCGAAAGCTCAAAGGATAATTTAGAAAATACAGGTGCACAACTTGATATGTTTAATATAAAAGAAAATCAAATTCTTGATGAGCTTGATAAGTTAGATATAATGTCTATGTCGCCTATAGAAGCCTTACAGACTCTTTTTGAGCTTCAGAAAAAAGCAAGAGGAATGTAATTATGAGGAGGTGATTTTATGGGAAAAATTCGTCTTCTTGATACTAAAACAATAAATAAAATAGCAGCAGGAGAAGTTGTAGAAAGACCTAGTTCTGTTGTAAAAGAGTTAGTTGAAAACTCTATTGATGCCGGTGCTACTGCTATAACTATAGGAATAAAAAACGGTGGTACAACCTTTATTCGTGTTACCGATAATGGTAAAGGTATAGAAAAAGACGATATAAAAACAGCTTTTATTAGCCACGCAACAAGTAAGATACAGGATATAGATGACCTTGAAAGTATATTTTCATTAGGATTTAGAGGAGAGGCTCTTGCAAGTATAGCATCTGTATCACAAGTAGAAATGATTACAAAAACTTGTGACGAAGACGAAGGTTATAAAATAACTATAAATGGTGGAGAAATAGAAAGTTTTCAGTCTTACGGTTGCAAAGAAGGTACTTCTATATGTGTAAGTAATCTTTTTTATAATATACCTGCCAGAAGAAAGTTTTTAAAGAAACCATCTACTGAAAGTGGTTATATATCAGATATAGTAAATAAAATGGCTTTAGGTCACCCCGAAATATCATTTAAGTTTATTAATAATGATACTGTAATACTTCATACATCAGGTAACAATGATTTAAAAGAGGTTGTATTTAATATTTATGGCAAAGATACTTACAAGAAAATGTTGGACATAGAAAGCTCTTTTGAAGATTATAGTATATCAGGTCTTATAGGAAAGCCAGAGCTTTCAAGAGCAAATAGAAACTATGAAAATTTATTTATAAACGGAAGATTTATAAAAAGTGACATAGTTTCCAATGCTGTAGAAGATGCTTATAAGACAAGACTACTTGTGGGTAAGTTTCCTGTGTATGTTATAAATATGAGTATACCTCCTTCAAGTGTTGATGTAAATGTTCACCCAACAAAACTTGAAGTTCGATTTGATGATGAGGATAAAATTTATGACTTTGTATATAAATCTGTTATAGATATTTTAAAAGAGCAGGTTCTTATTCCGGAAGTTAGTATTATCAAAGAAGATAAAAATACCGAAATACCTATATTTGATGAGTTTAAAAAAGAAGAATATAGTCAGAATAGTATATTTGAAGATATTAAATCTAATTATATACAAGAATCTAAAAAAGAGCATTTAAAGGATAAAAATTTATTTAGTAGCTCGATTAATCCTTTAAAAAGTGATGAAGATATATTCTTTAAAGGAAGTATTAATAATAATCAAGAAAAACCTAAGTCAAAAATTGATATGCTTTTAAATAAGAATAATAATTCATTAAAGCTAAACGAGGCTAAAGATGAATATAAATCCTATAATAAAGCTCCAAAAGATATTTATGAGGATTATTCTGAAAAAAATATTTATAAGCCATTTTTTGATAACTATAAAATAATAGGTCAAGTATTTAATACATATTGGATAATAGAACAAGAGGGAAGTATATTTTATATAGACCAACACGCTGCTCACGAGAGAATACTTTTTGAAGAATTTCTTAATAAATTTAAAAGTCAGAGTGTTGTAGCCCAGAAACTTATAGTACCTGAAATACTAAATGTATCTGAAGCTGAAAAATCTATATTAGATGATAACAAAGAATTATTAGAAAGTTTTGGTTTTGAAACAGAGCTTATTGACAGAAATGTAATTGCAATAAAAACTGTACCATATATTTTTAACTCTCCTCAAAACCCGAAGTATTTTTCTGATATATTAGATATACTTTCTGATTCCGATATTAAGAATATATATGATACAAAAATACTTTCTGTTGCAACTTGTGCTTGTAAGGCTGCTGTTAAGGCAAATGATAAACTTAGTTTTCAAGAGGCTCATTCTATGATTAAGAAATTATTAACTCTTGAAAATCCTTTTACTTGTCCTCACGGAAGACCAACAATAATAGAAATAAAACAGTATGAGTTGGAGAAACTATTTAAGCGTATACAGAATTGATAAAAATAGAATAGGAATGATGTTATGAAAAAACCTCTCATTGTTATAGCTGGACCTACTGCTTGCGGTAAAACAGGACTTTCTATAAAACTTGCAAAGCTCATAAACGGTGAGATTATATCCGGTGATTCAATGCAGGTTTATAAATATATGGATATAGGTACAGCTAAAGCTACAAAAGAAGAAATGAACGGGATAAAACATTATATGATAGATGAGTTTTATCCTGATGAAGAATTTAACGTGACTATATTCCAGAAAAAATCAAAAGAATATATGGAAAAGATATATAGCGAAAATAAAATACCTATTCTTTGCGGGGGAACAGGTTTTTATATAAATGCACTTGTAAATGATAATGATTTTACAGAAACAGAAAATGATTACACATTTAGAAACTCTTTATATAAATTTGCAGAGGATAACGGGGCAGAGGCACTTCATAAAAAGTTAGAACAAATTGACCCTGAGTCTGCAAAGAATATACACCCTAACAATATAAAGAGAGTTGCTCGTGCAATAGAGTTTTTTGAGCTTACAAAAACTCCTATATCTAAGCATAATGAAAATGAGAAACAGAAAACCTCTCCATATAATACAGCTTTTATAATACTTAATATGGATAGAGCGAAACTTTATGATAGAATTGAAAAAAGAATAGATATAATGGTGGAGAATGGCCTTATAGAAGAAGTGAAAAAGCTTCTTGATATGGGATATTCGGAAGATTTAGTTTCTATGCAAGGTATAGGTTATAAAGAAATAGTACCTTATATAAAAGGTGAATGTTCTTTAGATTATGCTATATCAGAATTAAAGAAAGCAACACGACATTTTGCTAAAAGACAGATAACTTGGTTTAAACGTCAAACAGAAGGTTTATGGGTTGACTTATCTGTACAAAGCGAAGATGAGGCTTTAAAAACAATAGAGAATTATATTAAAGAACTTGGGATAATTTAATTAATATATTAGGAGTAAAAAATGCAAGATTTAAATAAGTTTATAATTGATAATTTCGGCATTGATAAAAAAGTTTTAGATTTCTGTCTTGAAAAAGAAGAACTTATAAAGGATAGATTTGCTGAGATAGATAGAATAACAGAATATAATCAGCTAAAAGTCCTTAGAGCTATGCAAAAAAATAATCTTAGTGATGTTCATTTTTCAGCTACAACAGGATATGGTTATAACGACTTAGGTAGAGATACTCTTGAAAAAATATATGCCGATATATTTAATACAGAAGATGCTTTAGTTAGACCACAGTTAATATCAGGAACACACGCACTTACAGTTGCTCTTGCTGGTAATTTAAGACCAGGAGATGAAATACTTTCTCCGGTAGGTGTTCCATATGATACATTACAGGGTGTTATCGGTATAAGAAAAGAAAAAGGTTCTTTGGCTGAATATGATATAACATATAGACAGGTTGATTTAAAAGACGATTTTTCTTTTGATTATGATGGTATAAAAAAAGCTATAAATGAGAAAACAAAACTTGTAACTATACAGCGTTCTAAAGGCTATGAATGGCGACCATCTTTTACAGTTGAACAGATACAGGAGCTTATATCATTTATAAAGAGTATTAAAAGTGATGTTATATGTATGGTTGATAACTGTTATGGAGAGTTTGTTCAAACGATAGAGCCTAGTGATGTAGGTGCAGATTTAATAGTTGGTTCTCTTATTAAAAATCCAGGTGGTGGACTTGCTCCAATAGGTGGATATATAGCAGGTAAAACAGAGTATGTTGAAAATGCAGCATATAGACTTACTGCTCCTGGTTTAGGCAAAGAGGTTGGTGCAACTTTAGGTATAACAACTTCTCTTATACAAGGACTTTTTATGGCACCTCAGGTTGTAGCTGGAAGTCTTAAAGGAGCTATATTTGCATCAAAAATATTTGAAGATTTAGGATATAATGTTATGCCTAATCCGGTAGAAAAACGCTCAGATATAGTTCAATGTATACAGCTTGATAGTGCTGAAAATGTTATAGCGTTCTGTCAAGGTATACAGAAAGGTGCTCCGGTTGATAGCTATGTTACACCTGAACCTTGGGATATGCCGGGATATGATTGTCAGGTTATAATGGCGGCAGGTGCTTTTGTTCAAGGTTCATCTATTGAATTAAGTGCTGATGCTCCGATAAAACCTCCTTACAATGTATTTATGCAAGGTGGTTTATCTTGGCACCACGCAAAAATAGGGGTTATAACAGGTTTACAGACAATGTACGAAAAGGGGCTTATAAAAATATAACATAAAAGGAGGAGTTCTATGTGGTATATTAATATAGGAAGTATCGACCTTTTTCATTTATTCTATATGTTTATTATATATAGCTTTGCAGGTTGGGTAATGGAAACTGTCCTTGTATCTGTTCAATCTAAGGAGTTTGTAAATAGAGGATTTATGAACGGACCTTTTTGTCCTATATATGGAACAGGTGCAGTTGCTGTATATCTGTTTTTAACACCTGTACAGAATAATATATTTGCTGTAATAATACTAGGTGGTTTGATAGCAACTGTGATAGAGTATTTTACTTCGTTAGCTATGGAAAAGTTATTCAACGCAAAGTGGTGGGATTATAGCGATAAAAAGTTTAATGTAAATGGTCGTATATGTTTAAGTATATCTGTATGTTGGGGATTTTTATCAGCTTTTATGTTAAAGGTAATGCAACCATTGTCAATATCTCTTATAGATAAAATACCTAGAACTTTTGGAGAAATATTAGGTACTATGTTAATAGGTTATTTTATAAGCGATATATCTTTAACTGTGTTTAATATATTGGCTATGAACTCTAAACTTGAATCTATAAATACATTAAAAGAAGAATTTATTAGTAAATTAGAGGAGCTTCCTTACTTTAATAAGAAAGAGGAGCTTAAAGAAAAATTTATTAATGCAAAAAATCCAGAATTTTTAACAGAATTAAAATTTAATATTGAGAAAGAGCTAGAAAAACATTATAATGAGAAATATGAACATTATATTGAGAAAAGAGAAAATCTTGAAAATACTATTAACGAACTTAAAGCTAGATTTTCTAGTAGAAAAGAAAACTTAACTAAAATTAATAGTGTTGAAAAGAGAATTATACGTGCTTTCCCTAATATAAAATCAGTAAAATTCCACGACGAAATGATGGATTTAAAAGAGTATTTAAGAAACAAAAGGAGAAGATGAAAATGAAAAACTGTTTGAAAAAGTTAGTTGCTGTTACTCTTGTAATAAGCACTTTCGTTAGTACAGTTGCATTTGCAAATCCTAGTGAACCTACGGTAAATGCACAATCAGCCATACTTATGGAACCGGAAACAGGTACAATAATATATGAAAAAAATTCTGAAGATAAAATGTATCCTGCAAGTATGACAAAAATGTTAACAGCCCTTGTGCTTCTTGATTATTTTGATTATGATGCACTTATTACAGTTGGTGATGAGATAAATGGTATAACATTAGACTCAAGTAAGGCTGGGCATAAAAGAGGAGAAACTCTTTCTGTTGAAAACCTTATAAGAGGTCTTATAATTCCATCAGGAAATGATAGTGCAAATGTAGTAGCTGCTGCTGTTGCTAAAAAAATTGAAAATAATAATGATTTACCATATGAAGAATGTGAAAAAATATTTACAGAGCTTATGAACAAAAAAGCTGAAGAATTAGGCTGTAAAAACTCTCATTTTTCAAATGCTCACGGTTATCACGATGATAATCACTATACAACAGCGTATGATATGGCTTTAATAACAAAAGAAGCTCTTAAAAATGAAACAATTAAAAAAATTGCTAGTGAAAAATCTTTTTCCGGTGATGGTTCAGGCAATACTCTTGAAGAAAATACAAATCTTGTAACTCAGACTTATAATTGGAGAAGTCATAACTTACTTATTGCTGATGGTGAGTATAACTATGAATATGCAACAGGTCTTAAAACTGGTTTTACTGACCAAGCTGGTGACTGTGTTGCTGCAACAGCGGAGAAAGACGGAACTCAGCTTATTGCTATAATTATGAATTCAGAAGACCCGAATAGATGGCTTGATGCAAGAAATCTTTTTGAGTATGGTTTTAATAATTTCTCTATAAATACATTACAGAAAAATGGTGATGTAGTAGAAACTGTTGGTTTAACAAATAATAATAAACTTAATGGAAATACATTAGATGTTATAGTTAAAGAGGATATTGCTAACTATATGCTTAATAGCGACGTTGAAAATGTAGAAAAAGTAATTAAATATAATGATGATTTAGTAGCCGAAAATAAAGATGATTCATCTGAAACAGCTGTTACATTAAAAGCACCTATTTCAAAAGATAGCGAGATTGGTACTATAAAATATGAGCTTAACGGAAAAACTATAAAAGAAGCTAAGTTATACGCATCAACAGATGTTGAAAAATCAACAATATTAAGCTCAATACAGTATTTCTT
>JADIMX010000025.1 GCA_017694425.1 Candidatus Fimicola merdigallinarum
CATTTATCCATTGATATATCCTACAATATACCTTAACTCTGTTTTTCTCATTTAATATTTCGTGACGCATATTTTTATACAATACAATTTTCACATCTACGCCTTCTTTTTTAAGCCTTCTGTAAACCTCAATAACACCTTTACCATAGTCGCCAACAGGGTCATTTTTTCCGGCTAAAAGAAGAACAGGTATATTCCTATCAAACTTTTTATACCAATTTATAGAAGATATATCTTTAAGAAGTCTAAATAAATCATAATATCCTGCATACGTAAATATAAAGCTACACTTTTCATCTTCAACAAAATCTTTTACAATACTTCTTTTAGAACAAATCCAATCATAATCTGTTTTAACATTTTCAAACTTAGAATTATACGCACCAAAGCCAAGTTTATTGACAAAATGCCCACGCTGTCTGCCTTTTCCCAAAAGCATTTTCATTTTACAGAAAAATATGCCAAAGTCTAAGAAGTGCTTAGCTCCACTCGTTCCTATAAATATAGCCCTGTCTATGTATCTAGGATACATAGTTGAATATTTTCTTGCAATAAACGAACCCATACTGTGACCTATAAGAGTAACAGAAAGATTTGGATACATATTCTTGATTTTAAGAGTAACAGTCTTTACGTCTTCCACAAGACTTAAATAGTTGTACTCGCCCTCACCAAAATATCCTAAGTCATCATTACAACTTACACTTTTACCGTGACCTATATGGTCGTTTCCACAAACTATAAAGCCTTTTTCAGCCATAAAGTTTGCAAAATCCTCATATCTTAAAATATGTTCGCTCATACCGTGAACAAGCTGTATTATACCCTTATGAATTTTTATTGTTTCATCAACCCATACAACCGAATAAATTTTTGAAATACCGTTATATGAATTAAAAAAGAATTCTTTTCTTGTTATCATATAAATCACCTCCGTATTTATATTATACCAAAAAATAATTATATTATAAAAACAAAAAAGCCTTGAAAACTCAAGACTTAGATACTTTATCATAAAAAATAAGGCTTATTTTCTATTTAATTATTACTTTAAAATAAAACCTAAAAACTTAAGGCTTAATATAATTTAGTGTAAAAAATTATATTAATTATAATTTATTTAAACTTGATAATACTATATTTATTAGCAACAAAATCATAAAAATCATTATCAAAATTACTATTGAATTAAAATTCAACTAAAAACAAAGCCCCCCGTTAAAAGGGTGGTTTTCTCAAGTCCTATAAGAGTTTTTTATTGTTGCAATTCTCTAAATAATCATTAAATGTTATGACAATTAAAGTAATATTTCTTGGCTACTTACTAAAAGTGGCTATTTTTTACTTAGCCCCATTATATCTAGTACCTTACATATAACCTATTCACAAAAAACAAAAAAGCCTTGAAAACTCAAGGCTTAAGGAATGGAGATGAGGAGAATCGAACTCCTGTCCGAAGGCCTCTCCACGAAAACTTCTCCCATTACAGTTGCTCTTTTAAAATTCCCTCAAGTAACCGCCGAACAACAGGCTTTTACCTTTGGTAGCTTCATATTTCTTTCCCCTCCGCAAAGCTTAGGAGGGAAAGTGCCTCACAAGTTCGACGCCGGTGACTTCAACTGTGAGCAATCGAAGGCCGACGGGCAGCGACTTAGGCTGCCATTAAAGAATAATCTTTGTCGTTTCTTTTTTAAAAATTTTAGGCATTTTGACGCAACTACCTAGTGCGAATGGCTATCCTCGTTTTCAAAACCCCCGTCGAAACCATTGCATCCCCTAAATGCAGTATAAAAAATTATACTGTAAGATTACGGATTTTAAATTCTTTTTCAGCCTCACGACGCTGGTCATTTTTGGCTATGGTCTGACGTTTGTCGTAAAGTTTTTTACCTTTAGCAATACCAATATCAACCTTAACAAGACTTCTATCAAAGTATACTTTTAAAGGTACAACAGTATATCCAGCAATAGTTATCTTTCCAAGAATTTTGTTTATCTCACTTTTGTGAAGTAAAAGTTTTCTTGTTCTAAGTGGGTCTTTATTAAATATATTACCCTGTTCATACGGACTGATATGCATATTGTAGATAAAAGCTTCTCTATTTTCTATTTTTATAAAGCTTTCTTTAAGGCTACATTTACCCTGTCTTAAAGACTTAACCTCTGTACCTGCAAGGGATATACCTGCTTGATAAGTATCCTCGATAAAGTAATCGTGATAAGCTTTTTTATTCTGAGCAATAAGCCTACTTCCTTTTTCTTTCGCCACGCATATCACCTCCTAAAAACCATACTCAAATAACTATGCTTGACTTTAAACATTATAACATAAAGAACAAAAAAATCAATATCCTTATTATTACAATATTTTTACATAATTTGTGATTTTTTTAATGGCGAAAAGCCTTGTATTAAAACAAAACTTTTCGCCTAAATTTTAGCTATACATTTTCTCTATCGATTTTATAAGATAGTATAAAGTTTCGTTTACTGGTACACTTACACCAACTTTTTTAGCCATTCTTATAAGGTCGCCAGCAAAGTATTCTATCTCTGTCCTTCTCTTATTTTCTATATCTTGAAGTGTAGAAGTCTTTAAGTCAGGCTGTGATACTTTTAGTCTTTCATCATAACCATCAACATCTTCTACAGGAAGATATACACCACAGGCTTTGGCAACCTCCACAACCTCAAACATAGCATTTTTTAATACTTTGTTAAGCTCCTCTATTTCAAGGAATTTACCATAACCATTTCTAACTATGGCTGAAACCTGATTAGAACCTATGTTTATAATCCATTTTCTCCATTGGGCACTAATCATATCTTCAGGTATATTATAATTTATACCGGCTTTATCAAATATATCTTTAACAAGTTTAACACTTTGGGATAATTCTTTATTCTCTGTATCTCCAAAAGTTATTGTACCCTTGTTATTACTATATATTTCGCCATTTTCTCTCTTTTCAGCTGTAATATATACAAGACCTCTTAAAACTTCATTTTCTGGGAAAGCTTCCTTTATTCTCTCAGTAGCTGTAACACCATTTAAGAGAGGTAGAATTATAGTATCCTTATGGATAATGTTTCTTATTTCTGAAAAACTTTCTTCCAACTGATAATTTTTAATTGCGAGAATAAGAAAATCTAACTTTGTTTCAGGATTTGTTGTTGAAAGCACCTTAGGGAATATAGTATCACCATTTACTTTAATACCATTCTTTTTAAGTCTTTCCCCTCTTTCTCCGTCTGCCACAGCATAAAAATCATCACCGAAAGTATTCATAAGCTCTTTGCCATAAATACCACCAATAGCTCCCATACCCATTATACCCATTTTTTTAATTTCCATATTTAATCCCCCCTAAAATATTTTTAAACTACATCAACTACATCCGGCTCATCAACAAACACAAAGTCAATATTTCTAAGCTCTTTGTCAACTTTAAATACCTGAACAAAAACTTTCTGTCCAAGTGCGTATGTTTTCTGTGTTCTCTCACCTACAAGACGCATATTTCTATCATCAAATATATAGAAATCATCATCAATATAGTTTACAGAAACCATACCCTCAACAGTATTGTTAAGTTCTACATAAACACCCCAGCTAGTAACTCCGGATATAACACCTTCATATACACAGCCCACTTTATCCTCCATAAACTCAACCATTTTAAGTTTATCAGTTTCTCTTTCTGCCTCCTCAGCCACACGCTCTCTAACAGAACATTGTTTTGCTATATCAGGCATTTTTTTATTTAAGTTTTTCTCCCTCTTAGGTGAAAGACCACCATTTATAACCTCTTTTATTATTCTGTGTATTTCAAGGTCAGGATAACGTCTTATAGGAGATGTAAAGTGGCAATAATATTTAGCTGCAAGACCGAAATGTCCTGTATTCTCCGCCATATATCTAGCCTGCTTCATACTTCTTAAAACAACTCTGCTTATAATATGCTCCTCAGGTTTTCCCTCAACTTCAGATATAATATTCTGTATTGATTTAGGGTGAAGTTCATCTTTTCCAGTTCCTTTTAATCTATAGCCAAAGTTTCTTAAAAACTCTGTAAGTTTTTCTATTTTTTCATCATCAGGTGTTTCGTGATTTCTGAATATAAAAGGAACTTGTTGCCAGAAGAAATCCTCTGCAATAGTTTCATTACATACAAGCATAAATTCCTCAATAAGGTTTGTAGCACTATTTCTCTCATAAGGCTTAATATCTAGAGGTTTTCCGTCTTCATCTAATATAATTTTAGCCTCTGGGAAGTCAAAGTTTACAGAACCTCTCTTTTTACGCTTGTTTGAAAGTATCTTTCTTAATTCCTCCATAGTATCGAAGAAATCAAGGAAATCAGCGTATTCCTGTCTTGTCTTTTCATCTTTTTCCTCTATTATCCTATTTACAATAGTATAAGTCATTCTCTTATCGGAATGTATCACAGACTCAACTACTCTGTGGTCAACTACATTACCTTTTCTATCGATATCCATAATACAGCTAAGTGTAAGCCTATCTTCATTAGGATTTAATGAGCATATACCATTTGAAAGTTTATGAGGTATCATAGGAATAACCCTGTCTACAAGATACACACTTGTACCTCTCTTGTAGGCCTCCTTATCAAGAGGGCTGTTTTCCTTAACGTAGTGGGAAACGTCAGCAATATGAACCCCAAGTCTGTAATTGCCGTTTTCAAGAACCTCTATTGAAACAGCATCATCAAGGTCTTTTGCATCTTCTCCATCTATTGTAACAGTCCTTATGCTCCTTAAATCTTCTCTGCCTAAAATCTCATCTTCAGATATTTCGTTTTCTATATTTTCAACATAATCATAAACTTCTTTAGGGAAATCTGTTGGAAGCTCAAACTGTCTTATAATAGAAAGTATATCAACTCCAGGGTCGTTTATATGTCCAAGTATCTCAATAACTTTGCCCTCCGGATTTCTTCTTCCCTCAGCAAACTTAGTTATCTCAACAACAACCTTATGCCCTGTAACAGCACCTTTTGTATTATCCTTTGATATAAATATATCGTTAGCAAGTTTCTTATCATCAGGCACAACAAAGCCAAATCCCTTACCTTTTTCAAAAGTACCTACAACCTGTGTCATACCTCTTTTGATAATTTTTATAATCTCGCCCTCTGCACGTTTTCCGTGTCCGGCACGCTTACTTATACGACACATAACTGTGTCTTTATGCATAGCACCGTTAACACTATCAGCCGGTATAAATATATCGTTAGGTTCACCCTCAACAGTCACAAAACCAAAACCTCTTGCGTGGCTAGTAAATGTACCTGTAAAACAACTTATTGTTTTAGGGTTCATAATTTTACCTTTTTTGCTTTCTATAGCTTTTCCTTCATCTAAAAGGTCTTTTAATATCTCATCAAAAGTATCCATCTCATCTTTTGGAACACTAAGCATTATAGCCATTTCCTTAGGCTTCATTGGTATATATTCATCACTAGCAATATATTTAGCTACCTTTTCTTTTCTTTCTTCAAACAATTCATTTTTTTCTATCATAAAAATTCACCTCTTTGTCCGAAATAAACTGTCTATACTACTATTATACAACAAAAAAAGTTTAATAACCATAAAATAAAAAAATACCCCAACACACAGGTTAGGGTATTTCATATTAAGCAAAGAAATTAATAAGTAAAGCTAATATTAAGAATAAAGCTCCACCAATTTTTGTGTATCTTTCTAAAGCTCCCTCCATAGAGCTTCCTTTGTTTTTGCTCCAGTATGAGCCGTTATTAGCATTATTGTTAACAGCACCAAGTCCAGCAGAACGGTCTGACTGTAAAAGTATGATAACTGTTAATAAAACACTTAATATCCCTAATATAACAGATAAAACTATTCCTATTGTACTCATTATATTGCACCTCCGAAAAAATATTAAAAATGCAAAAAAGCATTAAACTCCAATGTAATTACTTTACCACAAACCTTAGATTTTATCAACAAAAACTTTAAATTCCATAATATGTATGATACAATTTATATGAAAATTTTATTTTTATGAGGTGATACAATGGAAGTACAGGTAGGCATAATAATGGGTAGCGACTCTGACCTTCCGGTTATGCAGGAGGCAGGAAAAATACTTGATGAATTCGGAATTACATACGAAATGACAATAGTTTCTGCCCACAGAACACCGGACAAAATGTATGAATACGCAAAAAAAGCCCACGAAAGAGGTTTAAAAGTTATAATAGCAGGTGCAGGAGGTTCAGCACATCTCCCAGGAATGACAGCAGCACTTACAACTGTTCCAGTTATAGGTGTACCTATAAAAACAAAATCTTTAAGTGGTGTTGACTCACTCTATTCAATAGTACAAATGCCACCAGGAATTCCTGTTGCCACAGTAGCAATAAACGGTGCTAAAAATGCCGGTTTATTAGCCTGTCAAATAATAGGCTCATTCGATGAAAAAATTCACGAAAAACTGGTTAAATATAAAAAAGACCTTGAAGATATGGTCGAAACTAAAGCAGATAAACTTGAAAATGTAGGTTTTTCTAAATATCTTGAAGAAATGTAAAAAAAAGAGGCTTTAGCCTCTTTTTTTATAAAATAGTATCTTTCATATTTTTTATTTTAATTTTTCTATTTTTTATATCACTGTGAGTAAAACTTCTAAAGTCTAAATATCTGTTATAGTCTATGTCCACCTCTATAATCATATTGGCAGGTAATTTTTTTCTAAGAGATTTTTTTATATACTCCCTCTTAGCCATAACAAAAAGGCTTAACATAAGGGTTACTTTATAATTAGGAAAATCTATTTCAATAGTATAGTTATCCTTATCTAAATATCTTAAAAGCCATTGATTTAAAGTTTCATAATTAAAAGGAAGTATACTAGACCATTCAGAAAGTACAACCTTTCTTCTATCTTCTAAATCCCCCTCAGGCTTTTCTATACCAATAAGTTTTTCACGTCTTTTTATACCATACTCATCAGCAGTTTGAATCCAAAGATTATCCTCGTGCCTTTTATATGTAGTCTTAAGCTCATCTAATACGCTATCCTCTATATCAAAAAGTTTTTTAAATTCTTCAAAATCTCTCATAAAAGGAGGAAGATGTTCAATAAGCATCAAACCACCTCCTCAAAAGAGGAAAATACAGGTACTTTATAGTCATAAACAACTATATTTTGCTTTAACCCATTAATCGTTGTATCTGTAACGTCAATAACCCCGTCTATTTGAAGTATTCTCGACTCTATATAGCTTATTCTAACAATTAAATCATCACCTTCGTCCCAAATTGCTCTAAGCCCATCAAAATATTCCTCTATAGATTTTAAAAGCTCCTCCTCTATATCCGAAAATTCAATACCAGATTTATACGTTATCTTAGCAGAAACAATAATATTCTCAGCAGTAGCCCCCTCAACAGTAACTCTATGACCTATTGGAGCAATACCATTTCCCATACCGTCTTTATTAGGGTCCAACTCATTTTGTACAGCCAAAACCTCAGCACTTTTAGGTACATTGTGCTCCCTATCAGTAAAAACAATTCTAACTGTTCCACCACCATAATAAGCAGGATAAACCTTAACTCCACCTACAACTCCAATACTTTTAACCTTATTTTTATAGTCTGCAATATTCCCACCAAAAGCCTCGCTGTTAAAACTTTCAAGATATCTTTTTCTTAAAGTTTCGTCATCTTCCTCATCTTGCCCATCAATATGAATATCCTTAATAAAAGCACCAGCAAGCCCGTCTATAAATCCTACTGGCATAATCTCGCCAGAATAGTAATTTCCAAGTTTACCACTCTGTTCACACTCTATTAAAAAAACTCCTTTAGATACCCTAGAAATAACAGTATAATAAATTTCATTATAAGAAAATCTATCACCAACAGAAACATCAAAATAATTTCCCTCACCGTCATAAAACTCAGCTTTAAGTATAGATTTAACAGCCGACTTTCTTATAACGCCTCTCTCTAAAGCCCTTCTTGTAAGGTCTATTCCAGTTGCAGTATCCCCATAACTTCTATCATTAAGCATCATAAGGTCTGCATACATTTTCGATACTTCGGCAGAGTTAGGTGCTAAAGCATCATATATAATACTACCCTGCCTTTTATCTATATTGCTATCAATCATACTAAGTTTTTTAGCCATAAGCTCCTCATAAGTTTGATAATTCAAATACTCACCTCCTTAAAAATTTTCAAATCACCCCAAATACTTTTTACTTTAAAAGAAACCTCTATACTATTTCTATGCTCAACAAATTCAAAGTCAGAAATCTCTTCAATCCTCTCATCAACAGATAAAGCATCTCTTATTCTTATCTCTATTTCCGTTGTAGCTAGCTTTCTATCCATACCAATAATGTCAGAAAACTCAACACCATAATTCCAGTCATATATATCATAAATATATCTTTCCGTATTAAGTATTTTAAAAATAGCATCTCTAAGGGCATAAATATTGTCATTTTCCCCTATAATTCTTTTATTCTCGAAATCAACAGCATAGGTTTTTGACGGAACTATTCCCCTAGAGTATGTTTCATTAAAAACAGTTTTGCTATCCTCAGGTATCATAAAACACCTCCTAAATACATTTACCTATAACTACAAACCTTTGCCCACCAAAACACTTTAAAAGTACAACACTATCTCCCACTTTTAGCTTATTATTCGTAGTTTTTCCACTACAAGTACCATGAGTATTAACATAAACTTCAACATTGTGTTCACAGACATTGTTTGTAATATAAATAAAGTCCTCTGTAAGTCTAATACCACTATCAATTTCTATAATAAGAGGAGAGGAAGAAACTACATTTCCAAAAACAACTACATTAGAAACAGTATTTTTAGCTGTATCCGACGCTATATTTCTTATAATATCAATAATAGCCATAAACTCCTCCTAATCCTAATATGTATTTATGGAGCAATTAAGCTCTCTATAAAGTTGCTCCTCCAAAACATCAAAAATATCATTATAGTTAATTCTATCTGTATGATTTTCTTTTTTGTAAATATTTTTATTACCCTCAACAGTATTATAAATATTTTCATACTCATAGCTTTCATAGTTATTATTTTGAAAATACTTTTCAATTCGTGTGTCTATATTCCTATTTAAAATTTTACTACTGCTGGAATACATATTTTTCAAATCTATATATGAAGTATTTTCAGTATATCTATCATAACTATCACCACTATAGCTATAATCTTCAAAAACATTCATAAAAGTATTTATATCATTGTAAATATCTTTAAACTCATTTGTCATACTGTTTTGATAATAATTTTTATCAAAATCATAAGTATCTAAATAGTATTTATTCTCACTTTCGTAAATAGAGTTATAAGCCTTACTACTATAAGAGTTTTCATTATAATTACTATCAAAAACATAACTTTTTATATTCTTAATGTTATTAACTACTTTATCACCACTATTATAAATATTATTATCCGAAGAATTTTCCCCATTAAAATCTAAATAGGAAATGTCTTCATAAATATTTATACTATCAAAACTATTATAAATAGAAGAATTATATCTATCTCCATTATAAAAAAAGCTGTTTAAATCTCCATAATTAAAACTTTTATAAATATTATCGTTAAGATAACTGCTATAAAAACTACTGTTTATGTAGCTATTATATATATTTTCATAACTATAGCTGTTATAAATATCTTCACTAATATAATCCTTAGTTACTCCACCATAAAAACTATTATTTAACTGTCCGCCATATCCTAAGCTAATATCATCAATAAAATCATCATAATAAATAGAATCATAGTCAATGCCATAAAAAGAGTTTTCACTATCAAAACCGCCATAGTAATCTACACTATCATAAAAATCATAATAATCTTGAAAAAGACCTTCAAAGTATCCATAGTAATCTAAAATCCTACTCACCACCTTCAAGCTCTTTAAGTACATCACAGGAGGCAAAAATAAAAGCCCTCTCACTTCTATTCATATCAAAAAGTTTATTAGGTGTTATGCCAAAATGTCGGAGGGCAAGGAAAGTATAAGCCCCCTCCTTACCCTCCATAATTAGTTTTTTGCCTCTTCCTTTAAATCCTCAAGTTTTTTATCAAAACCGTTTATATCCCTAATTTCCTTGACAAGATTTGCATACTCCCCAGCATAAAGCATAGATTTAACAAGAGTTTCTGCCCCAAAAACACCGTAACTTTCCTGAAGACTTATATCCTCTAAATCAGGATACTTTACACACTTAACACAAAGCCTAGAAATATATTTTTCTATGCTATCCTTACCGCAACCATCAAAAAAACCGGAAAGTCTTTTTATCTCCTCATTCTCTCGTTCTGTTATAGGAGCTATCTCCCACATAATAGTTTCTCCATCATCATCTTTAAACCTTTCGCTAACACAAATATGACGACTTTTAGTCTTAAAAGCATTATCCATTAAAAAAGCCTTAATATCTGCCAAAACTACCCCTCCTAAACTCTAATATCCAACTTTACTCTATGTTCGCCATTTTCAAAAATATGAACTACCCTCTCAACAACTTTAAGCTCAGTAATGCTTATCTCAGAAAAATCTTTCATATCGATAAAAACAAAACTTCCCCCTCTAATAAACGCATTATCAGAAAAACCATTTATCCTAAGAGTTTTTTTAACATCACCATTTTTACTTATAATACCGTCACATAAAGCCTTCATCTGTGCAGTATTCATATCCTTGTCCACTCTCTCGTAATACTGAAGTCTACCCCATTTTTTAATTTTATCTTCATCTCTGAATTCATATGATAGATGTGCATTTTCATTCCTCTGCTTTTTAAAAAATCTAACAGAGTTATATGTATTTTTAGAAATATCAGTTTCATAAGAAAAGTCATATATATTTGTCCAGTCTGAAAAAATATCTTTACAAACCATATCTTTTATAGGTTTAAGTGTCAATTTTCCACAGTCATCATAAAAACAGTACTCAATCCCACTAATCTCTCTAGTTCTATCAAGAGCAGTCTCTATTATATCAAGAAGTGTCCTCCCCTCCTCAATTCTAGGCTCAATAACTACCCTAGTATCACAAAGAGAACCAACTTTAAGACCATAGTCATTACATATAATATTTATAAGCTGATTAGCAGTCTTACCTGAATATATATAAGTATCCTTGTTTTTAGATAAGTAAAAAATCTGATTATAAGCTGTAACCTTTATAATCTGTTCACTACTACGTTTTTTATTTGCAATAAACCCACAAAATCTCATAACATCATCAACGTAAAGTATAACTTTATTCCCCTCTATAAAGTTTACAATACCATCTCTAATAACGCTAAAAGTCAATATACCTGCACTACCTCTAAGGTATTCCGTAAGCGTGACCTCATCATAAAGTATATCGGTAACATCAAAAATACTGCCATTATTATCAATAATAACACGAATAATAATATCAACCCCCAATATTCAAAACCATTCCTGGGTATATTAAATTAGGATTTGAAATACCATTTAAACTTGCTATCTCCATAAATTTACTACCGTCATTAAGCTGAGTTTTGGCAATTTTCCAAAGAGAGTCCCCCTCTTTAACAGTATAAGTCCTAGAAACTTCCTTTGTATCTCTAAGAGTTTCATTTTTGTAAATAAGGCCACTATCATCAACACTAAGTTTTGTGGACTTAAAAGGTATGTACTCTCTTAGACGCATTTGCACCTTAAAATCACCACATTCACCGGCAACCTCAGTAACAGTATAATCCTCAATAGTTGCAACAATATTTGTATCAAAACTTCTCTTTCCGTCAGGCAACATTCTTATAACTATAAAAGTTATAGGCGAACCACTATTTTTAAATTCCCTAAACTTATTTAAATAATGTACCGGCTCATAATTACCATATCCACCTTGCCAAAAACCATTTCTGGAAAGTACAAAATCAAACTCCATTTCCCTTAAGCCAATAGTCTTAATAATGCCGACTTCACCTAACTTAACAATGTCAACTTTTTTATTCCTACTCCCAATTTTTATTTTAAAATAGGAAGGGCTTGCAGGTAACATAAGACTATCGCTTTCGCATTTAAAATAGAACCTATACATATACCCCTCCTTAAAAATTAAAGCTCGTCAAACTTATCAATTAAATCAACATCATTAAATGTAAACTCCATAGTTTCCTCAAGAGCCTCCTGCTCAACATTAAGTTTTGTAAATAAAACACTATCAAGATTAACGCCTTTAAGAAGAACAGTCTGACTTCCTGTGCTACTTGTAGGGTCCTCATTAGTAACCATAAGCTCAAAATATGTATCCTTACCACTTTTTATATATTCAAGCATCATAGACCTAAACATACTGCTAACGTAATAAACTGTCATCTTCCCTGTGCCTTTCCAACCACCAGCCTTATGCTGTTTACCTGTAATACCTAAAATAGGTATTTCTGTTTTCTTCTTATCAACAGTAGCAGTAATATTTTTAACCTGCATAAGTTCAGTTCTCTTGTTGTCAATAATAGCAAAGCAAGTTCCCTGCGTACCATTTATAGTATCTTTCGCTCTAAGTATCGCCATAAAATACACCTCCAAAAATTAAATAATTTCAACTTTCATATAAAGTTTTTCCATAGAATCTACCGGCATAACAGATAAATATACATCAACATCTGTCTTTTCCTTACCCTGACTAACTGTAACATCATCAGCAGTAAAATCCTCAATAGCTCCAATAGACATAAGCTCCTCGTGATAGCTTATAAGTTCAGTTTTAAAAAGATTTCTACCCTGCTTATTGTTACTCTGTTTTCCTAAATAATACTGACTAAATATTCTAGCCACATCATTTCCAATAGCATCAAGAACCCTCATTATTCTATTAGAAGAAAAACTACTATTCTTATCAGTAGAAAAACTTGTAAATGTATTTATATCCCTTAAAACTCGTACATCTTCCCCATCATTGTAAAAAACAAACTCTCCGTCACCAATAGCCTTTTCAAACTCGCTCTTGCTATATGTAGCCTTAACAGTAAGTTCACCGTCATAAATAAGGTTTGTAAGACTTTCGTTTACATTAGCACCAGCCTCCTTACCACCAGTCCAGTAAACAAGATGAGTTTTACCTTCTTCTGTTTCATTTTTAACAGATATAACACCTTCGTGGTCAGCTTTTGGGTAGTCGTGTAAAACTGTAACAAACTTAACTCCTTCTTCATCTCTCATTCTCTTACCAAATGAAACAAAAAGTTTCTTAGTAACATCATCATCACCGTCATAAACAAGCACATTAAAGTCATAAGCCTCTATTTTACCTATAAAATCAGAGTATTTATCACCATTAACCTGTCCATTTTCACCACCGGAAAGTTTAGCCCCTGCACTAACCTGAAAAGCACCAGTTCCGGAAAACTCAACAAAATCATTGGAAACAAGTTCTTCAATAGTCGTAACTGTCTGAGTATCTTCATAATTCCCATCAATAACAGTTATAACATCATAGGCTGTATCATCATCAATATTTTTTCTAACAACAATACTTATATCATTACCTCTAAGCCCACTATATTTAGCAGTAGCAGTAAGACCCCCAACAGTAATAGTAGCCTTTTTACCCTTACCATTAACTCTATACACATAAACTTTTTTAGCGCCACAAAAAAGCTCTCTCAAACACATAAGTTTATCATCAGTATAACTATACCCAAAAATCTTTTTAGCCTTAGTCATAAAATCAGCTGACTCTACAAGAAAAACATCATCACTACCCCAATCAAGACTTAAAGGAATAGCAACAACACCTCTATCGCCAAGACCACCCATAGCCTTTGGCTTAGACACAAAATTTATATATGCCCCAGGTAAAACTTTATTCTGTGTAACAAAACTTCCTCCACCTAATGCCATAATAAAAACCCCCTTAAAACTTAAATATTCTTCTTAAGATACTTCTCTATAATCTGAAAAGCCTCTTTCTTCGTATACATCTTGTCATCTAAAAGACAGGCATCAATAACCTCTCTAGGAAATCCAATACTCTTACTCTTCAAAAATTCCTCTTTGCTGTACTTAGATTCCAACCTTAACACTCTCCTTCGTAACCATATGCCCCATAACTTCTACTTCCTCTCGTTCCTCGCAAATAACAGTATAAGAAAGGGTGTATTTTCTCTTATTATCCACCATATCCATAGAAATATCATTTCCATAAACATTTCTTCCCAAAACAGATATCTCTTTCATATTTCGACTTATAATATCATCAGCCTCAAAAATATCTATTTTATCTCTATCATCAAAAAGTATTACCTCAAAATCAGCCTTAAGCCTAAACCTGTTACCAAGCATAGAATATCTTTTATACCCTAAAACCTTAACTGTAAAAAAGGGAATATCAGATTTTAAAACAACATCACTTCCATAAATATCAATACCAAAAATATCTTTAAGCTTAGATATAACACCTTTTCTAATATCATTAATCAAAATACCCCCTCCCTTCTAACAGCCTTAACCTCCTTGTGACTTATGTAGGAAACTGATTCACCAGTAGCATAAAAAATACGTTTTTCACCAGCAACCTCAATATCCAAAAAAGCCCCCTTAGGTATACATATATCCGGCGGAAAAATAATAGAAACTGTATATTCCCCTTTGTAAACCCCTTTATCATAAGAAAGCTTTTCCCCGTCGTGATTTACACGACAAGGAACATTGCTTTCTTTTAAAACATCTAAAAAAATGCTCTCACCGTAATCATTAACACTTTTCTCTTTCACGTATATATCACACTTATCACCGAAAAGCATTTTCGCATACTGACCAAATATGCTACAAAAAGCCATATTACCACCTCAACTTTCTAAATGGTATAAGCTCGCACATATATTTCTCTACAACACATAAATACTCATTTCTTCCAAACTCCCTCTCAAAAAACTCCATTGTAACAAGCCCCTCTCTAAGGCTTTTAATATGCCCCTTATTCTCAATAGAATTTTCAAGAGCGTGAAAAAAGTCAATAGCAACAGCCTTATGTACCCCAAAAAGCTCTCTAGGCAATTCTCTAATATTACAAAAAGCCTTTATGTATTCTTCACTTCTATCAAAAGCAAACTTAGCAATATCCTCTATATACTTTTCATCACCAATTTTTATAAGTTTCAAAAACTCCACATATCTTTTCTCATAGCTATCTGTCATAGACACTCACCCCAAAAATTTATGCCTTTGTAGAAACCCATAAACCTTCTAAAGCATTATCCATAACCCAAATATCGTGATATTTTCTGTAGTCAATTTTCCAAGCATTAGCTTTCTGGTTAGTAAGTGGGTCAAAAATTCTAGTAACATCAGTTTTAGAAACAGCAATAGGAACATCTTTAACAGCAATAATCCAGTTTATATCCTTAGCATCATCAGCCTTAGAAAAACCGCCACTTTCCTCTCCACCTGTACTACCGTCAAAAAAGTCATAGCTAGTTTTAAGTCTTAAAGACGGAACTCTTATAATAGGGCAACCATCAATACTTCTAACTTTTATCTTAGCATCACCCTGTTTAAACTCTGCACTTTCAATAATATTGCTACCACCCTTAGCCATATCAAGCATATTAGCAGTAACAGCCGACATAGTGACAATAATCTCACTACCATCACCAACTACATCTCTAATTGCAGTTATATCTTTTAAAAGTTCAGAAAAAATAGTGCTACTTGAAGGAGTATATGTACCAGTTCTTCCATTCTCCTCAGCAATTTTATAAAGCCTGCTGTATCTATAAGCATCTATTTCCGGAATAACCTTAGTTCTCTGAAATTCCCCCATAATATTTCCAGCAACAAGAGCAAAATTAGTTTCATCAACATCACTAGCATCTATCTGAAATGTTCTACCTCTATCCTGAGAAAGTTTTCTAGTTTCATAAGTCAAAGTAACAGAACCCTGAGCAAAACCTAAATCCCTGTCATAATCCCCCATACCACTTAAAACAATTTTAGGAATTTTAACCTCATTACCTCCGTTATACTTAACCTGTCCAGAGTTAGCTTCCATCCAACCAGTAGTAGACCCCTCCACAAGCTGTGTATCAAGTGCCTCTGTAAATATCTTTGCATATTCAATAGT
The DNA here is from genome assembly GCA_017694425.1 of Candidatus Fimicola merdigallinarum. Lineage (GTDB taxonomy): Bacteria > Bacillota > Clostridia > Lachnospirales > Anaerotignaceae > Fimicola > Fimicola merdigallinarum. The sequence goes on from JADIMX010000025.1 coordinate 16,160, forward strand.
GTTAATACTCATATATAATTCCCCCTAAAATTTTATTTTCTAAAAAGACCAGCTTTAAAGCTTTTCTCTATACTACCCTCAGCTTTAGTACCCTTTTTAAATCCATTTCCATATCTTTTACTTTTCTCTTTCTCAAAAAGATAAGGATACTCCTCCATAAGTTTTTCAATATCAATGCCAGTAACGTTGCCGTCATCATCAACTTCAACTCCGTCAATATCAATAAGAGCAGATAAAGCCTTAACATTACGACATTTTTTACTTCTCATAATCCCCTCAGTAGCAACCTTTTTCACCTTCTTAGAAAGTTTTTCATTCTCCCCTCTAAGACTTTCGTTCTCGGCTTTTACACCGTCAAGCTCACCTTTATCAATAAAAGACCCAACTTCATCAATAAAAATGCCTAAAATCTCCGTAGCCTTGTCCTCGTCAATACCCAAAGCAGTAATATCATCAATTAATTTCGCCATCATATCGTCACTCATCAAATTTATAAATTCCCCTTTCTTCTGCAATATTAAAAATTTCGCTGTTAACATCATCAACAAAAGGGTGTTTTCCAAGAAGTGTCTTTTCACTTACCATTCCTTTAGACATAGCAAGTATTTCCATAGTCTCAGCATCATCAGTTATAGAGTTAAGATTTATCCCAACATCAATAAGCCCCATATCAAAGTCCTCACTATCAAAGTAATCATTGGCAACAAACCACAAAAATTCCTTAATAGCTCTTTTCATTCTAGGAACAACACCATTTATCTTTAAATTGAACATAGAATACTGGAATTTAAGAGATACACCACTAGGAGCATTCCCAAGCTTTTCAGTATCTGTGTCAACACCCATACCAAACTGGAATATGTCACGTTTAATAAGCTTAAGCCAGTCAATTCTCCCTTGAACAGGAATATTAACCTGCTTAGCCTCAACACCACCATTAGAGTCACTTATGTGAACAGCCTTATTAATCTGAAGTTTTTTAGCAATAGCCGAGGCCGTTTCCCCGTCATAACCTTGAATAACCCAGTAAAGCTCAACTAAATCAATTAAGTTATTAGTCCCCTCACTCATAACAAGGTCGTAAGCATCACAAAGACTTTTTATAAGCTCTAAGTCTGTTGTACCTCTGCTATTGTTTTTCATAGCCACAAAAGGCACTTTACACCAGCTATCGCCAACCATTTTCCCATTACACTCTCTATACCAATGAGGCATATCAACTGAATCCTCACCCTCCGGTATAAAAACACCACTTTCTTTTTCTATGTAATAGGAAACAGTTTCCTTAGTCCACCATTCAGCCTTTTTAACAAGCCTTTCATAGCCCTTATCAAAAACTCGTATGTAGTAATACCTTATAAGCTCAACAATTTCGTCTTCGTTATCATTATCAAATATAGCTATTATCTCCTCAGCCGGAACAATGCAGTATTTTAATTTACCCTCCTCGTTATAATAAATGTGTAAATATTCAATACCTTTATTTGACGCCCCAACAACCAAGTCATAAATAACCTGATTAAAGTAATCATCAGTAAAAACAGATAATCGCTTTTCAAATTCCGGAGATTTAATACTATCTCTAATAGTTATAGTAGGCTCTCTACCGGCAACATATGAGGCTTTCTGGTCAACAAGTATTCTGTGAAAAGGATTAACACATTTATTATTACTCCTATTAGGATTTTTAAAATTAACAATGCTCTCCTGCTCAACACCGTCATCATAAAACCTAGTTTCAGAAATAGGGTGTTCATTAAAGCTATGATTTAATATATCTTGATTACATTTATAATAGCTTTCCCCTTGAAACATTTTATTCTTGTACTCACTATGTTCATCAGCTTTTATAACTTCCTTTAATATTTCGCCCTCATTAAGCCTGCCCTCCATCTCCAGTTTAGCTTTTATAAGGTCCATATCAGAAACAAACAAAAATATCCCCCTCCCTTCAAAATAATTTATCTAACCTTGACTTTCCTCATCTCGTTTTCAAGAGAATACCTAACAGCATCAATGGAGTGATTATCGTAATCTGGGTATTTAGCTTTAAAACCTCCCATACCGTCAGGCAAAAATTCATATCCTAAAAACTCTCTAGCAGTAGCCGGACACCTAGTTGGGTCAATAATAATCTCCTCCAAAGCCTGAAGCCACTTTATACCAAACTCAACAGAATCAGGCCCTTTTTTGCAAGGCTCAGCTCTAACACCAAAATCCCTAATTTCATCAATAGATTTAGGCTCTGCACTATCACAAATAACAGTACCTCTGCCTTTATTTTCTTCATTTATAAGCCTTGAAGCCATAATATTTGTAAGCCCACTCTTGTGAATTTCGTAGAATATATAAAGCCTTTTTCTCATTCTGTCAAAATGATTAACAGTATAGTGAAGTGGGTCACAAGCATAGCCCCAGTCAAGACCTCTATGAATTTTGTCAAAGCTTTCTATCTCTCTATCAGTAATTTCTCTAATAGAAACATTAGAAAAAACTTCTCCACCAGTACCTGTAACCTTACCTAAATACTCGTGTTCATAAATATCAGACCTTGTCCTCTTTATATGTTCGGCCTCAGCAAAAAACTGTTTACCAAGCCAACCTTTAGGCACATCAAGATATGTGCTGTGATGAACTAGCTTATCACTTCTAACCTCCATAACCTCATTGTTGACCCAAGACCTTTGACTTTTAGGTGGATTATATGAGTAAAAAACAATAAAATTTTCTCCCCCTCGCATAAGGGATTGATTTATACTTCTAATCTCGTTCATACCGGAAAACTCATCAACTTCCTCATACCATATAAATTTTGAATACCCCTTTAAAAATTTAGTAGACTTTATCTTTTTAGGATTATCTCCACCTCTAAATATAATTTTCTGCCCCGTCTTTTTAAAAATAAGCTCCGGAACAGATGTCTTTATCTCCCACTTTTCAGAAACCCCCAAAACGTCAATGGCCCACCTAAGCTGTTCAAACACGCTGTCCTTAATATTCACACCGACTTTTCTAAGAGCAACAGCATTAGCCTTAGTATCAGACATCATACCAAGAATTATCTCTATAGATATAAAAGAAGACTTAGTGCTACCTCTTCCCCCTTTAAGCCAGTAGTGTGTATGCCCTAAATTAAAAATATCTCTGTGAACCTCATAAAAACTTTTCGCTATAACTTCAGAAAGTCTGGTTTCTCTCACTCCAACCAAAACCACCTCACTTTATGTCGTCAACAATAAGAACTCCAACCTCCTCATCTTCATCATCACAAAAAAGTTGTTTCCTCTTTGTAAGTAGTTCAACAGCCCTCATACGTTCCCGTATAGAGCTATCATTTTTATCACGCATAATCTTTGTAAGAAAACGTAATATCTCCTCATCATTAGCGACTTCTTCCAATATTTTTTCAGAGGTTTTTTCTTCAATAATCTTTTTAACCTCATCACTATTAGCAAGCCTTTTACCGTACTTCTCTGTATACCCTGACTTTTCACAAGCTTTTTTTAAATCTCCCGTCAAAGCATACTCCTCAACGAAAATACGTTTTTTCTCAGAAAAACCTCTTTTCATTTTCTTCACCTCCTCCCTGTTTTTTTATAATAAATAATTAAAAGTCCAAAAAAGTCCCGACTTTTAAAAAATTTCATTTTCGTATTTTTTTATTATGGAAATTAGCTTATCAATAGCAAAATCCTTTATCCTAAAAACTTGAGAACGGCTAACATTCATTTTGTTTGCAACAAAATTAAAATCATACCCCTTGCGATACTTTAAATATATGAACTCTTGTTCGGTTGGTTCTAGCTCAGATATGTATAAATCCATCTTCCTCTTCTCGTCCATAATCCCCTCAATGTACTCATATATATAATTAATCTCTTTTTCATATCTATCTATAACAGTCTTGTCCAAAAGCTCGAAATTATCGTTAACATATATCTTTGTGCCATTCTCCATAAGCCTTTTTAACTTCAAAATCTCCTCTTGCTTCATATCACACATATTTAAAGATGCTCCCCACTTTAAAAGACGCTTTTTAACAATACCCTTTTCACTTTTTAAAGATTCCTCCAAAAATTTTTCTATGCTTTTCTCCATAAAACTCCCCCTATTCATTCTACAAACATATGTTCGTATTTTTAATATTAATAATACTACAACTTTTGCATATATCTGTCAATTATTTTCATTCGACAAAATTTTATGTTGATTTTTTTCACTTTCATAATTAAACTGTATTTAAAGGGGTTGAACAGTAAATGTTTGATAAAAATATTTTCAAAAAACAGTTAGAAATACTTATGGACGGAATGAACACAGTAGAGTTTTCCGAAAAAACAAGTTTCAACAGAACATATCTTTCAAAATACTTAAATTTAAAACTTGATAGACCACCATCACCAGAGCTTTTAAAAGCAATTTCAGGCGAAAAAATATCTTACACAGACCTTATGATTTCTTGTGGCTACATTGACGCAAAGGAAACGTCTTTAGAAGACACAGTAAAAATACCAGTAATAGGTGTAGTTCACGCAGGCACACCAATTCTTGCAGTAGAAAACATAGAAGACTACGAATATGTAAACCGAAAAGACATACTCCCCTCCTACGATTATTTTTATCTAAGAGTTCAGGGCAATAGTATGATAAACGCAAGAATATATGACGGCGACCTAGTATTTGTAAGAAAACAAAGCGACGTAGAAAATGGTGACATAGCAGTAGTTATGACAAACCAAGATGAGGTTTCAATAAAAAGGATTATAAAAAAAGGTAATATAATAGTATTGCAACCGGAAAACCCAGACTATATGCCTATGATATTTGATGAACAGGATTGCGAAAAAGTTAAAATTTTAGGAAAAGTTGAACACGTCAAATTCAAAATTTAATATTTTGAAAATAAATTCATTGTGTTATAATCAATTTAAAATATATTTATGGAGGTAGAATTATGATTTCCTTAAAGGGAGTTCCAGCATCAGATGGCTACGCATTGGCAAAAGCTATGAAAATTGATATTGTAGATGAGTTTCCGGAAAATCTTATGATTACCTTTGACGAAAAAGTAGCAGAGGCAGAAAAACTTAAAATAGCAATAGAAAAATTAAATGATATACTAGATAAAAAAATAAAACGATTTCAAAGTGAAAACCGTACTGAAGAAGCAAAATATTTTATGGTACACCAGTACATTCTAAATAATAAAATATTAGAAGAATGGGCATACGAATTTATAGAATATGAATATACAGCTGTGTCCGCTGTATCTCGTGCCATAAAAAAACAAATCGAATTTATCAAAAACTTAGATAACGAAAATTTAGAAAAAAGAATACCAGATATAATCGAGGTAGGAAAAAGATTAATGTATCTTCTTTCAGGCTTAACTTACCCAGATATATTCCATATAGAAGATGACGTTATACTAATATGTGATGATATCCCAACAAATATGATGCGTTCAGTAGACCATAACCACGTAAAAGGCCTTGTTCTAAGAAAAGGTAGCACAAAAAGTCATACAACTCTAATATCTGTGGATATGGAAATACCTTGTGTTATATCCTGTAAAAACTATGTTGATGAAATAAAAAATGGCGAAATAATATTTATAGACGGCGAAAAAGGAACGGTAAACTATGACCTTTGCAAAGTTGATATTCTTGATTCTATGAGCAAATTATCTAAATATTCAGCTAATAAAGCCTGTATAAAAGAATACGCAAATATGCCTACTATAACAAAAGATGGAAAATCTTTAAAAATATTTGGCAACGTAATAGATGTAAATACATCAGCAAAATATAAAAAAGTAGGTGCCGACGGTATAGGTTTATTTAGAACTGACTTCCTTTATACTGACTATGAAAACCTACCAAGTGAAGATTTCCAGTTCAATGTATATAAAACTATAGCAGAACAGAAAAAAGAAAAGTCATTTATAATACGAACAATGGATACAGGAGATGACAAAGTAGTTTCGGGCTTTAATTTAGAACACGAAAGAAACCCATTTCTAGGCTATCGTGCCATAAGAATATCTCTAGCAAAACCAGAAATATTCTTAACCCAAATAAGAGCAATACTTAAAGCATCAGCCTATGGAAATGTAAAAATACTTTTCCCTCTAATTTCAAATAAAGAGGATATTTTAGGTGCTTTAGAAACACTTGAAAAAGCTAAAATAGAGCTTAGAAAAGAGAATATACCATTTAACGAAAATATAGAGGTCGGAATGGTAATAGAAGTTCCATCATCAGGGTTAATGATAGATACTTTAATAAAATACGTTGACTTTGTTGCAATAAGCGGAACAGCCTTAACACAATATATGTTAGCAGTAGATAGACTTAATCCAGCTGTAGCACATAGATTTAACACACTAGAACCATCAATTTTAAGAATAATAAAGTATGTATCAGATACAGCAAAAAAAGCAAATAAATTCTGCTATATCTACGGCGAAACTGTGGCAGAACCAAAAAATATATATGTGTTTATAGGTCTAGGTATAGAATCTTTCAGTATAAACCCTACAAAAGTTCTTCCTATACGAAAATTTATAAGTACAATAAACTATGAAAATGCCATAGAAGACGCAAAAAAGATACTATTATGCGAAAGTGTAACCGAAATAGAAAATTTTTTAAAAAAATTAGATAAATAAAGCTGGGTTTTATTGACAAATGTAACTTATAAGCATATAATCAAACTTAAATACTACTTTTTTTAGTATTTATTAGACGAGATGAGATTTTAAAAATTTAAGACGAGATGAGAAAAGGAGAGATTTTTATGAAAAAAAGAATAATGAGCTTCGTGGCTTTAGGTATGTCTGCATTACTTTTAACAGCTTGTTCTAGTAGCAACAAAACTGATGATAATACTTTAAAAGTAGGTATTATCCAGTATGTAGAACATCAGTCCCTTGATGATATCTATGCTGGTATTGTAGATGAGCTTGAAAGTAATGGTTACAAAGACGGTGTAAATATTGAAATTGACTACCAAAATGCTCAAGGCGACCAGTCAAATTTAAAAACTATAAGTAGCAAATTTGTAAATGATAACTCCGATATTATAATAGCAATAGCTACACCATCAGCACAGGCAGTTGCCTCAGAAACTTCAGAAATACCTATAATCGGAGCGTCAATAACTGATATGGTTAGTGCTGGACTTGTTGAAAGTAACGAAAAACCTAATACTAATATTACAGGTGTAAGCGATATGCCACCAGTAGAAGAACAACTCAATATTCTTCTTGAGCTTGTTCCAAATGCTAAAAAAATAGGTATCGCCTACTGCACAAATGAGGTAAATTCAGAAGTTCAAGTAAATATAGCATTAGATTATTTAAAATCAAAAGGTATAGAACCAGTTATAACAACTGTAACAAACTCAAATGATATCTCTCAGGCTATATCATCAATAGCTGGAAAAGTTGATGGTCTTTTTATCCCAGTTGATAATATAATGGCATCAGCTATGCCAACAGTATCATCTATATGTGAAGAAAATAAACTTCCAATAGTTACTGGTGCATCAGTTATGGTTGAACAAGGTTCAGTTGGAACATCAGCCTTTGATTACTACGATGCCGGAAAGCAAACAGGAAAAATGGCAATCCGTATATTAAACGGAGAAAAACCTGAAAATACACCAGTAGAGTTTGTAACAGAAACTAAAATATACTTAAATAAAACATTTGCCGATAAAATAGGCTTAGATATACCACAGTCTATAATAGATAAGGCTTCAGAAATATACTAATAAAAAATTTAAAGGTATAGTTTTTAAACTATGCCTTTTTTATTTGACATCTTTTTGTAGCTGTCTCTTATACACA